>JABFXP010000344.1 GCA_013361685.1 Catenulispora sp.
CGTGACGCAGACCCAGACGCCGATCCAGACGCCGATCCAGACGCCGATCCCGATCCCCACCTCGACCCCGGCCACAGCGACGCCGGCCGGGCCGACGCCGGCCGGCGCCCCGACCCCGCCGGCCGACCCCCTGCACTCCGATGTCAGGGCCCTGCTCACCGCGCGCGAGCAGGAGATAGCCGCGTTGGTCGCCACCGGCCGCCGCAGCCGCGCCATCGCCGAGCAGTTGTTCCTCAGCCATCGCACGGTGGAAACGCACCTCGCCCGCATCTACCGCAAGCTGAACGTCTCCTCACGAACCGCTCTGGCCCACCTCCTCCAGGCCGCCGACCCCGCCGATCCCGCCGGCGCCGCCGACGGCACCACCGTCACCGACCTCGCCGACCCCGTCGGCACCGACTGACCGCACCGACTGACCCCACTCTCACTCCTTCACCCCGCTCCCGAGCGCCGCCGACGTGAAGTGCCGCTGCGCCACCAGGAACAGCGCGATCACCGGCACCGCGAGCACGCACGCCCCGGCCAGGATCACCCCGTACGGATTCGTGGCGGTGGCGGCGTTGGTGGACACGTACTCACCCAGCGACACCGCCAGCGGCTGCATGGAGTGCTTCTTGGTGATCAGGAACGGCCACAGGAACTCGTTCCACGGCCCGATGAACGTGATCACCGACGCCGTGATGATCGCCGGTTTCGTCAGCGGCGCCGCCACCAGCATCAGGGTCCGCAGTTCCCCGGCGCCGTCGATGTGCGCGGCGTCGAACAGCTCGTCCGGCAGCGCGACGAAGAACTGCCGGAAGATCAGCACCGCCGTGGCGTTGACCGCGAACGGCAGGATCATCCCGACGAAGTTGTCGGCCAGCCCGTAGTCCCGCACCACCAGGATGTAGAGCGGGATCATCAGCACCTGGAACGGCAGCACCAGGACCAGGATCAGCCCGCCGGCCACCGCCCCCTTGCCGGGGAACCGCAGGCGGGCCAGCGCGTAGCCGGCGGGCAGCCCGATGACGATGGTCAGCACCACGGTGCCCAGCGTGAAGACCGCCGAGTTGCCGAGCGAGGGGAGCAGCGAGATGGCCTTGTTCACCTCGCGGTAGTTGGTCAGGCCGAGGTTGCCCGGGCGGGGGATCAGGCCGCTGAAGGCGCTGTCGGTCTTGAGCTGGAAGGAGCCGACGACCATGTAGTACAGCGGGAAGATGCTGGCCACCGCGCCGATGAAGACGAAACCGTAGGTGACCAGCCGTTGCAGGGTTCTGTTCATGCCGTCGCTCCCTGTCCGCCGTCCGCGGTCCGGCCCCGACCGGATGCGGCTCCCGGTCCGCGGTCCGCCGCCCGGCGCGGCCCGCGGTCCTCACCGCGCTGGAAGAGCCACTGCACGCCGCGTCCGGCCCCGGCCACCAGCAGCACGAACAGCGTCAGCAGGATGCCGATCGCCGCGCCGATCCCGGGTTTGCCCTGCTCCACGCCGTTCTGGTAGATCAGCAGCGCCGGCGACATCGACGCGCCGTTCGGGCCGCCGCCGTTGGTGAGCAGATACGGCTCGGTGAACAAGTTGGCGCCGACGATCAGCGCCAGCGTGGTGACGAGGATGGTGACGTTCCGGACCGCCGGCACCGTGATCGCGCGGAACTGCCGGACCACCCCGGCGCCGTCGATGCTCGCCGCCTCGTACAGCGAACCAGGGATCAGCAGCACTCCGGCGAGATAGAGCAGGACGTAGAAGCCGAGCTGTTTCCACGTCACCTCCAGGGCGATGACGACCATCGCCAGCTTGGAGTTCACCAGCCACGACGGATTCGGCGCCCAGCCGCCCATGACGTGGTTGATCAGCCCGCTCTGGCTGAACAGGAAGTACCACACGCCGATCACGGCGATACTCGCGGTGACGTAGGGCACGAAGAACGCCGAGCGGAAGAACGTCTTCATCCGTGTCAGCTTGGCCAGTACGGCGGCGAGCGTCAGCCCGAGCACGACCGTCAGGGGCACGTTGATGGCGAGGAACTCCAGGATGTTCAGGAAGGAGCGGCGCAGCTGCGGATCCGACAGGGCGCTGCGATAGTTCTTCAGCCCGATGAACGGCTGTGGCACGTCGGCGCCGGGCGCGGCGTAGACGTAGTCGAGCATCGAGATGCGGACGCCTTGGATGACGGGCACCGCGTAGACGATCACCAGATACGCCGCGTAGGGCGCGACGAGGTACAGGCCGATGAGCGTCTTGGAGCGCGGTCCGCCGCGCGGGGCGCGGGACATGGCGCCCCCTACTTGGCGATGTCGGAGCCGACGGTCCCGGCCGCGGCGTGCAGCCAGTCAGCGGTGGACTGCTGGCCGAAGACGACGGACTTCAGGTAGCCGTTGCGGAAGTCCTGCCACATGGTCACGCCGTTGGCGACGTTCGGGACGTCGACGGTCCGGGCGGCCTGCTGGGCGAACAGCGTGTACTCGGGGTGGGCGCTGAAGTAGGACGCGTAGACGGTCGGCAGGTCGGTGCGCAGCGGCATCTGGCCGGTGGTGGTCAGCAGCGCGCCGTCGTTGTCCTGGCTGGTCGCGAACTTCAGGTAGTCCCACGCGGTCTGCCGGTTCTTGCACGCGCTGAACAGGGAGACGGTCTTGGAGTCGGCGAAGGTGTGGATCTGGTCGGCGCTCATCCCGGTCGACGTCGGCACCGGCACCGCGCCCCAGTTCACCTTGGACCCGTACACCGAGATCGCCCACGGCCCGACGATCGCCATCGCGGCCTTCTTGTCGGCGAAGGCGTCGCCGTTGTACTTCTCCTTCGGCGCCAGGTTCTTGGCGTAGATCTGCGCCCAGAAGTCGGCCACGGCCTTGCCCGCGGCGTCGTCGAAGGTCGCCTTGTTGTTCTCCACCAGCGCCTTGCCGCCGCTCTCGGCGATGTACAGGGGGTAGAAGTCGAACCAGTTCTGGAAGAACTCGTTGGTCGGCGCCGGCGCGATGGCGTACTGCGCGCCGCCGGAGGCGGTGAGCTTCTGCGCGGCGTCGAGGAAGTCCGAGTAGGTGGACAGCGCCGGATGGTCGGGGTCCAGGCCGGCGGCCTTGAACATGTCCTTGTTGTAGAAGATCATGACCGGGTTGCTCTTCCACGGCAGCTGGTAGTACTTGCCGTCAGAGCTCTTGTACTCGGCGGCCACCGACGCCCCGCTGCGCGCCTCGGTGTAGGAGGCGCCGTCGGCGAAGTCGTTGAGCGGCACCAGCCCGCCCTGCTTCACCCAGCCCGAGACGGCCGACGGCGAGCCGTTGAAGACCAGGCACGGCGCGTTGCCCGCGGCGATCGCCGCGGTGATGACCTCTTCGGAGCTGGTGCCGGCCGGGATCTCCTCGCCGGTGACCTGCTGGTCCGGATGCGCCTGGTTCCACGCCGCCACCGTCGCCTTGCCCCAGCTGACTTCCTGCGCGTTGTTGGAGTACCAGATCTTGATCGGCCCGCTCTTGGCCTTGCCGCCGCCTCCTCCACCGGAGCTGCAACCAGTCGCCGCCGTCAGCAGGGCGGTGCAGGCCAGCGCCGCGACGGCGGCGGTGAACGTGCGCTTGTTCGCCATGGCTGTTCCTCTCGAAACCGGTGGATGGGGTCAGGGGGACCCCTTCCCCGGGCGAGGAGAATCAATGCTCGATGTTACTCACTTGAGTCCCTCCTGTATCAGGGGTCTCATAGTGAACACGCGCAACGCATAACCGCTCGACGCGCGAGCGTCTGGACGGCTACCGTGAACGACGCACCACCGCAGAGGGCTTACTGCGGCGCCCGGTGCGCAGATGGCGGTTACTTCTGGATCTGATGGTTGCCGGTTCGAGTCCGGCTCGCTTCCCCTGGGGGGAGCGGTAGCTCAATCGGGTAGAGCATCAGGTTGGCTTCGGCCAGTCACCGCCGTCGCCTTGGTCTCGGGCGCCGCTCCTTCGTTCGCGGTGCGGCGCCCGCGTCGCCGTTCGGCTACGACTTCAGCGCGAACGCCATGACCGCGGCGTCCTTGCGGACCGTCGCCGGCACCAGCACCAGCCGGTCTCCGACCAGGTACGCCGCCGACGCGCCGGCCCAGTCCGGGCCGAGCGGGTCCTTGACGGGCGAGGCGCCCGGGGTCCCGTCCGCCGTCGAGAACTGCACCAGCTGCGCGCCCGGCGCGGTGTTCGCCTTCCCGGGGTCCAGGACCAGCACCCGGTCGTTGTTCACGGCCACGATCGTGGCCGGGGCGCCGGTCAGCGCCGGCGACTTCCACAGGACCTTGCCGGAGGTCACGTCGAAGGCGACCAGGCCGGCCGGCGGCGGGTCGCCGACGGCCGGGTTCTTCACGGCGACCGGTTCGATCAGGGTGTTGCCCGCCAGGTGGGCGAGTTCGTGGGCCTTCGGGCCCACGCGCGGCTCCAGCTGGCCGAAGTCGCCCAGGCCGAAGATCACCGGCTGGAGCTGTCCCTGATCGTTGAGGGTGTAGTAGGCGTCCACCGGCGGCGCGCCGCTGGGGGTGGCCTGGACGTGCACCATGGTCGGGCCGGCCGCCTGCAGCAGGGCGTGGTGCGCGTTCGGGGCGCCGTCCGGCGGCAGCGGCGTCTGCCAGCGGTCGGCGCCGTTGTGGGCGTCCTTCATCAGGACCGTCGTGCCCTTGCCGCAGTCGGCGAGGACGGCGACCGACGCGGCCTGCACACCGGTCTGGATCACCCGGCACGGCGGGTTGGCCTTGCCCAGGTCGAGGTCCCAGAGCTTCTTGCCGTCCCCGGCGTTCCACACCGTGATCATGTTCCCGGCCGAGGCGACGACCGTGTCGTCGCCGATGACGGCCGACGGGGTGGTGGTGCCGCCGGGGATCGGGGCGGTCCACAGCACGTGGCCGCTCTCGGCGTCGATGGCGGTGGCGGTGGTGCAGTTGTCCTTCGGTCCGGTCCGGATGACGGCGATCTTGCCCTGCACCGAGGAGCTGACGTCGCAGATCGGCGAGTTCGGGTCCGGCGTGGTGTAGATCCACAGCCCGCGGCCGGTCTCGGTGTCGTAGGCCTGCAGGCCGGCGGGGTCGGCGCGGACCACGGCGTGGTCGTTGACCACCCAGCTGCCGACGACCGTCTTGGCCACCGGGTCCGGGTTGCTGACCCGCACCGACCAGGCCGGGGTGGTGCCGGTGGTCACGGGCTTGGCCGTCTTGGTGTCGGAGGCCACCTTGTCGTTGGACGGCGTGGTGATGGCGGTGGGGTTGTCGGAGTTCTTGTGCGACAACAGGATGACGCCCCCGGCGACCGCCCCGGCCAGCACCACGGCGGCGCCGGCCGCGGCGATCAGCATCGTCCGCCGGCTGCGCTTCGGGGCCGGTGCCGGCGCGACCTCCGGCTGCTTCTGGTCCGGGTTGTACGAGAACTGCGGCGGCAGGAAGAACGTCTCGTTGCGGCTGCCCCACTCCTGCCCGGTCGGCGCCCGCGGCGGGATCGTGGCGCCGGTGCCGCCCGTGCCGCCGCCGGACGGCGCGGCATAGGGCGGCGGGTTCTGCCCCGGGCCCCAGAACTGGTCGCCCTCCGGGCGCGGGAACCGCAGCGGCTGCCGCTGGGAGGAGTCGCCGCTGTTGCTCTCGTTGCTCGACAGCGGCGCCCCGTACGGCGACGACATCGGCGGCGGCGCCGGGTGCAGGGCCGGGTGCCCGCCGGCGTCGCGTTCCCGCTGGTCGTCGGCCCGCCAGGGGCGGGGCTGCTCCGGCTGTTGGTTGTCAGACGGTGTGCTCATGCTGTCGTGTCCCTACCGAAGCGGTCCAGATGGTGCCAGAACTGTCGCAGGGCACTTTCCGACGCGGTCGCTGTGGCCGCGCGACACCTCGCCCGACCGTGCCGGGCCCCCGGTGAGATGCACCCCCGCCCGAAATTCTAACGATCGACAGGGCTTTACGGGAAGCCGACATGGCTCTGATCTGCTGTCGGCGCCGCGATGTCGAACAGATGTCAGAGTGTTGGCCCCGGAGCGTCCCTACTTCAGCCCGCCCCGCAGAGCGTTCACCCGGCCCAGCGCGGCGTCGAACCCCGACCGGCTCAGCTTCCCGCTGTTCACCGCGTCCACGAGCGCCTGAGCCGCCGCGTCACCCTGCGCCGGGTCGCCGGAGGAGCACAGCAGCAGGTCCATCCCGGCCGCCGCCGCCGAGAACGCGCGGTTCCCGGCTCCGCCGTAGGCCTGCAACGCCCCGGCCTCCAGCGCGTCGGTGATCGTCACGCCCTTGAACCCGACCCGGCCGCGCAGCTCCTGCTGCACGATCGTCGAGGACATCCCCGCCGGGTGGTTGGCGTCCAGGCTGGTGTAGACCGCCCAGGACAGCATGACCAACTTCACACCGCTGTTGATCGCGGCGCCGTAGGGGAACTCGTCGACGTTCCGCAGGTTGTCCAGCGACACCGTCAGCGTCACCGGCCGCAGGTCGGTGTTGGAGCCGGCCGGGGCCGAGCCCAGGCCGGGGAAGTGCTTGGCGGTGGCGGCCACGCCGGTGTTCTGCTGGGCGCTGATGAACGCGGCGCCCAGCTTGGCCACCTGGTTGGGGTTCTCGCCGAACGAGCGCTGGGTGGCGTCGATGAAGTCGCCGGGGGTCCGCGAGACGTCCAGGACCGGCGCCAGGTTGAGGTTCATGCCCACGCCGGCCAGATTGCCGCCGGCCGCGGCGCCGGCGCTGGTCGCCGCCCCGACCGGGTCGGCGCTCTGGCCGATCTGCTTCGCCGAGACGTCCGGCGGCCCGGGCAGCCGCTTGACGATGCCGCCCTCCTGGTCGGTCATCAGCAGCAGCGGCAGATGCACCGGGCTCTGCGCCTGCGCCTGGCGCAGCTGGGTGATCACGCCGGCGATCTGGGAGCGGCTGGAGATGTTGCCGCCGAAGAAGATGACGCCGGCCGCGCGGCCCTGGCGGATCAAGTCCAGCAGGTGCTGCGGCGGGGTCAGGCCCTGGTAGGAGTAGATGACGCGCTGGCCGGCCTGCTGTTGCAGCGTGAGGTTCGACGGGGCGCCGGGGGTGGTGGTCGCGGGCGGTACAGCCGGCGTGGTGGCCGTCGGCGTGGTGTGCGGGGTGGTCGGCGTCGTCGTCGGTGTCGTCGGCGTCGCCGGGCTCGTGGTCCCGGTCGTCGGGCTCGTCGTCGGCGTGGTCGCCGTCGGGGTGGGGCTGGTCGTCGCTGTGCCCGTACCGGTGGTGGCCGCCGACGGTTTCGAGCCGCTGCTCGAGCACGCCCCCGCCAGCAGCCCGGCCGCCGCGAGCAGCGCCAGCGCCGAGAGGCCGCGCCGCCGCGCGCGGGACCGCGAAGGCGTTCCCGCCCCGAAGGCGCCCCGCGAGCCGCCCCGATTCCGTCGTCCGTCGCGCATGCCAGCGTCCACCATGGCTTCCACCTTGGCGGCCCGGCGGCCCCGGCGCCAGCCGGTTGGGCCGTCTTGGTAACGACTTCGACGAGTCTGTCTTTGACAAACCCGGCCGGCTCGGGGGGCGACTCGGGGCCGCCGGCGGTCAGGAAGCCTGCAACGCCGGCGCCGGCACCAGCTCCACCGCGCGGATCCGCTCGGCGCGCTGGGGCGAGGCGGGCGCGAGCATCACCTCGTCGGCCGCGGTGCGCGCCGCGAGCCGCTCGATGTACCCGGCCACCTGCTCCGGCGTCCCCGCGGCCGTCACCCGCATCATGTTCTTCACGTGGTCGCCCGCCGGGGTGGCCAGCAGCTCGTCCAGCTCATCGGCGCTGAGCTCGGGCCCGTTGCGGACCAGGAACCGCTGCGCCCGCCAGCGCTGCGCGGCCAGGAACTGCGTCCGCGCCTCCTGCTCGGTCGGCGCCGCGATCAGGTTCGCCGCCACGATCAGGTACGGCTCCGGATTCGCCTCGCTGGGCCGGTACTCCTCGCGGTAGATCTCGGTCGCCGCCTCCAGCGCGTCGGGCGCGAAATGCGACGCGAACGCGTACGGCAGCCCCAGCGCCGCGGCCAGCTGCGCTCCGAACAGCGAGGAGCCGAGAATGTACAGCGGCACCTGCGACCCGTCGCCCGGCGTGGCCCGCACCCCGGGGATCCGGGTCTGTCCGCTCAGGTAGCCCTGCAACTCCAGCACGTCCTGTGGGAAGGCGTCCGCCGACTCCGGGCCCCGCCGCAGCGCCCGCAGCGTCGCCTGATCGGTGCCCGGCGCGCGGCCCAGCCCCAGGTCGATGCGGTCCGGGTGCAGCGCCGCCAGCGTGCCGAACTGCTCGGCGATCACCAGCGGCGAGTGGTTCGGCAGCATCACGCCGCCGGCGCCCAGCCGGATGCCCTCGGTGTGCGCGGCGACATGCGCGATCACCACGCTGGTCGCGGCCGAGGCGATGGCCGGCATGTTGTGGTGCTCGGCGTACCAGACCCGCTGGTAGCCGGACCGGGCGGCGGCCCGCGCCAGCGGCACGGCCCCGTGCAGGGCCTCGGCCGGATGCTCGCCGGGCGCGACCGCCGCGACGTCGAGCAGCGAGTACTTCATCGATCCCTCGTCTCCCGGGCCGGAGCGGTCCGTGCGGTGCCTGAGCTGTGCTGCATGAGCTGCATGGCTTGATCCGTACTGCATGATCTGCCGCGAAGGGCAACGCCGGCCCGGGCGGGGCCATTCCCGGGAGGCTGTCAGCCCAGGTGGTCGGTGCGTTCGGCGACCAGGAACAGGTCGTAGCCGATGACCGACGGGACGGGGACGTTCAGGTCTCCGGCCGACCGCGTGAGGGTCTGCTCGTGGCCGAGGATCGCGCCGGTCGCCGGATCGACGAGCACGGTGTAGCGCGTCGGCAGCCCCGAGTGGCCGCCCTCGACGGCGAACGCGACGGCCGGCCGCCCGGCCCGGTCCGTGGTCGTCCCCTGGTCGACCAGGCCGGGCACGTCCCCGAGCACCCGCAGCACGGCGGCCCGGGCGGCCGGGCTCAGCACTTGCAGCTTCACCAGATCGGTGATCGCCACGATGGTCTCCTCGGGACCGTTCTGCGGCGGATGCCCCCGGCTCAGCCAGCCGGCCAGCGCGGCGGGGTCGGTCGGCGGACGCTCGCCGGCCCACATCCCGGGTCCGGACAGGTTCAGGACCTCCGGTGCCTGATCCGTTCCGGGAACGGTGCGCACCGACTTCCCGCTCCCGTCGATGGTCAGCCACTGTTCGAACTGTTGGGGGACGACCTTGGAGGTGACCTGTCGTCCGTCGGTGCGGCTGGCCAGGACCCATTCCTGATAGCGCAGGTGATCGTAGCTGCCCCGGCCCGCCGTGTCGGGCTGGGCGGCGGCGCGGTCGGCGATCGCCGCCAGCCGGGCCTTCACGCCGACGCCGTCGCGTTCGCTCTTGTACGTCAGCGCTTCGGGCGTCGCGGCCTGCGCGGCCGTGGTCCCCGACCCGAATTCGAACACTGCGACGGCGACCGCCGACACCGTCACCGCGCCGGCGAGCGTCAGCGTCGCCCGCCGCGACAACGGACGGCGGCCATCGAAGTGTTCTGCCATCTCACCGACAGGCCGGTACGTCCCGTCGAGAATCGCCTCCAGATCCGCGGACCTCGCCGCCTGCGACCGCTCCGGCAGCCACTGAGCCGGATCCAACGCCGCCAGGCCTTCCCGCGCCTGCGTGAATGTGCGTCTCATGCTCTTCCAGTCCCTTCCGACGGCTCGGTTTCGAAGTGGGCGGGCGACGGTCGTGGCGCCGTATCGGCGTCGTCGGCGGTCGCGGACAGGTGGCGTGCGAGCCGCCGCCGCGCCCGGTGCAGCCGCACCCGCGCGGTCGAGGCGCTGCACCCGACGACAGCGGCCGCCTCCCCGATGCTGAGCTGATCCCATTCCGTCAGCAGCAGCAACTCGCGATCAGCCTCCGACAGCAGCCGCAGCGCCCCGGCGACCTGCACCGCCCCGCACACCCGGTCCGCATGGTCCGGATCCGCCGCGACCGCCTGCTCGGCAGCCCTGCCGACCAGCGCCTCCCACCGCGCCCGCCCCCGATGTCCGTTGGCCACGACCCGCCGCGCGGTGCCGTACAGCCAGGGCAGCGGCGCGGCCGGGAGATCGTCGAACCGCCGCCACGCCGCCAGGAACGTGGTCGCCACCACGTCCGCGACGTCGTCGTACGGCACCCGCCGTGCGGCGTATCTCTCTATGTGCCCGTAGTACTCCTGATAGACGGCCGCGAAGCGGGTTCCGGGGTCTTGGGCCTGATCCGTTGGCATGGTGAACCTCCCACGCCTAGACCAATGTCCGGCGCGCCGCTTCCCGTTACACGCTGCCTCCCATGATGCAGAGCACTTACATCCTTGCGCCCCCACCGTACTGACTGTATATATTGGCCATGTACAGATGAAGCGGGTGACGGAGAGGTGCCATGCGAGTCGTCCTGTCGAACAGCTCACAGGTGCCGCTCTACGAGCAGATCAAGGAACAGATCGCGACGGCGATCCTCGGCGGCGAACTCGCCGAGGGCGCCGCCCTGCCCTCGGTCCGCGCCCTGGCGCGCGACCTGCGGATCAGCGTGATCACCACGACCCGGGCGTACGCCGAACTGGGAGCCGAGGGGTTCATCGCGACGGTGCCCGGCAAGGGCGCCTTCGTCCAGCCGCTGGACCGCGAACTGCTGCGCGAGCAGCGGATCCGGCAGGTGGAGGCCGGGCTCCAGGCCGCGCTGGACGCCGCGCGCCCGGCCGGGCTGGGCCGCGACGACCTGGTCGAGATCCTCGACACCCTGATCCGGGCCGAGCAGCAGGAAGCCGCTTCCTGACCTCCGCTCGCCGGTCGACACGATGCAGGGAGGGGGATCCGCCGGTGGATCCGGAACACGCCTTCGCCTTCCGCGGCGTACACGCCACGGTGGGCCGGTTCCGGCTGCGAGACGTCAGTTTCTCGCTGCCGCAGGGCTATGTCATGGGTTTCGTCGGGGCCAACGGCGCCGGCAAGACCACGTCCATCCGGTGCCTGCTGGGGATGCAGCGCATTGACCGGGGCGAGATCGAGGTGCTCGGCCACCGCGTCCCGACCCCGGTCGCCCTGCGGCAGGACGTCGGAGTGGTGCTCGACCACAGCTATCTCGTGGGGGAGTGGCGCCTGACCGAGGTGGAGCGGGCCGTCGAGCCCTTCTACGACCGCTGGGACACCGCCCGCTACCACGACCTGCTGGCCGACTTCGGCCTGGACCCCCGGGCCCGGGTGAAGGACCTGTCCCGCGGCATGGCCGTGAAGCTGATGATCACGATCGCGCTGTCCCACCGCGCGCGGCTGCTCGTCTTCGACGAGCCCACCAGCGGCCTGGACCCCGTGGCCCGGGACGAGCTGTCCGCGATCCTCGGCGACTTCCTCACCGACGAGCGCCACAGCATCCTGTTCTCCACCCACATCACCTCCGACCTGGAGCGCATCGGCGACTACCTGACGCTCGTCCACGACGGCCGGATCGTCGCCACCGGGACCAAGGACGAGGTCCTGGACGGCTACCGCATCGTGCGCGGCGGCCCCGACGACTTCGCGGACGTCGTCGGCGTCCCGCTCATCGGCCTGCGCCGCACCGGCGTCGCCGCCGAGGCGCTCGTCGCCACCGAGGACGCCGGCCTGCTCGGCGACCGCGTCGTGATCGAGCGGCCCAGCCTGGAGGAGATCGCCGTCCACATCGGATCGCCGGCACCCGGCCGCGCCCGGGCCAAGGAGTACTCATGACCGACTCCGCCCGCGTCGCGCTGCTGGACGTGCGCACCGTCGCGCCCTACCGCCGCCAACTCCTCCTCACGCCGCTGCTGGTCATGGCGATCATGGTCAACCGGCCGGAAGTCCTCGTGCCGGGGCTGATCCTGCTGTGCGCCTCGAACACCGCCGGCTACCCGTTCATGGTCTCCGACCGCGCCGACCTGGAGACCCTGTACGCGGTCCTGCCCCTGACCCGCCGCTCGCTCCTGCTCGGCCACTACCTGTGGGCGCTGGCGATCTTCACCGCCACCGCCGGCATCGGAACCCCCGCGGCCCTGATCCTGGCCCGCTGGCAGCACATCTCGTTCTCCGGACACACGGTCGCCACGATCGTGTCGCTGTCCTGGGCCGCGTTCGCGCTGGCCGTGGCGATCCAGTTCCCGCTGTTCGTCCGCTTCGGCTACACCAGAGTCGGCATGCTGGCCACGACTCTGCCGATCACGCTCGTCGCGCTCGCGGCCACCCGCCTCCACCTGCACTTCACCCCCGACACGACGGTGATCGCCCTGGTCGCGGCCGGCGGTGCGGCACTGCTCATGGCATCTGTGGCCGTGACGACCGCGGTGGACCCCCACCGCCCACGCACGGCGGCCACGGCCCCCGCGGCAGCCGCGACGACGTAGAACCCTTACTCCCTCACTCCGCCAGCAGCTCCGGATGGAACCGCCGCGTCACCTCAGGATGCGCCCGCACATACCCCTTCAACTCATTCCGCCCGAACTCCGCATACAGCGGATTCGACGGATCGTCCGTCGCACCGGGCGCATGGTGCGAGTGCGGGAACTCCAGCGGCTCGATGTGCGCGTCCAGACGCGGGTTGTAGAAGAACGGCACCGAATACCGCTCACTCGCCCCCGGCGGGCTGACCACGCGATGGCTCGTCGCCTTCAGATAGCCGTCGGTCGCCACCTCCAGCAACTCACCGAGATTCACCACGAACGCGCCCGGCAGCGGCGGCACGTCCAGAAACGCGCCGTCCGGACGCTGCACCTGCAAGCCGCCGACAGCGTCCTGCAACAACAAAGTGATGAAGCCGTAGTCCTTGTGCGTGCCGACACCCTGCTCGGCGCCGTCCGGCGCGGTGCCGGGGTACCGCACCAGCTTCAGATGCAGATGCGGACGGCCCGCGAACGCGGCGTCGTAGAAGTCCGGGCGCGCGCCGATCGAGGCCAGGAGTTCGTGCAGCAGCCGGGCCGAGACCCCCGCGAGCCCGTCGATCCACGCCAGCGCCGCCGTCCGCAGCTCCGGCAACGCCGGCGGCCACTGGTTCGGCCCTTGCAGCCACCAGTACGCCGGCTCGCCGGGCCCGGGCACACGCGCCGGCGACTCCGTGCCGATGTCGAGCTGGTCCCGCCAGTCCCGGACGCCGGCGGTCTGCTCGTCACCGGTGCGCGTGTAGCCCCGGAAGTGGGGCGAGTTGAGATTGCTCACCGCCAGCCGATCGACCTCCGGCAGGGCGAAGAACGCACGCATCGCACTGGTCAGCGCCGCCGTCGCACCCTCGGTCACCCCATGGCCGACCAACTGGAAGAAGCCGACGCCGGTCGCGGCGTCGCGCAGCGCCCCGTGCAGCCGCGCCCGGTCCGCGCCGGACCCGTCGGCCAGCGCCAGATCGATCACCGGCAGCCCCGCGGGGACGGCTGACCTGCTCATTCCCTCACGGTAACCCGGACCGCGACGTGACCCGCGGCTCGGCCGGGGCCGTATGCGCTGGTCAGGTGACGGCTACCGAAGCGCCGCGATCCGCCGCCGCACATGGCGGGTCAGCACATCCACCTCCGCGATCCGCAGCGCCTTGGCCAAGAGCACATACACGCCGACCAGCGCACCGCCCCCGGCCGCCGCCGCCAGCAGCGACCCGGCCACCGCGTCCCCGGCCAGCCGGTGCACGTCCTGCGCCGCGCAGTACCCGATCGCCGCGGCCGCCGCCCCGGCGGCGACCAGCCGGCGGTAGACCCGCGCCACCCCGCGCCCCGGCGCGCCGGCGCGCACCGTCAACCGGGACCGCAGCCGCCACACCGACCAGAGCAGCCCGACCGCCGACGACAGCCCGTATCCGGCCGCCATCAGGATCACCGGCCAGCGGACGCCGCCGACCGTCGCCGACACCGTGATCGCGATCGCCGCGTTCACCGCCCCGGTCACCAGCCCGATCGTGAACGGCGTCCGGGTGTCGCCGAAGGCGTAGAAGCCGCGCAGGATCACGTACTGCGCCGAGAACGGGATCAGGCCCAGCCCGAACGCCGCGAGCACGTAGCCGATGCCGCGGGCCTGCTCGGCGTGCGTCTGCCCGTGCCCGAACAGCACCCCGGCGATCTGCGGCCCCAGCGCCAGGAACGCGAACGCGCACGGCACGATCACCGCGCCCGACATCCGCAGGCCCAAGGACAGGTCCTCGCGCACCGCCGCCGGGTCGTCGTCGGCCGCGGCCCGGCTCATCCTGGGCAGCAGCAGCGTCAGCAGCGACACCGTGATCACCGACTGCGGCAGGATCCAGATCCCCTGGGCCCGCGAGTAGGCCGCGTAGCCGACGCCGTCGTCCAGCCGGCGGGCCGCGGCCTCGGCGTCGACGGCCGAGGCCAGGTGCATCACCAGGACGTTCACCGCCTGCCCGACGAGCATGTAGGCCAGCGTCCACTTCGCCAGCGACCCGGCCGCGCCCAGCCCCGCGCCCCGCCAGTCGAACCGCGGCCGGAACCGGATCCCGGACCGCCGCAGGAACCACAGCACGATCACCGCCTGCACCACCACCCCGGCGGTGGTGCCCAGACCCAGGAACATGCTCTGCGCGGGACTCAGCGTCCCGCTCGCGCCGACCCCGCCGACCGCGATGAAGCCCGCGAACACCGTGATCACCACGACGTTGTTCAGCACCGGCGCCCACGCCGTCGGCCCGAACCGGCCCCGCGCCCCCAGCACCTGCCCGACGGTGGCGAACACGCCGTAGAAGAAGATCTGCGGCAGGCAGTACCTGGTGAGCGACACCGCCAGCGCCCGCTGGTCCGGCCGCAGCCCGCCGGCCGAGGCCGCCACGATCCACGGCGCGGCCGCCATCGCCGCCGCCGTGACCGCCAGCAGCGCGCAGAACACCAGAGTCAGCAGCCGGTCCACGTAGGCCGCGCCGCCGTCCGGATCGCGCCGCGTGGCGGCCACCAGCTGCGGCACGAACACCGCGTTCAGGGCGCCGCCGATGAGCAGGAAGTAGATCATGTTCGGCAGGGTGTTGCCGACGGTGAACGTGGTGGCCAGCACCGACGAGCCCAGCGCCGCGGCCTGCAGCAGCTGCCCGGCCATGCCGCTGATCCGGGAGACCAGCGTCGCCGCCGCCATGCCCGCCGAGGCGCGGCCGGCCCGGCGCCCTGGCAGA
>JABFXP010000515.1 GCA_013361685.1 Catenulispora sp.
CGCCGCCACCGGCGCGAACCCCAGCCGGTCGAACGATGAACCCGCGGACGATAGCGGCCCGGTACGGCACCCCCTGCTTCGTCTACGACCTCGACGAAGCCGCCGCCGCCTGCGCTGGCCTGCTCGACGCCCTGCCGACCGGGTCGGTCCTCCACTACTCGCTCAAAGCCAATCCGCATCCGGCGGTGGCCGAGGTGTTCGCCCGGGCCGGGCTGCGCGCCGAAGTCAGCTCGACCGGCGAGCTGGTCGCCGCACTCGCCGCCGGCTTCGCCCCGGCGTCGATCACCTACAGCGGCCCGGCCAAGACCGCCGGAGAACTCGACGTCGCCTTCCGAACCGGCGTCCGCCGCTTCTCCGTGGAGTCCCACCGCGATCTGCTGACCGTGGACGCCGCGGCGAGCCGCGCCGGTACCCGGGCCGACTGCCTGCTGCGGATCAACGCCGACCGGCCGGCCGGCGGCACCGGGCTGGCGATGACCGGGGTCAGCTCCAAATTCGGCGTCGACCTCCAGACCGTCCTGAAGGACCCGTCCCCGTTCCTCCAGACGCGGTCCGCCTGCATCTGCGGCCTGCACCTGTATATGGGCACGAACCTGGCCGACGAAGACGCGCTGCTGGACCAGTTCGCCATCGCCCTGGACATGTGCGGCGAACTGGCGGCGGCACTGGACCGCACCTTCGACGAGCTCGACCTCGGCGGCGGCTTCGGCGCGCCGTACGCGGCCCCCGGGCCCCGCCCGAGCTTCCCGACGCTGCGTCCCCGCCTTGAGGCCCTGCTCGATCAAAGGGCTGCGGGCTGGCGCGGCGGGTCGCCCATCGTCTCCTTCGAATCCGGACGCCATCTCGTGGCGTCCTGCGGGACGCTGCTGACGACGGTGGTGGACGTCAAGGAGTCCAAGGGGCAGCGCTATGTGCTGCTCGACAGCGGTGTCCACCATCTCGGCGGCCTGTCCGGGCTGCGACGGCTGCCCGCCGTGCAGCCGGAGCCGGTGCCGCTGACCGGACCGGCCGCCGAGGCCGCCGAGGTGTACGAGGCGTCTGCGGCCTCGGACGCCTCGGACGCCCGCACGGTGCTCGATGGCGAGGTGTTCGACGGCGAGACCCACCTCGCCGGACCGTTGTGCACCCCGGCCGACCAGTGGGGCCGCCGCCGCGATCTGCCGCGGCTGCGCCCGGGCGACCTGGTGGCCGTCCCGAACACCGGCGCCTACGGCCTCACCGCGAGCCTGCTCGGCTTTCTCAGCTATCCGATCCCCGTCGAGGTGGTGGTCAGCGGGGGACAGCCCGCCGCAGCCTCCCGCCTGACCCTGACCCGCACCCCCGTTAAGGAGCGGATATGACATTCGATGCCGTCTTCACCGGCGTCCTGCGGCGCCGCCTTCCCCTGCTCGGCGCGGGTGAGGACCTGCCCTCGGACCGGACGCTCGCCGACCTCGGCCTGGACTCGCTGAACGCGGTCGAGCTGCTCTTCGAGCTCGAAGACGCCCTCGGCGTGGCCCTGCCGGACGACGCGTTGCGCGCCGAGAACTTCCAATCGGCGGACAGCCTGTGGCGGACCGTCGAGGCCGCGCGGTCCGGCAGCGCGGCCGACGGTGCCGCCGACAACGAGGCCGACCGTGAGGACGCCGCATGACCGCCGAGACGCCGCCGCACGAAGCACCCGAGGCGATCGCCCGCCGTCTGGCCCCGGTGCTGCGGGAGAGCGCCGCGAAGGACGACGAGGCGGCGGCGTTCCCGGTCGAAGCCCTCGCCGCGCTGCGGGAGACGCCGCTGATGGGCCTGCTGGTGCCGGTGGAGCACGGCGGCCTCGGCGCGGACGCGGCGACGCTGGCCCGGACCGCGCGGGAGCTGGCGGCCGGATCGTTGTCGGCGGCGCTGATCTGGGCCATGCACTGCCAGCAGGTCGCCGCGCTCGCCGCGGCGGCCCCTCCGGCGCTGGCCGAGCGGCTGCTGCCGCGGATCGCCCGCGGCGAGGTCTACCTCGCCTCGGTCACCACCGAGAGCGGCAAGGGCGGGCATCTGACCACCGCCGTCGCACCCCTGACCCGGCAGGACGGCCGGCTGCGCATCCACCGCGAGGCGCCGATCGTGACCGGCGGCGAGCACGCGGACGGGTTCCTGATCACCCTGCGCGACGGCGAGGACGCCGCGGACACCGCCGTGTCGCTGGTCTACGCCGACCGCGAGCAGCTGACCGTGCGCACCAGCGGCGACTGGAACCCGATGGGGATGCGCGCCACGCACAGCGTCGCCCTGACCCTGGACGGCGAGGTGCCGGCCGACCAGCTGGTGGGCACGCCGGGCCGGTTCGCCGACCTGGTGGCCGACGTCTTCGGCCCGTTCGCGCACGTCGCCTGGGCGGCGTGCTGGCTCGGCGCGGCGACCGGGGTGACGCGGGACGTCCTGGGCATGCTGCGCGACCCCAAGCGGCGCACCGGCTTCGACCTGAGCTCGGAGCTGGTCCTGGACCGGATCGCGCGGATCCGCATGGACCTGGACGCCGTGGCGGCGTACGTGCGGGCGGTCGCCGACGAGGTGGACGCCGCGCGCGGCGGGAGCGCGCTGCGCGCGACCGACGCCCAGCTGCGGATCAACGGTCTGAAGGTGTTCGCCTCGGAGACCTTGATGGGCACCGCCGACCGGCTCATGGACCTGACCGGGCTCCGGCACGGCTATCAGCGTTCTTCCCCGCTCGCGGTGGAGCGCCTGTTCCGCGACCTGAAGTCGGCCCGGCTGAACTACTCCAACGACCGGCTCACCACCGCCGACGGCCTGCTGGCGCAACTGGATCCGGAGGTGAGCCTTGATCCGCCGGATCGGCGCCGCTGAGGGCGCGGGCGGCGCGGCCGCCGAGGGAGCCGGCGGCGGTTCGGGCCGCACACTGCCGCCGACCGGCGTCGACGGGACGCTGGTGTCCTGCTTCGGCGCCGCGATGGCCGGGTATCTGGAGCGGACCGGCCGGGACTGGCTGCCGGTGATCGGGAGCGGAGCGGGACTCTCGCTCAAACCGATGGGCGGCGGACGGTATGTGTTCCGGCACCTGCCCGCCGGGCTGCGCGCGGACGGCGCGCCGCTCGACCTGGTCCGCGCCGGGGCCGACGACCCGGCCGCGGCGCTGGCGGGGATCGAGGCCGAACTCGGCGCCCGCGGCGCCGTCATCGTCTGCGCCGACGCGTTCGGCCTGCCCTGGACGCCGGCGCACGGCCGGCGGCACGGCGCGCACTGGATCGTCGTCGACGCGGCCTGGCACGTGACCGACGTCTTCGAGGCCACCGCCGAGGCCGGCCAGGACCGGCCGTGGAGCGGGTGGACCGACCGCGAGACGCTGGCCGGCTGGGCCCGGGCGACGCCGCGGCTGGATCCGGTCGCGCGGCTCCAGGAACGGCATGCCTTCGGCGACGACGGGGACGAGGCCGGATCCGGGACCGAGGCAGGGGACGCAGACCAGGCCGGGGACGCTGATTTCGGCCCGCGGGGCATGGAGAACGCGACCTTCCAGTGGTTCCGCCGCCGCCGTCCCGACGAGCCGGCCCCTCGGCCCTGCGGCGACGGATGGCTGTCCGGCGCCACCGCGCTCCGCGAACTCGCCGCGCACTTCGAGGCGCACGGCGCCCGCCCGCAGGCGTACTGCCAAGCCGAGGAACTGTGGATGGCCGCCCGCCAACACCAGCTCCATCTGCGGTTCGCTGAGAAGTCCGGCCTCGGCGCCGACCGGCTCCGCGCCGCCGGGGAGACCGCCGAACTGTGGGGCCGGGTACCGATGGTCGCCTTCTACGCCCGCCGCTCCGCCGACCGGCCGGGCGGGGCGAAGACCGGGCCGCTCATCGACCTCCTGCGCCAGCTGGCCGACCTATCCGAAGCGAGGGACCGAGCATCGTGACGACCACCTTCGACGACATCGCCGCCCTGGTCTGCCGGGTCCTGGCGGCCGGCGCCGGCCTCGAGGCGGACGCGGGCCTGGACCCGGCCGCGCCGATCGGATCGGCCGCCATCCCCATCGGCTCGCTGGCCTATGTCCAAGCCCTGATCGAGGTGGAGGACGAGATCGGGGCCTCCTTCGCCGACCGGTTGTTCGCCGAGGTGGGCGCCGCGACGGTGGGCGACGTCCAGCGCTACGCCGCCGCGGCGGCCG
>JABFXP010000605.1 GCA_013361685.1 Catenulispora sp.
GCAGCCGCCGGTGTCGACGCCGACCGCGCGGATCACCGCGATGCCGATGTCGCGCAGCTTCTGGTACTCGCGGTCGGTCAGCGTCATGGCCGGGGCGACGGTGATCGAGTCGCCGGTGTGCACGCCCATCGGGTCGAAGTTCTCGATGGAGCAGACCACGACGACGTTGTCGTGCTTGTCGCGCATCAGCTCCAGCTCGTACTCCTTCCAGCCGAGGATCGACTCCTCCAGGAGCACTTCGGTGGTCGGGGACAGCGCCAGGCCGGTCCCGGCGATGCGGCGCAGCTCGTCCTCGTCGTGCGCGAAGCCGGAGCCGGCGCCGCCCATGGTGAACGAGGGCCGGACCACCACCGGGTAGCCGCCGAGCTCGTCGACGCCGGCGAGGCAGTCGTCCATGGAGTGGCAGATCACCGAGCGCGCGGATTCGGCGCTCAAGGATGGAGGCAGTGCGTCCACAAGCTGCTTGAACTTCTCCCGGTCCTCGCCGGACTGGATCGCCGCGATGTTCGCGCCGATCAGCTCGACGTTGTACCGGTCGAGCACGCCGTTCTCGGCGAGCGCCACCGCGGTGTTCAGCGCGGTCTGGCCGCCCAGGGTGGGCAGCAGCGCGTCCGGGCGCTCCTTGGCGATGATCTTCTCGACGAACTCCGGGGTGATCGGCTCGACGTAGGTGGCGTCGGCGACCTCCGGGTCGGTCATGATCGTCGCCGGGTTGGAGTTGACCAGGATCACGCGCAGGCCCTCGCTGCGCAGCACGCGGCAGGCCTGGGTGCCGGAGTAGTCGAACTCGGCGGCCTGGCCGATGACGATCGGGCCGGAGCCGACGACCAGGACGGACTTCAGATCGGTGCGCTTGGGCATCTCAGGCCTGGCCCTTCTTGTCGTTCCGGGCAGTGTTTTCTTGAGAACCCGCCATGAGATCGGTGAAGCGGTCGAACAGGTAGGCGGCGTCGTGCGGACCGGCCGCCGCCTCCGGGTGGTACTGCACGCTGAAGGCCGGGACGTCGAGCGCGTTGAGGCCCTCCACCACGTCGTCGTTGAGGCAGACGTGGGAGACCTCGACGCGGCCGAACGGGGTGTCGCTGACCCGGTCCAGCGGCGCGTCGACGGCGAAGCCGTGGTTGTGCGCGGTGACCTCGACCTTGCCGGTGGCGCGGTCCTGGACCGGCTGGTTGATGCCGCGGTGGCCGTACTTGAGCTTGTAGGTGCCGAAGCCGAAGGCCTTGCCGAGGATCTGGTTGCCGAAGCAGATCCCGAACACCGGGATCCGGCGCTCGAGCACGGCCCGCACGATCGGGACCATGGTCTGCTCGGTGGTCTCCGGGTCGCCGGGGCCGTTGCTCATGAAGAAGCCGTCGGGGTTCAGCGCGAGGACGTCGTCCAGGGTGGCGGTGGCGGGCAGCACGTGCACCCGGGCGCCGCGCTCGGCCATCCGGTGCGGCGTCATGGACTTGATGCCGAGGTCGTAGGCCGCCACGGTGAACCGGTGCTCGCCGATCGGCTCGACCACGTAGCCGGCCGGCGTGGTGACGTCGCCGACCAGGTCCGCGCCGGCCATCTCCGGGCTGGCCTTGACCTTGGCGACCAGCGTGGCCGGGTCGGCCTGCGCGGCGTCTCCGGAGAACACGCCGCAGCGCATCGCGCCGCGCTCGCGCAGGTGCCGGGTGATGGCGCGGGTGTCGACGCCGGAGATCCCGACGACGCCCTGCTGGAGGAGTTCCTCGTCCAGGGAGCGCTGAGAGCGCCAGTTGGAGGCGACGCGGCTGGGGTCGCGCACCACGTAGCCGGACACCCAGATGCGCCGGGACTCGGGGTCCTCGTCGTTGACGCCGGTGTTGCCGATGTGCGGGGCCGTCATCACCACGACCTGGCGGTGGTAGGACGGGTCGGTGAGGGTCTCCTGGTAGCCGGTCATGCCGGTGGTGAAGACGGCCTCGCCGAAGGTCTCGCCGAGCGCGCCGTAGGCGTCGCCTCGGAAGGTCCGTCCGTCCTCCAGGACCAGGATCGCCGGGGGTCGCATGCTCATTCGGACGGCCTCTCTGTTGCGCTTACTGCGAAGTGAGCCTCAAGTGCCTGCACCAGTTCATCAGTCCCGAACCGGGGCTTGAGGCCGGTGTCCAGCGTGCGGTCACCGTGCTGCCAGGTGATGACCACCAGACCTTCATCGCGCAGGTACTTGCCGGCCATGCCGGTGGCCAGGCGGACGCCGCGGAGCGCGGCGGCGGGGATGAAGACGTCGGAGGCGCCTTCGCGTTCGATCAGGACACCCTGCGCCGCGACCCGGACCAGCGCGTTGCTGCGCTCGCCGAGGCCGTGCACGGCGATCCGGTCCAGCCAGTCGCCCTCGGAGGTCGAGGAGACGTAGACCGCCTCCACGCCCTCCCCGCTGAAGGCGCCCTCGGGCACCTCGTTCAGCGGCGGCACATCGGCCTGCCGCGCCTGCCGCTTCTTCCACCCGCGCCACATCAGCAGGTAGATCCCGGCCAGGACGGCCACCGTGACGACGGTCCACAGGATCCGCTGGCCGACGTGGGTGACCGGGGCGGAGTGCTGGTCGGCCAGCAGGTTCAGGTTCATGCTTCCCATGGTCACGCGAGCTTCCCGTCGAGCACCGTCGGGGTTCCGCGCAGGAAGGTCGCCACCACCGCGCCGGGCAGCTCCATGCCCTGGTACGGCGTGTTCTGCGACAGCGAGGCCAGCCCGGTGCGGTCCACGGTGCGCTTCGCCTTCGGGTCCACCAGCACCAGGTTGGCCGGCTCGCCGGCGGCGATCGGGCGGCCGTGCACCTCGCCCACCCGGCCGATCCGGGCCGGGCGCGCCGACATCCGGTCCGCGACGTCGGCCCAGGTCATCAGGCCGCTGTCGACCATGGTGTGCTGCACCACGGACAGCGCGGTCTCCAGGCCGAGCATGCCCATGGCCGCCGCGGCCCACTCGCAGTCCTTGTCCTCGTGCGGGTGCGGGGCGTGGTCGGTGGCGACGGCGTCGATGGTGCCGTCGGCCAGGCCGGCCCGCAGCGCCTCGACGTCCGCGGCGGTGCGCAGCGGCGGGTTGACCTTGTAGATCGGGTCGTAGCTCTTGACCAGGTCCTCGGTGAGGATCAGGTGGTGCGGGGTGACCTCGGCGGTCACCGGCCAGCCCTTGGACTTGGCCCAGCGGATCAGCTCCACCGAGCCGGCCGTGGAGACGTGGCAGACGTGCAGGCGGGACTCGGTGTGCGCGGCCAGCAGGATGTCGCGGGCGATGATCGCCTCCTCGGCCACCGCCGGCCAGCCGGCCAGGCCCAGGATCCCGGACAGCTCGCCCTCGTTCATCTGCGCGCCCTCGGTGAGGCGCGGCTCCTGCGCGTGCTGCGCGATGACGCCGTCGAAGGCCTTCACGTACTCCAGCGCGCGCCGCATCAGGTTGGCGTCGGAGACGCACTTGCCGTCGTCGGAGAAGACCCGCACGCGCGCGGCGGAGTCGGCCATCGCGCCGAGCTCGGCCAGCCGCTCCCCGGCCAGGCCGACGGTCACGGCGCCGACCGGGAACACGTCGCAGAACCCGGCCTCGCGGCCCAGCCGCCAGACCTGCTCGACGACGCCGGCGGTGTCGGCGACCGGGTCGGTGTTGGCCATGGCGTGCACGGCGGTGAAGCCGCCGAGCGCGGCGGCCCGGGTGCCGGTGTCGACGGTCTCGGCGTCCTCGCGGCCCGGCTCGCGCAGGTGGGTGTGCAGGTCCACCAGGCCGGGCAGCAGGACCAGGCCGGTGGCGTCGATCTCCACGGCGCCGACTCCGGAGCCCGGCTCCTGCGTCAGATCTTTGGCAGAGCCCACAGATCCGACCTCTGCGACGACTCCGTCGCGCACCAGCACGTCGGCCGGGTCGCCGCCCAGGACGCTCGCGTTCTTGATCAGGTAGGTGGTGCTCACGCGGCGGCGCCCTTCTTCTCGACGGACAAGTTCTCGGCGGTGTCGGGGCCGATGGCCGATTCGCTGCCCGACAGCAGCAGGTACAGCACGGCCATCCGGACGCTGACGCCGTTGGCGACCTGCTCGACGATGACCGAGCGGTCGGAGTCGGCGACCTCGGCGGAGATCTCCATGCCGCGGACCATCGGCCCGGGGTGCATGACGATCGCCTTGTCCGGC
>JABFXP010000197.1 GCA_013361685.1 Catenulispora sp.
GGGCGGCCGCGCGGCGCCAGCGCGCGCCGTCCGGTCCGGCGCGGTGCGCCCAGCCGTGCAGCGCCGGTTCGTGTCCCCGGCTCGCGGCGGCGTGCAGGTCGGCGATCAGATCAGGGCTCTGGCTCAGCCGGGCGCCGCGCCAGGGTCCCGGGATGATCAGCAGGGTGGCCGGGACGGCGCGGGCGTCGAGGTCGGCCAGCCAGCGCCGGGTGGCGGCGGCGGAGGCCGGGGCGATGTCGTGGAGGGAGACGAGCAGGGTGGGGCGGGACATTCAGGCCGCCGTTTCCAGGTCGGTCGGGGCGATGACGCCGGGGGTGCTGGCCCTGGCTGTCGTCTTCGCCGCTGTGCCATCACTCACCGCGGCACCACGTCCCGCCGCCGCGTTGGCCTCGATCGTCGCCGTGAGCAGCGCGCCGTCGGCCACCGGCCGGCTCCGGCCGCCGGCCACCGTCTCCAGGTGCCGCATCAGCTCCGCCCCGACCGCGCTCCAGGTCCGGTTCTCGACCTCGGCGCGGGCGTTGAGTCCGTACAGGGCGCGCAGGTCGCGGTTCACGCTGAGCCGCATCACGGCCGCCCGCAGCTCGTAGCTCGAGTCGGGCTCGTACAGCAGCCCGGTCCGGCCCGGCGTCACCAGGTCCAGCGGTCCGCCGGCGGCCGGGGCCACCACCGGCACGCCGCTGGACATCGCTTCCTGCACCGACTGGCAGAACGTCTCGTCGGCGCCGGTGTGCACGAACACGTCGAGGCTGGCGTAGGCGCGGGACAGCTCCAGGCCGTCGAGGAAGCCGGTGAACGTCGCCCCCGGCAGCGCGGCGCGCAGCCGCCCCTCGGCCGGGCCGTCGCCCACGACGAGGAGCCGGATCCCCGGCAGTCCGCTGAGATGGGCGAGCAGGTCCACGCGTTTCTCCGGGGCGAGCCGGCCGACGTAGCCGACCACCGTCTGGCGTTCCGGCGCGAGTTCGTAGCGCAGCAGTTCGTCCCGGTAGCGCGGGTGGAAGCGTTCGGCGTCGACGCCGCGCCGCCACAGCGCCAGGCGGGGGAAGCCGTGGGACTCCAGCAGCCGCATGGTGGCGGTCGACGGGACCAGCGTCAGGTCGGCCTGCGCGTGGATGCGCCGCAGCCAGGACCAGATCACCGTGTCCGTACCGCGCAGGCCGTACCGGCGGGCGAACCCGGCCACGTCGGTCTGGAACACCGCGACGCAGGGGACTCCGAGCCGCCGCGCGGCCGCCGCCCCGGCCCGGCCGAGGCTGATCGGCGAGGCCAGGTAGACGACGTCCGGCTGGAACTCGCGCAGCCGGCTCACCAGCCGTGCCGCCGGCAGCCCGACGACGAAGGACCGGTAGCCCGGCAGCGCGAACCCGTTGACGGCGGCGACCTCGTGGCCGGCGTACTGTTCCGGCCCCGGCTTGGCCGCGACCACGAGCGCCTGGTGGCCGTGGGCGGCGAACTGCTCCAGCACGCGGCAGACCGAGTTCGTGACCCCGTTGACCCGGGGGAGGAACGATTCGGTGATGACGGCTATACGCACACTGCACAAGATGGGGCCGTCAGGTGGAACGCGGATATTAATAACGAGATGACACGCACAACCGAAGGTGAAGGATCGGGGACATGATGGATGATCTACGCTAGGTAAGCGTTCGATCATCGGGAGTAGCGTGGTGCGCGGTAGCGGAGGCGACGGCACGGAAACCGACCTTGTCGGAACCGAGGCGGATGACGACTTCGAGGACGCGCCGCCGACGCGCGCGGAACGCTGGCGCGCGTGGGGTCCGCTCGCGGTGCTGCTCGTGGTGTTCGGCACCATCGGGGCGCTGATGTTCGCCGGGATGGTGGCGTTCTTCGGCGGTGGCGAGCACGCGCCGGACTACTCCCGGAGCAGCTGCGCCGCCGACGATCCGCACAAGGTGCTGGTAGAGGTGCCGCAGGGCGCCACCGGGAAGGCGATCGGCGACGCGCTGTTCAACGCCGGGGTGGTGCGCAGCTCGCAGGCGTTCGTGGACGCGGCCGGGCACAACGAGGCGGCGCGGGGCATCAGCACCGGCACCTACCGGGTGTGCCCGAAGTTGAGTGCCAACGCGGCGATCACCGAACTGCTGAAGACCTCGAACTTGTCGCCGGACTCCCTGGTCGAGGTCCGGCCCGGCGACTACAGCTGGGAGACGCTGCGGGCGCTGGCCAAGAAGCGGGAGTGGGACCGCGACGATCTGCAGCGGCTGGTGGACACCAACCAGATCGGGCTGCCGGACTGGTCCAAGGGCGCCGACGGGAAGTGGACCGTGGAGGGCATGCTGGAGCCCGGCCGCTACACCCTGACCAGCGCGGACACTCCGCAGAGCGTGCTGACGGGGATGGTGCGGGCGCGCGTGGACGAGCTGGCCAAGCTGGGGCTGGAGACGAAGGCGGGGGCGCTGCGCTGCGCGCCGTCGCGCCGCTGCACGCCGGAGGAGGCGCTGATCGTCGCCTCGCTGGCCGAGGCCGAGGTCACGAAGGCGGACCCGGACGGCCGCGAGGTGTCCGAGGCGGTGACGAGCCGGCTGGGCCGCGGCGACTTCGTCGGAGTGGACGCCTCGGCGAAGTACTGGCTGAGCCTGCAGGCGGGCAAACGGGTGACGGTGACCCGGCGCGAGGTCACGGACCCGACGGACCCGTACGCGACCGGCGGTCACAAGGGCCTGCCGCCGACGCCGGTGAGCATCCCGTCGAAGCAGATGATCGCGGCGGTGCTGTCCCCGACATCGGAGCACTATTACTACTGGTGCGCCGGCGGCAGCGGCACGAAGTTCTTCAAGGAGAGTGAGAAGACAGCGTTCGAACAGACCTGCCTCACCCCTTGAGCGCGAGGACGTCCCAGCTCGGGTCCACCGGAATGAACAAGCACTCGAACGGGGCGGCCCCGACCCCGGCCGAGCGGTGGCCGACCCCGGTGACGTCGGCGGCGAGCAGCAGGTCCCCGGGGGAGAACCGCCGGGCCTCGCCGGTGGAGACGGTGACCTCGACGGTGCCGCGCAGCATGACCACCCACTGCACCGCCGGCGCCGGGTGCGGCACGCTGTCGAAACCCTCGCTGCGCAGGTAGGCGACACCGCCGGCCGAGGGCAGCGCGCCGACCAGCATCGGCGGAACCCCGGTGGCGACCAGGCGCGGGACGGCGGCGATCGCGGCGTCGACGAAGCGGCAGCCGCCGTCGACGGTCGCCTCGATGCGGGTGTAGGGGACGGTGGTGACCGGTTCCTGCGGTGGCTGGGTCATGAGGTCGAGTCTGGTCCCGGAAGTGTGCGCGGTGCGACTCCCTGCGGGGAATCGAGGAGCGGACGACCGAGTACTGGGACTCGAGCTCTGACTTAGCGTGGGCGCCCTGGCTGGTGCGGCAGGGTTCGCGGGTCGGTCAGAACGAGCAGCGGAACCGCCAGTGTGTTGCGTCTCTTAGCGCCGCCGCGCCGTCCAGACAGTCCGGCTGCCCCGGACCACCAGGTCGTCGCGACGCAGCACGGACTGCGCGCCATCAGGCGCCAGCAGCAGGTCGAGGGTGTCGACGTCGTCCTGGGCCAAGCTGTCGGCCAAGCGGTGACGCAGGCCGCTCAGGACGCGCAGAGCGTAGCGGCGGGCGGACGGCGGGACCGGACGCAGGTGATAGTCGAAGGTGCGTTCCTCAACCGCCGCGAAACCGGCCTGTTCCAGGTGCTCGGTCCAGTTCGGGTGCGCGTTCCAGCCGAGTCGGGCGACGAGGTCCCGGCAGCGTGCTTCCAGTCCGGGCCGGCCGAGGCCGAGATCCTCGGGCAGGAACCGCGGCTGGCCGTCCATCTCGACCACCGCGAGCAGGCCGCCGGGCGTGACCGCCTCGTGCAGCGCACCCAGCAGCCGGTCGGGGTGGCGCAGGTGGTGCAGTGACGAGGCCGCCCAGGCCAGGTCCAGGCCGCCGACGGCGGAGGGCCAGGCCGCATCCAGGTCGGCGGGCACGACGTGCACCCGGCCCGCGACGCCGGCCCCGGCCCCGGTCGCGGCCGCGACCAGCCGGTCGAGCATCACCGGCGACCGGTCGATCGCCGTCACGTCGGCCGCCGGGAACCGACGCGCCAGCGCCAGCGTCCCGGTCCCGGAGCCGGCGCCGACGTCGGCGATGGTCC
>JABFXP010000740.1 GCA_013361685.1 Catenulispora sp.
GCCAACCCGGCCTGTCGCTGCCGCTCCAGCCCGACTTCCACCCCCTGCGCGGCGGCCAACTGCCCCAGCAAGGCGTCCTGGCGCGCCTTGATCCCGGCGACCTGCGCCTGCTCCGCCACCGCCAACGCCCGCGCGCGGTCGCGGGCGGCGCGGGCTCTGCCTTCGGCAGCCTGCTGATCCTGGGCGGCGCGCTCCGCCTGCTGCCGGGCGGCGGTCGCGTCCCGGGTGGCCTGGCGGGCGTCCTTGACGGCCAGCGCACCGGCCGCGTCGTAGTTCGCCAGGGCCTGTTCGCGAGTGGCGAAGTCGTGGAGGGTGCCGGCGTGCAGCAGGGCCACGATCCGCGCCATATCCGGACCTTGACGGTACATCGCGGCGGCGAAGGCCCCGAGGCGGCCCTCGGCTCGGTGCTGGGTGTCGAGGGCGGCTGTGGCCTTGGTCTGCGCGTCGGCCGCGGCACGGGTCGCGGCGGCGGCCTGGGCCACGGCGGCGTCGTAGGACTCGGCGGCCAGGCCGGCGGAGGCTTCGAGGGCGTGCAGGGCGTTGTCGGCGGCGGTCAGCGCCGACTGGATCCGGCCGGCGGCGGCCTCGCGGTCGCGGACGGCGGCTCTCGCGTGGTCGATGGCGTCCTGGCCGGGGATGACGGGTCCGGAGCCGGCGTTTCCGGACCCGGCGTTCCCGGAGCCCGCGTTACCGGGGTCGGCGTGCGCCGTGACGCCCACGAACGCCGCCACCAGCACGCCGGCCGTCACGCCCGCCGCCACGAGCGTGCCGCGTCGGTGGTGGCCGCGTCGCCGCATGCCGGTCTCCTTCCGCGTCGCCCGAGGGGTTGCTGACTGTGAAGTGAGCTACCCAGGCGAGATGCCATCTTTCATCTCAAAATGGAAGAAAGAGAGGCGCGCGCGGTCAGAGGGCTGATGGTTCGCCCGAACGGGTTACGCGGTCCGTCGTCTCGACCGTCGCGACGGGATCACAAGCTCCTGCGGTACCGCGTCTCGTCCAGCACCTCGGCACCGGCCTCGAACCCCGAGACCCCGCCGTCATGCCGCCACCCGGTGTGCTCGTAGAACGCCCGCGAGGCGGTGTTCGCCGCCAGCACCCACAGCGTCGCCTCGTCGTACCCCTCATCCCGCAGCCGCTGCAGGGCCGCCTCCTGAAGGCGCCGTCCGATGCCCAGCCGCCAGATCGCCGGGTCCAGATATATGGCGTACAACTCGCCGACCCGGTCGGATTCCTCGGCGTCGCGGCTCGGGCCCACCGAGGCGAAGCCGGCCACCACTCCCCCGACCTCCGCCACGAACACCGACAGGCCCCGCGACGCACGGTCGTGGAGCATGCGGCGGGCGCTGAGCTCGAAGCCGTCCACGGACAGCCCGGCCAGGTAGTCGGCGGGCATCAGGCCCGAGTTCGCCACCTGCCACGACGCGTGCCGCACCCGGCCGATCGCCGGGGCGTCGGCGTCCACCGCTTCCCGGACGTGGACGCCGTCGATGCCGTGGACGCCGCGCGCACTCGAACTCATGCGCGCCATTATGACCTGTCCGACGTGCGGAGAGAGGGTTGATCAGGCGATCGGGCGGATCACCGGAAGTCCCGGAACTCGGCGAAGTCGATGTCCGTGTCGAACGGCACCGACAGTTTCAACTGGTCTCGCTGCACCGCGAGCAGCACATACCCCTGCGTGATCGGGTCCACCGTGTAAACGTGGACCACGACCGACTCACCGTCCTGCTCGATCAGCCAGTAGTGGCGGATGCCGGCGTCCGCATACTTCCGTGACTTCACCTCGTAGTCGCGCTCGACGGACTCCGGCGAGACCACCTCCACCACCAGAAGCACGTCTTCGGCGTTGTAGAAGGCCTCCGAAAGGTCGTCAGACTCCGCGGCGGCGTCGAACACGATCACATCGGGCTCGGGCCGGTTGCGGTCGTTGACCTTCACCGACATCTCCATGTCGACGTACCAACCGCTCGGAGCCGCTTCGCGCAGTTTGGTCCAGATGAACATCTTCATGAGGCTGTGCCAGCGGCGCTGTGGAGACACGAAGACCAGACTCCCGTTGAGCAGTTCGGTGTGAGGGGGGAGCCCTGGCAACCTGTCGAGATCGGCGGAGGTGAAGCCGTCCACAGGAGGCACGATCCAGCTCGGCCAAGCCTCCTCGGGAGGCTCGCCCGTAGACCGGTCCAAAGCCGGAGGTTGGGTCGCCACGCTCATGCTCCGATCTTACGAACCGTCTCCATGTTCTTACTCAGCGTAGTAGTGAACAAAGGTTTTCTTCACTCGAGTGAGTGAAGAAAACCGGTCCATATTCACCCTCAAGAGTTACCGGCTACTTCGTCCCCGAACTCGCCGTCTTCTTCGCCGCGGTCTTCTTCGCCGCCGTCTTGCTCGCGGTGCCCGCCGTCTTGCTCGCCGCCGCCTTCTTCGTCGCCGTCGTCTTCTTCGCAGCCGTCTTCTTCGCCGCGGCCTTCTTCGCGGTCTTCTTCGCCGGCCCCTTCGCGCGCTTCTCCGCCAGCAGCTCGTGAGCCTTCGCCGGAGTGATCCCCTCGACCGTCTCGCTCTTGGGGATCGTCACGTTGGTCTCGCCGTCGGTCAGGTACTCGCCGTAGAAGCCGGACTTGATCACGATCGGCTTGCCGGAGACCGGGTCCGGACCCAGCTCCCGCAGCGGCGGCTTGGCCGCCCCGCGCCCGCGGGCCTTGGGCTGCTTGTAGATCTCCAGGGCCGCCTCGAGGCTGATCTCGAAGATCTCGTGCTCGGAGGTCAGCGAGCGGGAGTCCGCGCCCTTCTTCAGGTACGGCCCGTAGCGGCCGTTCTGCGCCGTGATCTCCTCGCCGGTCTCGGGGTCGGTGCCGACCACCCGCGGCAGGGACAGCAGCAGCAGCGCGTCGTCGAGCGTGATCGTGTCCAGCGACTGGTCCTTGAACAGGGAGCCGGTGCGGGCCTTCACCGCGTTCTTGCCGCGGGTGGGGGTGCCCTCGGGCAGCAACTCGGTCACGTAGGGCCCGTAGCGGCCGGACTTGGCCACGATCTGGTGGCCGGTCGCCGGGTCCGTGCCCAGTTCGCGGTCGCCGCTGGGCTGCAGGAACAGCTCCTCGGCGAAGGGGACGGTCAGCTCGTCCGGCGGCAGGTCGTCCGGGACGTTGGCGCGCTGCTGGGTGCCGTCCTCCAGGTCGCGGGTGATGTACGGGCCGTAGCGGCCGACGCGCAGGATGATGCCGTCGCCGACGGAGAAGGAGTTCACCTCCCGGGCGTCGATGTTGCCCAGGTCGGTCACCAGGTCCTTCAGGCCGCCGAGGTGGTCGGCCACCGAGCCGTTGTCGCCGGCCGGCTTGGAGGCGGCGTCGGCGGCGCGCTCGGACTCCGTGGGGCCGAAGTAGAAGCGGCGCAGCCACGGGACCCGCTGCGCCTCGCCGCGGGCGATGCGGTCCAGGTCGTCCTCCATCCGGGCGGTGAACTCGTAGTTCACCAGGTCGCCGAAGTGCTGTTCGAGCAGCCCCACCACGGCGAAGGCGATGTAGGACGGGACCAGGGCGGTGCCCTTCTTGAACACGTAGCCGCGGTCCAGGATGGTGCCCAGGATCGTCGAGTAGGTCGAGGGGCGGCCGATCTCCCGCTCTTCCATCTCCTTGATCAGCGAGGCCTCGGTGAAGCGCGCCGGGGGCTTCGTGGAGTGGCCGTCGGCGGTCATCTTGGTGGTGGTCAGGGCGTCGCCCTCGCCGACCGCCGGCAGCCGCTGCTCGGAGTCGTCCAGCGCGGCGTCCGGGTCGTCGGTGCCCTCCACGTAGGCCTTCAGGAAGCCGTGGAAGGAGATGATGCGGCCGCTGGCGGTGAACTCCACGTCCCGGCCGTCGGCCGCGGCGCCGCCGACGCGCACGGTCACGGTGTGGCCGGTCGCGTCCTTCATCTGGGAGGCGACGGTGCGCATCCAGATCAGCTCGTACAGGCGGAACTCGTCGCCCGTGAGCTTGGTCTGCGCCGGGGTGCGGAAGGTGTCGCCGGAGGGGCGGATCGCCTCGTGCGCCTCCTGGGCGTTCTTCACCTTGGAGTCGTAGCGGCGCGGCACATCCGGCAGATAGTCGGCGCCGTACAGCTCCCGCACCTGGGTCCGGGCGGCGTTCAGCGCGGTGTCCGACAGCGTGATGCTGTCGGTACGCATATACGTGATGTACCCGTTCTCGTACAGGCTCTGCGCGACCCGCATGGTGCGCTTGGAGTCCATGCCGAGCTTGCGGCTGGCCTCCTGCTGGAGCGTCGTGGTGCGGAACGGGGCGTACGGGGAGCGGCGGTAGGGCTTGCGCTCGACGCCGCGGACGCTGAAGTCGGCCTCGCGCAGGGCCGCCGCCAGGGCCTTGGCCGTGACCTCGGTCAGGTGCACGACGTTCTGGCTGGCCGGCTTCAGCCGGCCGTCGGAGCCGAAGTCGCGGCCGGCCGCGACCCGCTTGCCGTCGACGTTGGCCAGCCGGGCCGTCATCCCGCGCGGGTCGTCGGGGCCGGCGGCCTTCAGGGTCTCGAAGACGCCGGTGAGGTCCCAGTACTCGGCGGCGGTGAAGGCGATGCGCTCGCGCTCCCGGTCCACCACCATCCGGGTGGCGACGGACTGCACGCGGCCGGCGGACAGCCCGCTGCGGACCTTCTTCCACAGCACCGGGGAGACCTCGTAGCCGTACAGCCGGTCCAGGATGCGGCGGGTCTCCTGCGCGTCGACCAGCTGCAGGTTGATCTCGCGGGTGTTCTGCGCGGCCTCCTGGATCGCCTCGCGGGTGATCTCGTGGAACACCATGCGCTTGGAGGGGACCTTGGGCTGCAGGACTTCCTGCAGGTGCCAGGCGATGGCCTCGCCCTCGCGGTCCTCGTCTGTGGCCAGCAGCAGCTCGTCGGCCTCCTTGAGCAGGTCCTTGAGCTTGGCGACCTGCTTCTTCTTGTCGGCGTTGACCAGGTACAGCGGTTCGAACTCGCCGTCGACGTCCACCCCGAGCCGGCCCATCGACGTGCCCTTGTACTTCTCCGGCACCTCGTCGGCACCGGCCGGCAGGTCGCGGATGTGGCCCACCGAGGCCTCGACGGTGTAGTTCGCACCGAGGTAGCCCTTGATCGTCTTCGCCTTGGCCGGCGACTCGACGATGACCAGCCGACGAGTCGCGCCACCCGAGCCCGCTGAACCCTTGCCTGCCACCGTTACCTCTGCTTCCAGCTGCTAGCCCCAAGGGATACGCGCTTGGGCGTACCCCGCACACCGCGGCCCGACACGTGGCCGTCCCACCGCGACACCAACGGAGAGTGACCGTACCTCAGCCGAACGTCCCCGCGCTGTCTACTGTGTCCTACTCGTTGTCTTGAATGGTCGGCGTACAACCGAACGTTAACCCGAACTGGCGTATAGGACGGAACCGGAAAAGCCCAGACCGTGGGACGACAGCAACCCCGTGAGACCGGTGTGACTCGCATCGGCGCAGATCGCGGGCCCGGCGCCTCACGCGACCGGGAAGAGATATCCATCCTCAACCAGCCCCCGGATGGCCTCGATCGCGCCGCCGCGCAGGCTGGCGCCCTCGATCCCGTAGCGTTCGCCGACAGCGTCCAGGATCTCCCCTAAAGGGGTCTCCCCATCGGCCGCGCCGAGCACGGCGGCGCCGATCGGGTCGATGTCGGCCGAGCGCAGGAAACCTTCGTTCTGGCGGATGCGGGAGGAGTCACTCCCCCAGCCGCTGCCGCCCTCGTAGGTGGGCCGCGCCACCTGCTCCCAGCGCACGTCCGGCGCCACCGCCAGGCGCCGCGCCATCAGCTCCTCGTCGTCGACGTCGCGCAGGAAGTCGTGGCGGGCGAACCAACTGGGGATGTGCGGGCCGAGCGGCTGCTCCACCGGGTGGGAGATCTCCTCCAGCCGCATCAGCGGGTGGTCGGAGCCGGCGTTGTGCAGGGTGATCCAGCCGAAGCCGATGGCCTCGACGCGGTTCTGCTCGAAGTAGTCCAGCCAGGCGTCGTAGCGCTGCGGGTACTCGGGTGTGCCGTACTCGCCGGAGTCGCGCAGCCACAGCTCCACGTACTCGGCCGGGTCCTGGGCCTCCCGCTGCACCACCCAGGCGTCGCAGCCGGTCCCCCGCACCCAGCCGGCGACCCGCTCGCGCCAGTCCACGCCGTCCACGTGCAGCCAGTTCGCGAGCACCTGGCACCAGCCGCCGTCGGCGAGGTACCGGTGCGCCTCGCCGACCAGCTGCCGGCACACCTCGTCGGCGGGCAGGCCGGAGTCCCGGTAGACGAAGCGGCCGCCCCGGGCCGCGTTGTCCGGTGAGATGACGAACGGCGGATTCGAGACGATCAGGTCGAACCGCTCCCCGGCGACCGGCTCGAACAGCGAGCCCTCGCGCAGGTCGAACGGCTCGACGCCGGACAACTGCCGGGTGAGCTCGGCCAGCTTCAGCGCCCGCGGGTTGCGGTCGGTGCCGACGACCCGCCCGACGTGCGTCGACAGGTGCAGCGCCTGCACCCCGCCGCCGGTGCCGACGTCCAGCGCGGAGTCGAACCGGTCCCGGATGGTGAGCTGGGCCAGCGTGGTCGAGGCCCCGCCCACGCCCAGGACGTGGTCCTCGCGCACCGGGCGCCCCCGGCCCTGGGCGTGCAGCCCGCCGGACAGGTCGCTGACCAGGTACCAGTCGTGGCCGTCGTCGTCGCCGTAGGGCCGGATGTCGATGGCCGCCCGCACCTGGTCCCCGTCGACGGTGACCAGGTCGGCGGACAGGCAGTCGGCGATCGGCAGCGCCGCCTCCACCGCCTTGCGGTCCAGGGTCTGCTGCAGCAGGAAGAGCCGGATGAGGGTCTCGACGGGACTGCCGCCGCCGGTCGCGCGCAAGGCCGGGACGCTCTCGCTGCGGGCCAGCGCCGCGTAGGCCAGAGGGCCGAGGACTTCCAGCACGCCGTCCACGGTGTAGTCGGCCTTCATCAGGGCTTCGCGCAACTTCTCCATGGACCCATTGTCGGGGGTAACCGGGCGGCGGCATGCCAGGTGTGGGAACCGGCGGGAAAAGCGAGCGTCCCCGGCCTTCACGGCCGGGGACGCTCCATTAAATAAGGAGAAGGTTCAAGCCGGTCAGACCGACCCGGCCGAAGCCTCCACCGTCTTGTCCTCGTCACCGTTGCGCGGCGCGCCGGGTGCACCTGACGCACCCGTGACGGCGCCGGGAGCCGCGCCCTCGACCGCCGCGGCCACCGCGGCGCCGGTGCCCGAGGTGTCGTCGGAGTTCGAGTCCGACACCGCGATCGACCGGCGCTTGCTGTTCCAGACCGCACCGATGATGACCGCGACGGCGACCGCGGCGATCAGCGCGCGGACGCCGGCGTTGGCGTCGGTGCCGATCGACAGCTGCACCACGGCCGGCACGATCAGCAGGCTGACCAGGTTCATCACCTTGATCAGCGGGTTGATCGCGGGGCCGGCGGTGTCCTTGAACGGGTCGCCGATGGTGTCGCCGATGACGGTCGCGGCGTGCGCGTCGCTGCCCTTGCCGCCGAAGTGGCCGTCCTCGACCATCTTCTTGGCGTTGTCCCAGGCCCCGCCGGAGTTGGACAGGAACACCGCCATCAGCACACCGGTGCCGATCACGCCGGCCAGGTAGGAGCCCAGCGCGCCGACCCCGAGGGTGAAGCCGACGGCGATCGGCGCCATCACGGCGAGCAGACCGGGGGTGATCAGCTCGCGCAGCGAGTCGGTGGTGACGATGTCCACCACGCGGCCGTACTCCGGACGCCCGGTGCCCTCCATGATGCCCGGGATCTCCCGGAACTGGCGGCGGACCTCGAACACCACGGCGCCGGCGGCCCGGGACACGGCGTTGATCGCCAGGCCCGAGAACAGGAAGACCACCGCGGCCCCGATGATCAGGCCGAACAGGTTCCGCGGGTTGCCGATGTTCAGGAAGCCCGCGTACTGCGCCTGGTTCTCCAGGTTGTCCCCGACCGCGGCCTGGCCGACCTTGTCGACCGCCTCGCCGATCTTCTGGGTGAAGGACCCGAACAGCGCGGTCGCGGCCAGCACCGCGGTGGCGATCGCGATGCCCTTGGTGATCGCCTTGGTGGTGTTGCCGACCGCGTCCAGCGAGGTCAGCACCTGCGCGCCCTCCTCGCCGACGTCGCCGGACATCTCGGCGATGCCCTGCGCGTTGTCCGAGACCGGGCCGAAGGTGTCCATCGCGACGATGACGCCGACCGTGGTCAGCAGACCGGTGCCGGCCATCGCCACCGCGAACAGCGACAGCGTCAGCGAGGCGCCGCCGAGCAGGTAGGCGGAGAACACGCCGCCGCCGATCACCAGCGCCGAGTAGACCGCCGACTCCAGGCCGACCGAGATGCCGGCCAGCACCACGGTCGCCGGGCCGGTCAGCGAGGTCTTGCCGATGTCGCGCACCGGCCGCCGGGTGGTCTCGGTGAAGTACCCGGTCAGCACCTGGATGATCGCGGCCACCACGATGCCGATGAGCACCGCGCCCAGGGCGATCCAGCGGGGGTCCTTGTTCGCGGCGGCGTCCAGGACCTGGCTGCTCACCCCGTCCAGCGCCTGGATCTTGTCCGGCAGGTACATGAAGGCCGCGACCGCGACCAGCACCACGGCCACCACCGCGCTGATGAAGAACCCGCGGTTGATCGCGGCCATCGCGTTGCGGTCCCCGGTCCGGGGCGACACCGCGAAGATGCCGATCACCGCGGTCAGCACGCCCAGGGCGGGCACCAGCAGCGGGAACACCAGGCCCTGGGTGCCGAAGGCGATCTTGCCCAGGATCAGCGCCGCGACCAGGGTCACCGCGTAGGACTCGAACAGGTCCGCGGCCATGCCGGCGCAGTCGCCCACGTTGTCGCCGACGTTGTCGGCGATGGTCGCGGCGTTGCGCGGGTCGTCCTCGGGGATGTTGTTCTCGACCTTGCCGACCAGGTCCGCGCCGACGTCGGCGGCCTTGGTGAAGATGCCGCCGCCGACTCGCATGAACATCGCGAGCATGGCCGCGCCGAAGCCGAAGCCCTCCAGCACGTTGGGGGCGTTGTCCTTATAGAGCAGCACCACCAGGGCCGCGCCGAACAGGCCCAGCCCCACCGTGCACATACCGACCACGCCGCCGGTGCGGAACGCGATCCGGATCGCGCGCGGCGACCCGGACTCGTTCGCGGCCGCGGCCACGCGCACGTTCGCGCGCACCGCCAGCCACATCCCGACATAGCCGGTCGTCGCCGAGAAGGCCGCTCCCACCAGGAAGAAGACCGACCGGCCGATGCGCTGCGACCAGTCGTCGGCCGGGAGCGCCAGCAGCAGGAAGAAGGCGACACCCGCGAAGATCGACAGTGTGCGGAACTGTCGAGCCAGGTACGCGGACGCGCCTTCCTGCACCGCTGCCGCGATGCGTTTCATGTTCTCTGTGCCCTCACTGGCCGCCAGCACCTCTTTGACGAGAATGCCGGCGACGCCGAGCGCACCCAGGGCGATCACGGCCACCACGAAGATCCAGGCCAGGTTGCCCCCGGCCAATGAGATCACCGTCGAGCCGCTATCCGCTGCAAGCGGCATGCGTCCTCCACTGTGACGATCCGTTTTCCGACGCTGTAACTCAGATCACAGCCAATGGCTGGGGAGTCTACGCGTGAATACACGAGGTCGGTCAACAGATCGTTTCGCCGACCTCACGGATCGCTATGTGACGAAGGCCACTTTCACTCGTATTGGTGAGTGTTGCGGCCGGTCTGATGTGGGATTACGCACCGCTTTCGGCGGAACAGCGATTATCGCCCTTCTAGAACTCCTTTACCGGCCAGCCCATGCGGACCGCGCCGCCGTCGGGTCCGGCGGAGATGTCGAGATCGTCCACCAGGCCGGTCAGAACGGCCAGACCCATTTCGGCGTCGTCGAGTTCTTCGTCATCGGCGGCTTCGGCGGCGGCGCCCTGTGCGGCCGCCTCGCCGGCGTCGGCCGCGTTCGCCGCACCCTCGCCCTCGCCGCGCGGGCTCGGCACCGCGCCGGACACCTTGTCGGCCACGATCACCACGAACCGGTCCGGCGCCAGGCCGGACCCGGTGCTGTCGACCGCGTCCAGCACCACCACCACCGGCTCGCCCGGACAGTGCCGCTGGTGCAGGCCGACGGCCCGGGAGCAGGCCTCGCCGACGGCGAGCCGGACCTCGTCGAGCAGGCCGGCCTCCACGCCCACCCGGCGGGCGTGCGCCACCGCGACCAGGCGGGCGGTGCGGACGTGCTCGGGCTGCGGCGTGAACCGCAGCCGCACCGCTGTGGCGCTCTCCGTCTTGGCCACCGTGCCGACGGCCGACGATTGCGCATCCATTGCAGACCCCTTAGGAACAAGTGCGGATTCGATGGCCGGTCGGCGGGGCCGCCTGCCCGCCACCCGACGGCGGCACGACCGCGCCGGGCGTGCGCGCCGGGTCGCCGGGCAGGCGGACCCGCCGGGAGCCGGCTAGTCGACGGCGGTCACGGCCTGTTCCACACTGTCGCTGATCGGGAACACCTTGGTCAGGCCGGTGATCCGGAAGATCTTCAAGATCCGCTCCTGGGTGCAGACCAGGCGCAGCGAGCCGTCGTGCGCCCGCACCCGCTTCAGTCCGCCGACCAGCACGCCCAGACCGGTGGAGTCCAGGAAGTCGACGTCCTCCATGTCCACGATCAGGTGGTACTTCCCGGCGCCGACCAGCTCGACCAGCTGCTCACGGAGCTTCGGGGCGGTGTACACGTCGATCTCCCCGCCGACCTTGACGATCGTCCGGCCGTTCTCGTCTCGCGTCTCCAGCTTCAGGTCCACTGTCGGCCTCCAAAATCGGTGCCTGCCCGCCGTGGCGGGGGTGAAAGGTGTGTCCTCGGCAACACAAAGTACAGCCTCACCCGGGTCAGGGCTTGAGCACAGTCAATCACCTCGGAGTGACACTCGGCCACGATTCGCGGCAAGTGCCCTCGAATGATGCCGGTTGCGCCGCGTGCGGCGGCCGGATCGTGCGCCGGTGCCCGTGCCGGTCCCGACGCCGATGCCGGTGCCGTCATCGATGCCGATGTCGGTGCCGATGTCGGTGCCGATGTCCGGCGGTGTCTTCTGTGCTGCCGGCGCCGTGCCGGATACTGGTCTGCGATGTCGCCGACTCCTCCTTACCAGCAAAACCCCGGCACGGGCGGTGTGTCCACACCTGATCCGGTCCCGGGCGTGCCGACCGTGCCGGGCGCGCGCGGCGCGTCCGGCGTACCGGAGACGCTGGAGCGGCTGATCTCGGTTCCCGCGTCCCGCGCGGAGCGGGTCACGCACGTGCGGGTGGTGCCGGCCCGGGACGCCGAGCACGCCGACTGGCCGTCGTGGGCCGACGAGGCCGTGGTGACGGCGTTCCGCGAGGCCGGCGGGGTGGAACGGCCCTGGCGGCACCAGGTGGCGGCGGCCGAGCAGGCCCGCGCCGGGCGCCATGTGACGCTGGCCACCGGCACCGCCTCCGGCAAGTCGATGGGCTTCCAGCTGCCGGCGCTCACCGCGATCCGGGAGAACGCGGGGAGCACGCTGTACCTGGCGCCGACCAAGGCGCTGGCCGCGGACCAACTCAGACGTCTCACTCGTTTGGCGGTACCGGGACTGCGCGCCGGGCTGTTGGATGGGGACACCGACGCGGACGCCCGGGACTGGGTGCGTCAGCACGCGAACTACGTGTTGAGCAACCCGGACATGCTGCACTACTCCCTGCTGCCCGGACACGCGCGCTGGGCGCCGTTCCTGCGGCGGCTGCGCTACGTCGTCATCGACGAGTGCCACACCTATAAAGGGGTCTTCGGATCGCACGTCGCGGCGGTGCTGCGGCGCCTGCGGCGGATCTGCGAGCGCTACGGCTCCAGTCCGACGTTCATCCTGGCCTCCGCCACCACGGCCGACCCGGCGGTCTCAGCCTCGCGGCTGACCGGCGTTGAGGTTTCGGCGGTCACCGACGACTCCTCCCCGCGCGGCCCGCTCGTCTTCGCCCTGTGGGAGCCCCCGCTGACCACCCTGATCGGCGAGCGCGGGGCGCCGGTGCGGCGCTCGGCCACCGCCGAGGCCGCGGACCTGCTCACCGACCTGGTGCTGGACGACGTCCGCACCGTGGTGTTCACCCGGTCGCGGCGCGGGGCCGAACAGGTGTCGATGCAGACCCGGGACTACCTGGAGGAGCGCCGCGCCGGGTACGGCAAGCGCATCGCGGCGTACCGGGGCGGCTACCTCAAGAGCGAGCGGCGCGAACTGGAGGCGGCGCTGCACCGGGACCCGACGGCGGACGGCGCCCTGGTCGGCCTGGCCGCCACCACGGCGCTGGAGCTCGGCGTGGACGTCGCGGGGCTCGACGCCGTGCTGATGGCCGGCTTCCCGGGGACCCGCGCCTCGCTGTGGCAGCAGGCGGGCCGGGCGGGCCGCGCCGGGCAGGGCGCGCTGGCGGTGCTCATCGCGCGCGACGACCCGCTGGACACCTACCTGGTGCACCACTCGGAGTCGATCTTCGACCGGCCGGTCGAGGCCTCGGTCCTGGACCCGGACAACCCGTACGTGCTGGCCCCGCACCTGTGCGCCGCCGCCGCCGAACTGCCGCTGACCGACGCGGACCTGACACTGTTCGGCCCCGGCACCGAGGCACTGCTGACCGACCTGACACGGCGCGAGTACCTGCGCCGCCGCCCCACCGGCTGGTACTGGACCCGGCGCGAACGGCCCTCGGCGCTCACCGACCTGCGCGGCACCGGCGGCGTCCCGGTCCGGATCGTCGAGGGCCGGACCGGCCGCCTGCTCGGCACGGTCGACGAGGGCGCCTCACACTCCACGGTCCACGACGGCGCGGTGTACCTGCACCAGGGCCACACCTACCTGGTCGACCGCCTCGACCTGGAGCAGAACATAGCGACGGTCCGCCGCGCCGACCCGGACTACACCACGATGGCCCGCGACGTGGTCCAGGTGACGATCCTGGAGACCGAGCAGACCCAGGACTGGGGCGACGCCACGCTGCACTTCGGGTCGGTCGAGGTCAGCACCCAGGTCGTGTCCTACCTCAAGCGCAAGGCCGGCACCGGCCAGATCATCGAGACCAAGCCCCTGGACCTCCCGGAACGCACCCTGCGCACCCGCGCCGTCTGGTGGACGGTCCACCCCGCGGCCCTCGTCGACGCCGAACTCGACACCGCCATGAGCGCCGGCGCCGCGCACGCCGCCGAACACGCCTCGATCGGCCTGCTGCCGCTGTTCACCCCCTGCGACCGCTGGGACATCGGCGGAGTCTCCTTCCCGATGCACCCCGACACCGAGCGCCTGACCGTGTTCGTCTACGACGGCCACCCCGGCGGCGCGGGCTTCGCCGAGCGCGCGTACGGGTCGGCGGCGGCGTGGCTGACGGCGACGCGGGACGTGATCACGGCGTGCGAGTGCCTGGAGGGGTGTCCCTCGTGCGTGCAGTCGCCGAAGTGCGGGAACGGGAACAATCCGCTGGACAAGGCGGGGGCCGCAAGACTACTCAATTTGGTCCTTTCGGGTGTGTTGGGCATCGAGAGCGACAGCTAGGCTGGTCGTCGAGCCGCAGAGAGGAGTGGAGCCATGTCCGTGGAGACGGTCGACTACTCGTGGATGCACGAGCAGATAAGCGCCGAGCAGTACGACGCCATGCCGGAGGAGCTGTGTCGCAACATCGAGATCGTCGACGGGATGGTCCACTTGAGTCCCAAGCCGACCGCGTATCACAACGATGTGGCGCTCCATATCGCCAACGCTTTACGCGCCGCCGGTAGACCGCACTGGCGGACCACCTTGGACGTCGATCTGCGGCTTCGGGACATCCCGCTACTGAACCGCCAGCCTGATGTCCTGGTCTACAAAGCGGACACCCCTCGGGACCGCCGACTTCCCCGCGAAGCTGTGCTGGCGGTGGTCGAGGTGGTCTCGCCCGGCTCGGAGACGACAGACCGCCTGCACAAGCCGCTCGAGTACGCCGCGGCGGGAATCAGCTTCTCCTGGCGCGTCGAGATCGAGGGTGGAGCTCCCATCGTCTACACCTATGCGCTCGACGAGACGACCAATACTTACCGCGGTACGGGGATCTTCGAAGACACCGTGAAGACCGACCTCGGCTTCCCCGTGGAGATCGATCTCACGGACATCTGACCATCGCCCCGGCCACCACCCGGTAGCGTTGTCGGAATGGCACCCCAAGCGGTCAATCTCGTCAACCTGGAGAACGTCTCCAAGGCCTACACCGCCCGCACCCTGCTGGACAAAGTCTCCCTCGGCCTGTCCGAGGGCGACCGGATCGGCGTGGTCGGACGCAACGGCGGCGGCAAGTCGACGCTGTTGCGGGTGCTGGCGAAGCTGGACGAGCCGGACAGCGGGCGGGTCACGCACACCGGGGGGCTGCGGGTCGCCCTCGTCGGGCAGCACGACACGCTGGATCCGGCGGCGTCCATCCGGCATGAGCTGGTCGCCGACAAGCCGGACCACGAGTGGCTGGCCGACGCGCGGGTGCGGGACGTCATCGAGGGGCTGTTCGGCGGGGTGGAGTTCCCGAACTTCCCGGAGGGCATGGACACCCGGATCGGGCCGCTGTCCGGCGGGGAGCGGCGGCGGGTGGCGCTGGCCAAGGCGTTGATGAGCGAGCACGACCTGTTGCTGCTCGACGAGCCGACCAACCACCTGGACGTCGAGGGCATCGCGTGGCTGGCGCGGCATCTGGCCGTGGCCAGGCCGGCGCTGCTGACCGTCACCCACGACCGGTGGTTCCTGGACGCCGTCACCACCCGGACCTGGGAGGTCGTCAACGGGCAGATCCTGGACTACGACGGCGGGTACTCCGCGTACGTCCTGGCCCGGGCCGAGCGCCAGCGGCAGGCCGACGCCGAGTGGGACCGCAAGCAGAACCTGCTGCGCAAGGAGCTGGCGTGGCTGCGGCGCGGGGCGCCGGCCCGGACCAGCAAGCCGAAGTTCCGGATCGAGGCGGC
>JABFXP010000431.1 GCA_013361685.1 Catenulispora sp.
GCCGTCGCACCGCCCGCCGCCCCGGTCGCCACCGCTGCCGCGCCCCCGACCGCCGCCCCGGTCGTCGTCGCCGTGGTCGTGGCCACCACCCCGGTGGCGGCCGCCGCGCCCACCGCCACCCCGGCGATGATCTTCGCCGCCGCGGCCGAGCCGAACACCAGCGGCGACAGCACCTCCGGCAGCGACTCGTTGAACTTCAGCAGCTCCAGATACAGCCCGGTACAGGCCGCGCACGTGTCGAGGTGCCGCTCGACCCGCGCATGGTCCCGCGTCCCCAGCTTCCCGCGGACGAACGCCGCCAGCCGCTGCGCGTACGGCCGGCACTGCGGATCGACGGTGTCGGCCAGGTGCGCCTGCAAGAACGCCTGCCGCAGACCCTCCCGGGCCCGGTACGCCAGCGCCGACACGGCCGGCGCCGACAGGTCCAGCAGCGGCGCCACCTGCGCCGGCGTCTCGCCCTCGACCTCCAGGTGCCACAACACGATCTGCCAGCGCTCAGGCAGCGTGTGGAAGGCCCGCGAGGTGATCTCCCGGTCGAAGGCCTCGTCCAGCGGATCGCGGTCCTCGCCGGTCACCGGGGCCGCCGTCACCTCGAGCTCGGCGATGTTCTCGACCAGCCGCACCCGCTTGTCCGACTCCGCCCAGTCGAACGCGGTCCGGCGCAGCGTCGTGTAGAGGTAGGCGCGGAACGCCTCGTCGGGGCCGTTGCCCCGGTCCAGGGCGGCCAGCACCCGGGTGAAGGCCTCGGCGGCGAGGTCCTCGGCCGCGGCTTCGTCCCGCGCCAGGTGGCGTGCCACCCGCAGCGCCGCGTGCCGGTGCCGTTCGTACAGCGGCCCGTACGCGCGGCGGTCTCCGGCCCGGACCATGGCGATCAGGTCGGCGTCGGTCGGTGGACGCTCCCCGGGGACGGGCACGTGCGGGCTCCTTCGGTGGGCGGGGCGTGGTCGGGGGAAAGCCTGGACCGGGGGGCCGCGCGGCGCAGCGGAATGCGAGTGGGATGTACACGTCCGGATGAACGCCACCGGTGGCGGGGCCGCCGGGGCGGGCCGGAAAACCGGTGGCCGCGGCGCGCCGTGCTTCGCCAAGCTGACGCCATGGCCACCGGCACCACCGAACCCCGCGCAGACGGCGACGCCCCGGCACCGCGATCGCCCGCTTCCCCGAGCGGGCTGGGACGCGGGCAGCTGGCGTTGCTGGCGAGCTTGTTCCTGGTGGATCTCGGTGCGGCGATGGTGGCGATCGCGCTGCCGCTGCTGCTGGTCCGGGACTACGGGGTCTCCTTCGCCGTGGGGCTCACGTTCGCGATCGGCGTGGTGCCGCGGATCGTGGCCGCGCCGCTGCTCGGCCCGCTGCTCATCCGCCACGACCCGCGGCGCGTCGCGATCGTCGCGGCGCTGGGCTCGGCGCCGCTGACCGCGCTGATCCCGGTCACCGACCGGATGTGGCAGTTCCAGCTCCTGAACCTGGCCGTCAACCTGTTCGGCGCGGTCGCCGAACCGTCACGGCTGGCCTTGCGCGCGGCGACGATCGGCACCGGGCAGGAGTTCAAGGGCAACGGACTGTTCGTCGCCGCCGAGCGGGTGCCGCGCGTGCTGGGGCCGGGGCTGGTCGGCGTGCTGGCCGGACTGGGGGTCGGGCCGGACTGGTCGTTCCTGTTCCCGACCGGGTTCGCCGTCGCCGCGGCGCTGCTGGTGCTGCGCGTGCCGAACGCCCGGCCGCGCGGCGGGCCGGACCGCGAGCGCCGCGGGTTCCTCGCGACGGTCGCCGGCAGCGCGCGGCTGCTCGCCTCGACGATCTCCGGCGACCGGTTCGTCGCCGGGCTGACGCTGACCGCGTTCCCGTATGTCGCGGCCACCGCCATCGCCCGCATCATGCTGCTGACGATGACGCAGACCCGGTTCGCCGCGCATCCGGGGCTCTACGGATGGCTGCTCGGCGCGATCTCGCTGGGGGCGGTGCTCGGCGCGCTGCTGAGCGGGCACGCGTCCCGCATCGACTACGGGACGCTCTACATCGCGGGCAACCTCGTCGAGGCGGTGGTCTGGCTCGCGCTGACCGTGGTGCACGACCCGTACGTGGCGCTCGCCGCGGTGTTCCTCACCGGGATCCTGGAGGCCGCGCCGACCGTCGTGTTCTTCGCCGAGGTCCAGCGGCGGTTGCGGCCGGACCTGATCGGCTACTTCTACGCCGCCGTGATGCCGCTGATCGACGCCGCGGCCACCGGCGGGTATCTGCTCGGCGGGGCGCTGATCCGGCACGGGGTCGCGCTGTCGGGGTGGTGCGTGGCGCTGCTGATCGCGGTGCCGGTCCTGGCGACGGTGCGGTGGTTCCGCGTTCCGCCGCCGTCGGTTCCGCCGGCGGATCCGAACGCGGACCCGGCAGCGGACGCGGCGGCGAACCCGGTGTGACAGGGTGACAGGGTCTTTATAAGGTCCTGGCCCCGGTGCGTTCGGACAACGCGGACAGCACCGCCAGCAGCGCCCCGGACGGCGTCCACCGCCCGGCTTCGACGCCGGGGGCCACCAGCCAGTGCAGCCACCCCCGCCACGGCAGCAGCGGCGGCAGGGTGGCGGTCGATCCCTGACCCCCGACGCGCACGCCGAGGGTCCCGCCTAATCGGCCGGCCCACTCGCCCAGCGCGGCGCGGTCCGGGTCCGCCGTCCGGGCCACCGGGCCGGGCGCGGTGCGGGGCGTCGGCGCGACGAGGAATCCCACCCGCATCACCGACCGCCGCGAGTCGGCGACGACGGGTCCGAGCCGCACTCTCCGGGCCCGCAGCGCTCCCAGCGCCGCGTGCCCGACGGCCGCCGGCATGCTCACCAGGTCGAAGGCCTGTCCCACCGCCACCGTCAGCGGTTGTGCGGGGTCGCTGTAGAGCCCCCGCAACTCGGCCCGGCCGTCCTCGGATCCCATCGTCGCCTCCCTCGTCCGGGGTCGCGGTGCGGCCCCTTAGAGATAGAGACGGCCGGGTGCGCGGTTCATGACGCGGGTTCGCGGGTGATTTGTGGGGTGATCCGGAGAACTGCTCAGGCGGTGATCCGCCGCACCGATGCCGCAGCGATGTCGCAGCGACGCCTCACCGATGGCGCGACGGAGCCGGCCGAGCCGACCGACCTGGCCGGACCACCCAAATGCGGCCGGTGGCGGTCGCGCCGGCCGCCCCGGCAGCCGTTCTCGGCTTAGCCTGGCGAACTGGAGCGCGATCGGTGGGAAGGAACAGGTTCATGGATGAGAAGAAGCTGTCCGACCTTGTCGGGAGCCTCACGCTGGAGCAGAAGATCGGGTTGCTGACCGGCGAGGACTTCTGGTCGCTGCGGGCCGTCCCGGAGATCGGGCTGCGCAAGCTGCTGATGTCCGACGGGCCCGCCGGCGTGCGCGGCACCACCTGGGACGAGCGCGACACCTCCCTGCTGTTCCCGAACCCCACGGCGCTGGCCGCCACCTGGGACGCCGGGCAGGCCCGGCGGGCCGGGGCGCTGATGGGCGCCCAGGCCCGGGACAAGGGCGTGGCCTGGCACCTGGCCCCGAACGTCAACCTGCACCGCAGCCCGCTCGGCGGCCGGCACTTCGAGTGCTATTCGGAGGACCCCGAACTCACCGCCGCCATCGCCGCCGGCTTCGTCGACGGTGTGCAGAGCGCGGGCGTCGCCGCCACGGCCAAGCACTACATCGGCAACGAGTCCGAGACCGACCGCATGAGCTACGACGCCGAGATCGACGAGGCCACCCTGCGCGAGGTCTACCTGCCGCCGTTCGCGGCGGCCGTGGAGGCCGGCGCGTGGTCGGTCATGGCCGCCTACAACTCGGTCGACGGCGTCAGCATGACCGACAACGAGCCGCTGCTCGCCGGCGTGCTGAAGAACGACCTCGGTTTCGACGGGGCCGTGGTCTCCGACTGGTTCGCCACCCGCTCCACCGTCGCGTCCGCCACCGCAGGGCTCGACGTCGTCATGCCCGGACCGCAGGGGCCCTGGGGCGAGGCGCTCGCCGAGGCGGTGCGCAACGGCGAGGTGCCGCAGACCGCGATCGACGACAAGGTGCTGCGGATCCTGCGGCTGGCCGCGCGGACCGGCTTCCTCGACGCCGCCGACGAAGCCGGCCCCGAACGCAGCGCCAGCCC
>JABFXP010000346.1 GCA_013361685.1 Catenulispora sp.
GGAACGGGACGTCCAGGTCGAGAGGTCTTGGCGATGACACAGCCTGACATTTTCGATGACGACGCTCCGTGGGCAGAGCTGCTGCCGGAGCTGAGGCTCCTCCTCCAGGCCTATTCATCGGTGTCGTATCAGGATCGGATCGATACGCCCGGCTCGCCTTCGAAGGCCATGCTTTCGTACTTGCGAATGGCCACGTTCTACCCCGGCCGAGCCTGGAGGGCCACCGCCGAGATCCTCTATGTGTTGAAGCATGGCTTGGACGACCCAGATATGACGGCCAATCTGGACTCGATGATGCCCATATTCGTTCCCGAAGGTAAAACCCGCGAGGATTGTCTGAGGATGATGGTCCCCCACCTGGTCGCCTTTACGGAAGCTGGCGAACAGGCCGTGGTCGGCACGCCCGAGACCTCGTGGGAGTGGCGGGAGCGATTGCCCAACTTGAATACTCTGCTCGGCGCCTACTATCACCAAGACGTGAGCTACGAGTACCCCGGCCTCAGTCGTGCCGAGTTCGAGCAAGCTGCTCTCGCGGACTACTTCGGCCACCCTTCACACGATGAAGTGGCCGCTACCGTGTCTGAGATCAAGGAACTGCTAGCCATGGGTTCTGACGAAGAATTCCTTGATATGGCGACGGTAGAGCTCGGTGTCGGGTTGATCCCGCCAGACGGGTTATCGCACGAAGAGTGGTTGACCGCGATCGCCCGAGATCTCCAGCAGCGGCTGGACGCGGTGGATTTCCGGCCCGCGCCGCCTCCGAACCCCGCATACCCGGCCCACGACAAACGCGCCTGGGAACTCTGATCCGTCGTTCAGGCAACGCCGGCCGCCGATCACTGCCATGCCGACGAACGGTCGCAGCCGGACAACTCAGGTCGATACCCGCTTCCCGCCTACCACCTCACAACGGAATGTTCGCATGCCGCCCCCGTCGCTGCGGCGCCGAAGCAATCGCCTCGGCCAGCGCGCGGCGTGTCGCCGACGGTGCGACGATCGCGTCCACCACGCCGATCTCGCGGGTCTTGGCCAGGCCGCCGCATGCGGTCTCGTACTCGGCGGCGAGTTCGTCCTCGCGGCGGGCGCGGTCCGGTTCGTCCACCTCGGCCAGTGATCGGCGGTGCAGGATGCGGACGGCGGCGACCGAGCCCATCACCGCGACGTGGGCGTCGGGCCAGGCGATCACCTTGGTGGCGCCCAGGGCGCGGGAGTTCATGGCGATGTAGCCGCCGCCGTAGGCCTTGCGGGTCACCAGGGTCACGCGGGGGACGACGGCTTCGGCGAAGGCGTGCAGCAGTTTGGCGCCGCGGCGCACCACGCCGCCCCATTCCTGGCGGACGCCGGGCAGGTAGCCGGGGACGTCGACCACCACGACCAGCGGTACGCCGAAGGCGTCGCACATGCGCACGAAGCGGGCCGCCTTGTCCGCGGACCGGGCGTCGAGGCAGCCGGCGAGGCGGAGGGGGTTGTTGGCCAGGACGCCTACGGTGCGCCCGCCCAGGCGGCCCAGGGTGGTGACGATGTTCGGGGCCCACTTCGGGTGCAGTTCCAGGCCCGGTGCGTCGAGCAGGCCGGTGATCAGGGGGCGGACATCGTAGGCGCGGCGGGGGGAGGCCGGGAGGAGGCCGGACAGGTCGCGGTCGGTCAGTCCCGCCGGCTTGATCACGCCCTGGTCGCCCAGCAGTCCGGTGAGGCGGCGGGCGTGGGCGAAGGCCTGGTCGTCGCTGTCCGCGATCAGGTGCACGACGCCGGAGTGCCGGCCGTGCGGCTCCGCGCCGCCGAGCCGTTCCATGTCGACGTCCTCGCCGGTCACGCTGTGGACGACATCCGGGCCGGTGACGAAGATCCGGCCGGCCGGGCCCAGGATCACCAGGTCGGTCAGGGCCGGGCCGTAGGCGGCGCCGCCGGCGGCCGGGCCGAGCACCACCGACAGCTGCGGGATCCGGCCGGAGGCCGCGGTCATGGCGGCGAACACCTGGCCGACCGCGTCCAGGGAGCCGACGCCCTCGGCCAGCCGCGCCCCGCCGGAATGGTAGAGGCCGATCACGGGCACTTGCCGGTCCAGCGCGCGCTGGTAGGCGTCCAGGATGACGTCGCAGCCCGCCGCGCCCATCGCGCCGCCCTGGATCGCCGGATCCGCGGCGAACGCCACGGCTTCCGTGCCGGAGACCAGGCCCCGGGCGGACTGGAACCCCGAGTCGTCGCGGGGCGACAGCAGCACCATCGAGCCGGGGTCGAACAGCCGGGCCAGGCGTTCGACCGGATCTCGCGGGCAGGCGCCGCGCGCCGCGCTGGCGGGACTGGTCTGCGCCGGGACGAAGACGCGATCCTGGCCGCCGTGTTCCGCGGTGGCGGGACTGCTGGCGCCATCGCCGACGGTATCGCCGGCCGGACCGGTCGCCGGATCAGCGCCGAGGTCTGTGCCGGAATCCGTACCGGAATCCGTGCCGGGGTCTATGCCCGGATCCGCGCCGGCATCCGCCTCGGGATCGCTCCCGGCAGGCGGCACGGCGACCCGGGAACCGGTCGCGAACCTGCTCGTGTCCTCCATCAGGGTCATGATTCGTCCTGTCTCCTTCATCGGGTCCGCACCGAGCGTGCGGAACGCACGGCGAGCGCGGCGACCGCGCTCCGGTCCACCTTTCCGCCGCCCGGCGCCGTGGGGATCGCCTCCACCACGACGACCCGGTCGGGCACCATGTACGCCGGCAGGCGCCGGCGGCACTGCTCACGCAGCCACCGCGCCGACGGTGCCGCCCCGGGCGCCGGGACCACGATCGCGACCAGCGAGTGTTCGTCCCCGTGCAGCGTCGCCACGGCCGCCGCGGCGTCCGCGACGTCGGCGTCGGTGCGCAGCACGGACTCGATCTCGCCGAGTTCCACCCGGAAACCGCGCAGGTTGATCTGGGCGTCCAGGCGGCCGAGGTAGGTCAGCCGGCCGTCGGGGGCGCGCGCCGCGAGGTCGCCGCTGCGGTACCAGCGCCGCGGCCCGGAGCCGAGGTCGCGGGTGAGGAACCGCTGCGCCGTCAGCTCCGGCAGGCCCAGGTAGCCCGGGCTCAAAGTGCTGCCCGCGACCCAGATCTCGCCGGGTTCGCCGATCTCGTCGACCAGGGTGTCCGAACCGTCGGGGCGGACCAGCGCGAGGTCGAGGTGCGGCAGCGCCGTGCCGATCGGGCACGGCGTCGCGTCGTCGGCGACGTCGGCGTGGGTCAGACGGGTCGCGGTGACGTGGACCGTGGTCTCGGTGATGCCGTACATGTTGACGAGCTGTTCCGGTCCGTCCCGCCGCGAGAGCCAGCCGCGTACCGAGGGCTTGTCCACGGCCTCGCCGCCGAAGACGACGTAGCGCAGCGTGGCCAGCGGCCGGGGATCCAGACGCTGGGCCGTTTCCAGGTACTTGAAGGGACTGGGCACCTGACTCAGGACGCTGACGCGGTGGTCCTCCATGAGGCGCAGCAGGCGGAGCGGGTCGCGCTTGGCGTCGTCCGCGACGATCACCATGGCGCCGCCGTACAGCAACGCGCCCCAGATCTCCCAGACCGAGAAGTCGAAGCTGTAGCTGTGGAACTGCGTCCAGACGTCCTCGGGGCCGAAGGTGAAGCCCCACTCGAGAGCGCCCCCGAACAGCTCCAGAACGTGCCCCTGCGGCACGGTCACCCCTTTGGGGCGGCCGGTCGAGCCCGAGGTGTAGATGACGTAGCCGGACGTCGCCGACTCCCGCGCGGCGTCCGTGTCGAGCGGCCGGGCCGCGGGGCTGCCGGTGACGGGTATGACGGCGAGGCCGTCCGCAAGGGTGAATCCGAGCCCTTCATCGACGCACACGGCGCCGATGCCGCTGTCCCGGGCCATGAACTCCAACCGCGGCGACGGGTACTCCGGATCGAGCGGCACGTACAACGCCCCGGTCGCGAGCGTGCCGAGGATGGCGGCGACCACCTTCCAGGTGCGGCGCATGGAGATCCCGACCAGGCTGCCGGGGCCCACCTCGGCGTCCTTCAGATCCCGGCGCACTCTTTCGGCGGCCGAGGCGAGGTCGTGGTAGGTGATCGGGGTGGGTCCGTCGAACACCGCGATGGCGTGGGGTGCCCGCCGGACTTGCTCCAAGAA
>JABFXP010000843.1 GCA_013361685.1 Catenulispora sp.
TTCCGCCTTCCGCCTTACGACTTCCGCCTTACGAGGTGGGCGCCGTCAGGTCGTAGAACGTCACGTTGTCGATGGTCTGGGCCGCGTAGTGGGCCTTGACCCAGGTGCCGATCTCGCCGCCGACGTCGGCACCGCCGTTGGCCTGCATGCCGATGCCGCCGCCGATGTAGTAGTGGATCTTGTGCTGGGCCACGTACTGCTGGAACTGGGCGAGCGTCGGGGAGGGGTCGGAGCCGTTGAAGCCGCCGATCGCCATCACCGGGTCGCCGGTGGAGAGCTGGTAGCCGGCCGCGTTCTGGGCGCCGATGGCCGCGGCGACCCAGCGGTAGCTGGACGCGTTCTGCTTCAGCATCGCCTGGATCTGGGCGCTGGGCTTGCTGGCGTCGAGGAGGTTGTTGCCGCCGGGGCTGAAGGCCCGGTTCGGCTGGCCGGCCTGGTGCTGGGAGCCGCCGGGCCGCCGGCCGTTCTGGCTGGTGCCGGGGCCGCCCTGGAACTGGCCGTTCGGGCCGCCCTGCCCGTTCTGGCTGCCGCCGGGAGCCTGGCCGTTCATGCCGGGGAGCTGGCCGTTCTGCCCGGTCTGGCCGGGGCCGGGGAAGAAGCCCATGGCGCCGCCGGGCCCGCCGAAGGACGGGATGCTTCTGGCGCCGAACCCGCCGCCGGCCGGTCCGGCCGACGGGATCGACCCGCTGTGCGCGGTCTCGGTGGTGGCGACGGCGTACGCCGCCGGTCCGAGCAGAGCCGTGCCCACACCGAGCGCCAGTGCCACCCATCGCAGAGCCTTGCCGAACGCGGTGTTCTCCGTCGCGACCGAGGCGCCGGTCGTCGTAGCGTCGAGCGCCGGCGTGTCCGCGGGCGGCGTCGAACCGGCCGCTCCGCCATCCGGAACCCAGCCGGGGACCGCCGAACCGCTCGGCGGCCGGCCTTCCGATGCCGCGCTTCCGGGCATCACACCGCCGGGTGCCGTCTGTGTTCCGTTCTCAGCGGTCCGCGCGCCACCGCGCAGCCGCGTCGCCACCATCGGCCCGACCACCAGCAGCACCGCAGCGATCGCCCCGAGGCCGGCGACCGCGAACCGCAGCCACGCGTTCCAGTTCGGCGTCCGGGCCAGCAGTTCGAAGCCCCACCACGCAGATATGGCGACCGCCGCGGCGAGTCCGAGACGGGCCACGATCTCCTTACGGCGGGCCCACAGCAGGCCGCCGCCGATGCCCGCGGTCACCGCGAGGAGCGGTGCGAGCGCGATCGTGTAGTACGGGTGGAAGATGCCCTTCATGTAGCTGAACACCGCCAGCGTGCTCAGCAGCGACAGGCCCCAGGCCAGCAGGGCGGAGCGCGCGTGGTCGTCGCGGCGGGCGCGGCCGGCGGCCCACAGGCCGAAGACGAACAGCACCAGGGCGGCCGGCAGCAGCCAGCTGATCTGGCCGCCGATGTCGTCGCCGAACATCCGGGACCAGCCGGTACTGCCGCCGAAACCGCCGCCGCCCGGACCGCCGCCTATCCGGCCGAACTCCGGCTGGCCCTGGGTTGCGCCGTTAGGGCCGAAGAACTGTACGAAGTTGCCCTGGCCGGACGTGTAGGTGAAGTGCTGTGGTCCGCCGCCGACGCTGCCGGTCTCATCGCCGGTCAGCCGCCCGAACCCGTTGTAGCCGAAGGTCAGCTCCAGGAAGCTGTTGTGCTGCGACCCGCCGACGTACGGCCGGGAAGAAGCCGGTGTCAGCTGGACGATCGCGATCCACCACCCGGCGCTCACCACGATCGCCGCCCCGGCCGCCAGGATCTGCCACAGCCGGCGCAGGAAACGCCCAGGGCCGGTCGACAGGTACACGGCAGTCAGCGCCGGCAGGATCAAGAACGCCTGAAGCGTCTTCGTCAGGAACGCGAACCCGATCAGCGTCCCGGCCAGCAGCAGCCACCGGGTGCTCCCGTGCTCCTGCGCGCGCACCACCGCATAGACCGCCAGCGTCAGCAGCAGCGTCAGCAACGCGTCCGGGTTGTTGAACTTGAACATCAGCACCGCGACCGGCGTGACCGCCAGCGCCGCCGCTGCCAGCAACCCGGCGACCGCGCCGATGGTGGCGTTGTGCGTCCTGGTGAGCACTCGCTTGACGGCTGCGTAGACGACCCCGCACGTCGCCACACCCATCAGCGCCTGCGGGACCAGCATCGACCACGAGCTGAACCCGAAGATCCGCCCCGAGATCTCCATCACCCACAACGCCGCGGGCGGCTTGTCGACGGTGATGGCGTTCCCGGCGTCCAGGGAGCCGAAGAGCATCGCCTCCCAGCTCTTGGTCCCGGCCTGCACCGCGGCCGAGTAGAAGGAGTTCGCCCAGCCGGAGGCCGAAAGGTCCCATAGATAAAGGACAGCCGCGGCTACCAGCAGACCCAGCAAGCTCGGCCGGGCCCAGCGCGGATCACCCTCGGGGCCGCGCCACCACCGCCGGAAGCGTCCGCCGCTTCCGGCCGCGGTGGCCGCATCGGGCGGACCCACCTCGTACACGACTTCCGAAGAGGGGGAGATCGTGCTCATGACAGCTCTCCAGTGTTCTGAGCCGCCGGAATCGCGGTCTCGTAGTCGGAAGAGGCGTTGTGCCGCCTCGGATGGAAAACCCACGCGCGCAGCACCACGAACCGCGCCAAGGTCGACAGGCCGTTGGCGACGACCAGCGCGACCAGCTCGACGCCGCGCGAAGGATGCTGCACCGCCGCGTGGACGCCGGCGAGCGTCCCGCTGGACAGCACCAGGCCGATGACGAACGCCACCAGGCCGCCGATCTGGTCCCGCAACGCGTTGCGGCTGCCGGTGACACCGAACGTGAAGCGCCTGTTGGCCGCCGTATTGGCGACCGCGGTGACAGCCAGCGCTACAGCGTTCGCCGCGAACGCCCCGACAGGAGCGCGCAGCAGTACGTACAGCAGCAGATAAGCGATCGTCGACAGCACGCCGATCGTCGCGAACACCGGCACCTGCCAGCGCAGCCCGGCCGGCGGATCGACGGCCCGCACCCGGGCCCGGACCGGCGCGCCCGAAGACGAGCGCAGCGACGCCTTCGCCACCCGCCACATCCCCCTCAGATCAGCCTTCGCCGTCTTGACGATGTCCACCCGGGAGTCCGGGTCGTCGATCCAGTCGACCGGCACCTCGTGGATCCGCAGCCCGGACCGCTCGGCGAGCAGCAGCAGCTCGGTGTCGAAGAACCATTCCTCGTCCTGGACCCGCGGCAGCAGCGCCTGCACGACCTCCGTCCGCGCGGCCTTGAACCCGCACTGCGCGTCGGAGAACCGTGCGGCCATCGTGGTCCGCAGCAGCAGGTTGTAGGTCCGCGAGATGAACTCCCGCTTCGGGCCGCGGGCCACGGCGCTGCCGCGCGCCAGCCGCGATCCGATCGCCAGGTCCGAGTGCCCGCTCAGCAGCGGGGCCACCAGCGGCAGGAAGGCGTTCAGGTCGGTCGACAGGTCGACGTCCATGTAGGACACCACGTCGGCGTCCGACCTCGACCACACGGCCCGCAGCGCGCGGCCTCGGCCCTTCAGGTCCAGGTGGACGGCGCGCACCCCGGTCAGGTCCCGCTCCAGGCGCGCGGCCACGGCCCACGTGCCGTCGGTCGAGGCGTTGTCGGCCACGGTGATCCGGAACGGAAAGGGCAGGTTCTCGACGAGGTACCGGTGCAGCCGCCGGACGCTGGCCTCGAGGACGTGCTGCTCGTTGTAGACGGGCACCACCACCTCGACGAGTCTGCGCCGCGGCCCGCCCGGCACCCCGACGCCGGCGCCGTCCGGCGCGTCGCGTTCGGTGAGAGCGGTTGCGTTCATGGGATGACGCTCTCGGCGCGGCGTGGGAGGTGAATGAGGCTTCGATGAAGGGCTGATGAGAATGGAAACGCCATGACGGCCGGCGCCGCGCCGGACCCGCCTGGGAGCCCCGCTGAAGGCGTTCACCCGCCGGCCGGAACACACCGGGCTGCCGCCGTCCGGCCGCGCGGAGAACGGACCCGGCGCGGGTCACTCCGTCCCGGCGCCCGGCAGCCGCAGGCGCGCGACCGCGCCGACCCCGTCCGGAGCAGCCTCCAGCGTCACCGAACCCCCGGCCTCCCGCACCGCCCGCGCCGCGATCGCCAAACCCAGCCCCGACCCCGGCATCGCCCGCGCGCTCGGCGAGCGCCAGAACCGCTCGAAGACGTGCGGCAGCTCCTCCGGCGGCACGCCCGGCCCCCGGTCCCGCACCGTCAGCTCGCCCCGCATCAGCCGCACATCGACCTCGGAGCCCGGGGGCGCGAACTTCACCGCGTTGTCGAGCAGGTTCACCACCGCCCGCTCCAAGGACGCCGCGTCGCCGTGGGTGAACCAGGGCTCGATCTTCGCCGCGATCGTCACCGGGATCTCCCGGGCCGCGCCGCGCGGACGGACCCGCTCGATCGCGTTCTCCACCACGTCGTGCAGCGCGACCGGCCGCGTCGCCGCCGGCGCGGCCTGCTCCGGCCGGGACAGCTCCAGGAGGTCGGCGATCAGCACCGTCAGCTCCCTCATCTGCGTGCGCGCTCCGGTGAGCAGCTCCGTGCGCTTGCCCTCGGGCAGGGCGCGTCCGGACTCCTCCGAGCGGATCAGCAGATCGATGGCCGTGCGCAGCGACGTCAACGGCGTCCGCAGTTCGTGCCCGGCGTCGTCGACCAAGCGCTTCTGCTCGTCCCGGGACGCCTGCAGGGCCGCGGTCATCGCGTTGAACGACTCCGACAGCCGGGCGATCTCGTCGTCGCCCGACACCGGCATGCGGATCGTCAGGTCCTCGGTGCGGGCCACGTGCTCGACCGCGTCGGTCAGCTGGTGGACCGGGCGCAGCGCGGCCCGGGAGACCAGGAGCCCGGCGGTGGCGGCGCCCCCGATGCCCAGCGCCGACAGGGCGGCCAGCAGCCAGGCCAGGCTGGTCAGCGAGTCGTCGACGGCCTGGAAGGGCTGGGACTTCAGGAACACGCCGTCCCCGCGCGGGGCCGGGACCACCTCGACGCGGACCTGCTGGCCCTTGACGTCGACGCCGTCGCGCCAGCGCCTGGCGTCCGGAGGCGCGCCGACCAGGTCCAGGTCGCCCGGCTCGGACTTGACCTCGGTGGAGTTCAGGACGCCGCAGCCGACGCCCCGGGCGTCGACGAAGGTCAGGCTGGTCGCCGGCGGCTGGCTGAACAACTGGTTCTGCTCCTCGTGGCCGGGATCCGTTCCCGGCCCCGGCCTCGGCTCGAGTTGCTGGGGAGGGGCGCACGGACTCAAGGTCACCTGCGTTTGCGACACCTGCCCGGACATGTCCGGTTCGGCGTGGACGTAGCGGGCGAACAGCGGCGGGGTCTGGGAGCTCCCGATCGCACTGTCCATCTGCCCGTACAGCCGATCCCGCACCGCGAACCACGACACCAGCGAGACGGCGGCGATCGCCAGGGCGACCGCCACCGCGCTCAGCAGGGCCAGCCGCGAGCGGAGAGGGAGCCGGCGCATCATGGCTTGGCGCCCGAACCCGGCCCGGGGGTGTTCGATCCGGCGCCCGCGGGCGCGCGCAACGCGTACCCGACACCCCGCACCGTCTGGATCAGCCGCGGCAGCCCGTTGATCTCCGTCTTCTTGCGGACGTACATCACGTACACGTCCAGCGAGTTCGACGCCGGCTCGAAGTCGAAGCCCCACACCGCGCGCAGGATCTGCTCCCGGGTCAGCGCCTGGCGCGGATGCGCGAGGAACATCTCCAGCAGCAAATACTCCGTCCGAGTGAGTTCGATGGGCTGGCCGCCGCGCGTGACCTCCCGGGTCAGCGTGTCCATCTCCAGGTCCTCGTAGGCGAGCACATGCTCGCCGTGGCCCGCCCCGCCGTTCCCGGCCGCGGCGCCCCCGGAGCCCTCGCCGACCAGCGCCCCGCGCCGCAGCAGCGCCCGCACCCGGGCCAGCAGCTCGTCGAGCTCGAACGGCTTGGCCAGGTAGTCGTCGGCCCCGGCGTCCAGACCAGCCACCCGGTCGCCGGTCAGGTCGCGGGCGGTGAGCATCAGCACCGGCAGCGCCGGGTCCAGGCCGCGCATCCGGCGGCAGGCGGTCAGGCCGTCCATGCCGGGCATCAGCACGTCGAGCACCACCAGGTCCGGGCGGCCGCGCTCGAGCTCGGCCAGCGCGGCGCGGCCGTCGGCGGCGGTGCGTACGGTGTAGCCCTCGAACTCCAGGCTGGAGGCCAGGACCGAGCGGATGCCCGGCTCGTCGTCGACGACCAGGATCTCGGAGGCGGACGCGGCCCCCGCGGGGCCGGGCGGGGGAGGGACGAGGGTACTCACCCTGCCAACTATCCGGGTGCCGGATGAGGAACGTCTGAGAAACCATCAGGTGGGAGGGCATCGGAGCCACTGCGCCGCATCGCGGCCCCGGGGTGCGCGGCGAGGGGTTGCGGCCCTGATTAGTGACTGCTAACTTACTAGCTATGAGCCCCCGCATGAGTGCCGACGAGCGACGCGACCAGGTCATCCGGGCCGCCGTCGCGGAGTTCGCGATGCGCGGGCTGGAAGGCACCTCGACCAGTGACATCGCGAAGCGGGTCGGGGTCTCCCAGCCCTATCTGTTCCGCCTGTTCCCGACCAAGCGCGATCTGTTCATCGCGGCGGTCGGCTACAGCTGCGGCCAAGTGCGCGACGTCTTCAGCGAGGCGGCCGAAGGCCGGTACGGGACCGAGGCGCTGGCCGCCATGGGCGAGGCGTACCAGAACCTGCTGCTGGCCGACAACGAGCTGCTGGGCATGCAGCTCCAGCAGTTCGCCGCCTGCCACGACCCCGAGGTGCAGACCGCCGTCCGGCGCGGGATGCAGGGGATCTGGCAGCACGTGGAGAACCTGAGCGGGGCCCCGGTCGACGTCCGCGTCGACTTCTTCGCCAAGGGCATGCTCTGCAACATGATCGCCGCGATGGGCCGCGCCGACGGCAACGACCCGATGTGGCAGCCCATCCTGGACGTGCTGCGGGACGAGTCCAGGGCCGCCGCGGGTCCGGACCGGGCCTCGTGCGAGGCCATCCCGGTCCGCACCGGCAGTCCCCGCGAGCCCGGCTACGCCGAATACGTCCTCCGTTCGTTCAGCAGCGATTCCGACAGCTCCGCCTAGGCCACCGCCGAGCCCGGCGAGGCCTCACCAGTCATGTGCCAAGAAGTAAGTGACCGATCACTAGGTTCTCAAGTTAGTGACTGATAACTATCTGATAGTGGCCATCCGATCCGAGGGGGATCACCGTGAGCACCACCACCGGCACCACTAAAGACAGAATCCAGGCGGCCACCATCGGCCACCCGGTCCGCACCTTCGCCATCACCGCCGTGGCCATGTTCATGGCGCAGCTGGACAACCTCGTCGTCAGCATCGCGCTGCCGTCGATCCGGGAGTCGCTGCACGCCGGCCTGTCCGGCCTGCAATGGACGGTCTCCGCCTACACCCTCACCTTCGCGGTGTTCCTGCTGACCGGCTCCACCCTCGGCGACCGCTTCGGCCGCCGGAACCTGTTCGTCGCCGGCCTCGCCGTCTTCACCGCCGCCTCCGTGGCCTCGGCACTGGCGCCCACCATCGGGGTGCTGATCGCGGCGCGCGCCGTACAGGGCCTGGGCGGCGCGGTGATCGTGCCGCTGAGCCTGACGCTGTTGTCGGCGAGCGTGCGGCCGGAGAAGCGCGGCGCCGCGGTCGGCGCCTGGGGCGCGATCGGCGGGCTCGCGGTGGCCCTCGGGCCGGTGATCGGCGGGGCCGTGGTGGAAGCCGCCTCGTGGCAGTGGATCTTCTGGGTGAACGTCCCGATCGGGGTGGTGCTGCTGCCGCTGGCCTGGGCCGGCCTCACCGAGAGCCGGGGCGCGCCGCGCCGCCTGGACGTGACCGGGACCGTGCTGGCCACCGCCGGGCTGCTGGGCGTGGTGCTGGGCCTGATCCGCGGCGGCGACGCCGGCTGGACCACCCCGCTGGTGCTGACCGGCTTCATCGCCGGCGGCGCGCTGCTGATCGCCTTCGTGGTCTGGGAGCTGCGCACCGACGCCCCGATGGTGCCGATGCACCTGTTCCGCGGCCGCTCCTTCCCGCTGATCAACCTCAGCGCCCTGCTGATGTCCTTCGGGATGTTCGGCGCGGTCTTCTTCCTGTCGCAGCTGTTCCAGACCGTGTACGGGGACTCGCCGCTGGCCTCCGGGGTCCGGATCCTGCCCTGGACCGGCATGCCGATGCTGGTCGCCCCGATCGCCGGGATCCTGTCCGACCGGATCGGCGGCAAGTGGATCGTCACCGTGGGCCTGGGCTTCCAGGCGGTCGCGCTGGCCTGGATCGCCGCGGTCGCCACGGTCGACGTCGACTACGTCGAGCTGCTGCCGGCCTTCGTCCTGGGCGGCGCCGGGATGGCCATGTTCTTCGCGCCGATCGCGAACCTGGTGCTCGGCTCGGTGCGCCGGCACGAGGAGGGCATCGCCTCGGGCGTCAACAACACCCTGCGTGAGCTCGGCGGCGTGCTGGGCATCGCGGTGATGGGCGCGGTGTTCTCGGCGAACGGCGGCTACGGCCCGACCGCGACGAAGTCCCCGCAGCAGCACTTCCTCGACGGCTTGATCCCCGCGGTCTTCACCGGCGCGGTGATCCTGGTAGTGGCGATGCTGGCGATGTGGCTGGTGCCGAGCCGGCGGCAGGCGACGATGCACGCCGCCGCCGACGACGCCGGCACTCTGGCCGCCGACCGCGCCCCGGCCTCACAGCCGGGGGACCACGCCGACCCGCAGCAGGAACCCGAATACATAGCCCAGGGCGTTGGTGGCCCAGTGGAAGGACATCGGGACCAGCAGACTGCCGGAGCGCCGGCGTAGCTCGCAGAACACCGCGCCGCCCAGGCCGGTGAAGACCACCGTACCGAGATCGGCCAGCGCCGCCCCCAGCTCCGAAGGCCCCAGGAGCGAGGTGAGCGCTGGCTTCTCGGTGTTCAGGTGCAGCGAGGACAGGATGTGCCAGCACCCGAACATCAGCGCGCTGAAGGCGGTCGCCCACAGCGGCTGCCAGCGCCGCAGCGCCAGGCCGTACAGCACGCCGCGGAAGGCCACCTCCTCGGCCAGCACGGTCGCGAACGGCACGTCGACGAACACCCGCACCGCCACCTGGGAGGCGGTCAGCGAGGCGTAGCGGTCGTCGGTGAACAGCGATCTGGTCGCCGGGATCAGTGCTCCGGCCAGGTAGACCAGCGCCACCCCGGCGACGATGATCCCGGACCACTTCAGGCCCAGCGGCCAGGACTTGCGGTCCAGCCCCAGCTCCTCCAGCGCGTGCCCGGACCACCAGGCCAGCCCGGCGAACAGCGCGGTGACGGCGAAGGCGACGACCAGGTCGGGCAGCGACTCCACCCACGCCGAGCGGTGCAGCAGGTAGTTCACGGCGGCCACCAGCAGCACCGCGATCACCAGCGCCTGACTGTTGCCCAGGGGACGGCGCAGGAGGCCGGCTCTCAACTCCACCTCCGGTTGATCGCGGCCATCACGTTCTCCAGGTGCTCGGTGTCGGCCGGGCCCCACCCCGGCGGCGGCAGCACCGCGGCCCAGCCCGCGCAGGCCCCGGTGCCGTAGCTGTGACCGTGCGGCACCGGCATGCCGAACGACACCGCGAGGTCCACGGTGGTCTGCCAGAACGAGACGATCGGGTAGTAGCGCAGCTGCGGCGTGATGTCCGGCCCCAGCGGCGGCGAGGCCCAGCCGGGCTTGGTGAACAGCAGGTCCGGCGTCCACCACACCACCGGGTCGGACGCGTTCTGCAGATAGACGACTCGCGGGTGGTCCCACGGCGCGTTCAACGGATAGCGCAGATCGGTGTCCGGCCACTGGGCGAACCGAACAGACCTCGCCCCCTGATACACCGGCCGCCACTGCGGCGAGCCCCGGTCCCGGTCGGCGACCATCTTCCGCCAGACCCGGCTGGCCTGCGGCGGCCCCTCGAAGAACGCGCCGTCCGCGCCGTTCACCAGGTCCTGCGGCGTGTCGAAGACGGCGTCGATCGAGAACGAGCCCAGCGACTCCCCGGAGAGCACCAGTTTCGGCCGCCTGCCCGCCGGGAGGGCCAGCAGCCGGTTGTGGACCGCGCGGTAGAGCGCCCGGGCCGCGTGCCCGGCGCGTTCCTGGTCGACCAGGAACGAGATCCAGCTCGGCAGGTACGAGTACTGCACCGCGACGGTCGCGGTGTCGCCGTCGTACATGTACTCCAAAGGCGTCGGGATGTTGCGGTCCACCCAGCCCGAGCCGGTCGTGCCGACCAGATTGATCACCTTGCGGTCCCAGGCGCCGGTGCGGTCCAGCTCCCGCAGCGCCAGCTGCGCCGCCTTGCCGAAGTCCGGCTCCTCGGGCTGCTCGCCGACATAGACCCGGATCGGCGGCTTGGCCGGACGCCCGGCGAAGGCCTGCAACTCCTGCGGGGTCGGCGCGGTGGCCACGAACGTGCGGCCCTTGGTGCCCAGGCTCGACCAGGGGATGAACGAGGCCGGGCTGCCGGAGACCGTCGGCGCGCCCGGCGGGTGCACCCCCGGCTCGGTGCCCTCGTTGGCCTTGTGCGAGACATGGTCGATGAACCCGATGAACCCGCGCTGCCAGAGCACGTCCCTGGTGCCGGTCACCACCAGCGCCGCGCACGCCATCAGGCCCAGCGCGTAGGCCAGCGGCCGCGGGACGATCCGCCCGAACCCGGCGACCAGCTTGCGCGCCAGCAGCCGCACCGCACGGCACACCACCAGCAGGAACCCGAAGGTGGCCAGCGCGATCGCGAGGATGATCGCGCCGTGCCACGAGGAGGACTCGCCCAGGCCCTGGAGCACCCGCAGCCGCCGCTGCGCCCGCGCGCCCCAGACCACCACCGACACCGACGTCACCAGCAGCACCACCGGCAGCAGCTGCCACGACCGGGTGCGCACGTGCTCGCCGACCGGCCGCCCCGGGAAGCCGCGGACCAGGGTGCTGATCAGCGACCCCGCGCCGTAGCCGGCGATGCCGACGATCCCGCCGATCAGCCCCTGCATGACCCAGGGCCGGGGGAGCAGCGAGGGGGTGAGCGACAGCCAGAAGAAGACGGTGGCGAAGCAGCACCCGGTCAGGTCCGGCCAGCGGCGGACCACCCACTTCGGATTCGGCGGGTCCCAGTAGGGATGCCGGGCGACCGCGAGGAACCGGCCCACCGGCGACGGGCGGCCCGGGGCGGGCCGCTCGGCGGGGGCGTCGGTGTCAGGCCGCACGGCCCGGTCGGAAAGTCGTACCGGACGAGAAGTCCGTTACGTCCGAGTTCTCCATCCCGCCATTATCAGGGCCCGAACGGCGAAAAGCCCGCACCCCACCGGGTGCGGGCTCGCCGGCCGCTCAGCGGGCTTCGCTCAGCAGCTTCTGCATCCGCGACACGCCCTCGACCAGGTCCTCGTCGCTGAGCGCATAGGACAGCCGCAGGTAGCCGGGGGTGCCGAAGGCCTCGCCGGGCACCACCGCGACCTCGACCTCGTCCAGGATCAGCGCGGCCAGCTCCACCGAGGTCGTCGGACGCTGCCCCCGGATCTCCTTGCCGAGCAGCCCCTTCACCGACGGGTACACGTAGAACGCGCCCTCCGGCTCCGGGCACACCACGCCGTCGATCTCGTTCAGCATCCGCACGATGGTCTGCCGGCGCCGGTCGAAGGCCACCCGCATCTCCGAGGCCGCCTCCAGGCTCCCGGACACCGCGGCCAGCGCCGCGATCTGCGCCACGTTGGAGACGTTCGAGGTGGCGTGCGACTGCAGGTTGGTGGCGGCCTTGACCACGTCGGCCGGGCCGATCAGCCACCCGACCCGCCACCCGGTCATCGCGTAGGTCTTCGCCACGCCGTTGACGATCACGGTGCGGTCGGCCAGCTCCGGCACCGCCTTCACGATCGAGGTGAAGACCGCGTCGCCGTAGACCAGGTGCTCGTAGATCTCGTCGGTGAGCACCCACAGCCCGTGCTCCAGCGCCCACCGGCCGACGGCCTCGACCTGCTCGGGGGAGTACACCGCCCCGGTCGGGTTGGAGGGCGAGACGAACAGCAGCACCTTGGTGCGCTCGGTGCGCGCCGCCTCCAGCTGCTCCACCGTGGCCAGGTAGCCGGTGGTCTCGTCGGCGACCACCGGCACCGGCACACCGCCGGCCAGCTGGATCGCCTCGGGGTAGGTGGTCCAGTACGGCGCCGGCACGATGACCTCGTCGCCCGGGTCCAGCAGGGTGGCGAAGGCGTTGTAGATGGCCTGCTTGCCGCCGTTGGTGACCAGCACCTGGCTCGCGGTCACCTCCACCCCGGAGTCCCGCAGCGTCTTGGCCGCGATCGCCGCCTTCAGCTCCGGCAGCCCGCCGGCCGGGGTGTACTTGTGGAACTTCGGATCCTGCGCCGCCTCGACCGCCGCCTGGACGATGTAGGCCGGCGTCGGGAAGTCCGGTTCACCAGCCCCGAAGCCGACCACCGGCCGGCCGGCCGCCTTCAGGGCCTTGGCCCTGGCGTCCACGGCCAGGGTCGCGGACTCGGCGATGGCGCCGATCCGCTGGGAGACGCGGTTCTTCGCTGAGGCTGTCATGTCTCCATCGTCCCACCCCGTAGCGGGTGCGGGGACCGCTGTTCCACGAAAGGAGACGTCGGCGCCCTCCGTGTCGGGCGAAACCCGTTCGCAATCCGGCACGCGCTTCCCGTACACTCTCGATCGGCGGATTCCCCTTCCCGACCTCGGCGAGGTAGGTTTGTGGAGCACGCTTAGGCAAAGGGTCGTAGCTCAATTGGCAGAGCACCGGTCTCCAAAACCGGGGGTTGGGGGTTCAAGTCCCTCCGGCCCTGCTTAGGCGCCCAGGAAAGCCCGGAACGGGGCTCTCCTGGGCGCGCAGCGTGTCTACGGAAGAAGATCTCTTCCGCAGCAATCGCCACTTTCTCGAGACCGTGATGAGGACCAGGTGACCGAGACGAGCTCGACCTCCGCGACGTCGAAGCCGGACCGCGGCCGCAGCGGCGACCGCCGTACCGAGCGCCGTCGGTCCCCGCTGGGCCGCCTGGGACTGTTCTACCGCCAGGTCATCGCCGAGCTGCGCAAGGTGGTGTGGCCGACCCGCAACGAGCTGGTCACCTACACCACGGTGGTCATCGTGTTCGTCGCGATCATCGTCGCGATCGTGGCTACGCTGGACTTCGGGTTCAGCAAACTGGTGATGTGGGTCTTCGGCTAGCCGCACCCGCACACCCCGGAGCAAAGGAAGTATGAGCGACCGTGTCTGAGACCTACGGAGACCTCGAGGAGGCGACTGTTCTCGTGGAGAACGACGACGACGAGGCCGTGGAGGCTGAGGTCGCCGATCCCGCCGCCGAGCAGTCCGAGCCCGAGAGCGCCGAGTCCGACGAGGCGGCGCCCGGCAGCGCGCAGGCCATCGAGGAGTTCCGCGACGCCCTGCGCCGTGCGCCCGGCGAGTGGTACGTGATCCACAGCTACGCCGGCTACGAGAACCGGGTGAAGCAGAACCTCGAGACCCGCATGACCACCCTGAACATGGAGGAGTTCATCTTCCAGGTCGAGGTGCCCATGGAGGAGGTCGTCGAGATCAAGGGCGGCCAGCGCAAGCGGGTCAAGCGCAACAAGTTCCCCGGCTACGTCCTGGTCCGCATGGACCTGACCAACGAGTCCTGGGGCGTGGTGCGCAACACCCCCGGCGTCACCGGCTTCGTCGGCAACGCCCACGAGCCCTACCCGCTGACCCTGGACGAGGTCGTGAAGATCCTGCTCGAGGAGCAGCCGGAAGAGGTCAGCGGCAAGCAGAAGGCCCCGGCCGAGGTCAAGGTGCTGGACTTCGAGGTGGGCGACTCGGTGACCGTGATCGACGGCCCGTTCGCCACCCTGCAGGCCACCATCAACGAGATCAACGCCGACTCCCAGAAGGTCAAGGGCCTGGTCGAGATCTTCGGCCGCGAGACCCCGGTCGAGCTCAGCTTCAACCAGATCCAGAAGAACAGCTGACCTGCGATTTCATCCGGCTCCCCGGCATCCCGTATGCTGGGGAGCCGTTGCCTGTCGGCAACCACCCACCCGTCGTGCCCTTGGTAGGGGTTATCGACGCGACGTAAGGAAGTACGGCGAATGCCTCCCAAGAAGAAGCTCACCGCGGTCATCAAGCTCCAGATCAAGGCGGGCCTGGCGAACCCGGCCCCGCCCGTCGGCCCGGCCCTGGGCCAGCACGGCGTGAACATCATGGAGTTCTGCAAGCAGTACAACGCGGCCACCGAGGCCCAGCGCGGCCAGGTCATCCCGGTCGAGATCTCGGTGTTCGAGGACCGCTCCTTCACCTTCATCACCAAGACCCCCCCGGCCGCCAAGCTGATCCTGAAGGCCGCGGGCATCGACAAGGGCTCAGGCGTCCCGCAGAAGGACAAGGTCGGCAAGCTGACCCAGGCCGAGCTCCGGGAGATCGCCGAGGTCAAGATGCCGGACCTGAACGCCAACGACGTCGAGGCCGCCATGAAGATCATCGCCGGCACCGCCCGCTCCATGGGCGTCGTCATCACCGACTGAGCACCACCCGTGGCAGAGCCAGCGCGGCTCGCAATGACCACACCTCACCACTAGGAGAGCAGCAATGAAGCGCAGCAAGGGCTACCGCAACGCCGCGGCGAAGATCGACGCCGACGAGCTCTACACCCCCCTGGCCGCCATCCGCCTGGCCAAGGACACCAGCGTCACCAAGTTCGACAGCTCGGTCGAGGTCTCCATGCGCCTGGGCATCGACCCCCGCAAGGCCGACCAGATGGTCCGCAGCACCGTCGTCCTGCCCCACGGCACCGGCAAGACCGCCCGCGTCCTGGTCTTCGCCCAGGGCGAGAAGGCCGAGCAGGCCCGCGAGGCCGGCGCCGACATCGTGGGCGCCGACGAGCTCATCGACGAGGTCGCCAAGGGCCGCCTGGACTTC
>JABFXP010000634.1 GCA_013361685.1 Catenulispora sp.
CCGCCGGAGGCGCCTTAAACCGCAGCCGACCGCCCCACCTCACCCCACAGCAATAGCCGTCCAAGAAACCGCCGGCAGCTCCACGCTAAGCAGACCATCCGCCAACGTCACGCTGGTGTTTGTCTTCGGCACCACGCGATCCGGCTCAACAAGCGTGTTCTTCGCGTACACATCCGAATCAGCAAGCGTAACTGCCTCCAACACCCGCGACGAGCCCAAGCTCCGCACGTCAACGGTAACCCGCACAGGCTGCGTCAGGTCACGATTAACGAGGAAGATCGCCCCCCGATCCCCATCCACAGTCGCAACAGCATCAACAACAGCCGCCTCACCATGCCGCGCCGTCGTATACACCGGCGCCTCAATCACAGGCCGTATAACCTCCCCAACCGCCAGCCGACTAGTGATCGAAAACGGGTAGAAAGTCGTCTGCCGCCACGCAGCCCCACCAGGCTCCGTCATAATCGGCGCAATCACGTTCACAAGCTGCGCCAACGACGCCGACGTAACACGATCACTCCGCTTGAGCAACGTCATCAGCAGATTGCCAACCACCACAGCATCCGCCACCGAATAAACATCTTCAAGCTGCCTGGGCGCGTAACGCCACTCCTCGTTGACTTCCTCAGACTCCTGATGTTCCTTGAGATACCAAACGTTCCACTCATCAAACGAAACATTGATCTTCTTACTAGACCGCTTCTTATACCCCACATGGTCAGCCGTAGCCACAACCGTGTCAATAAAATAATCCATGTCAATCGCAGAAGCCAGAAACGACCCCAGATCCCGGTCATACTCCTGGTAATACGCATGACACGAAACATAATCAACATGCTCATAGCTATGCTCAAGCACCGTACGTTCCCAATCCCCGAACGTAGGCATCCCCGACCCCGACGACCCACAAACAACCAGCTCAAGCCCCTTATCAGCCATCTTCATAGCAGCAGCAGTCCGGGCCGCGAGCTTCCCATAATCCTCCGCCGTCATAAACCCGGTCTGCCACGGCCCGTCCATCTCATTCCCAAGACACCACATCCGCACATCATGCGGCTCCGGCGTCCCATTAGCGATCCGCATATCCGACAACGCCGTCCCCGCCGGATGATTGGCATACTCCAGCAAATCCAACGCCGGCAGAATCCCCCGCGTCGCGATATTCACCGCCAACATCAGCTCAGAATCAGTGAGCTTAAGCCACCTGGCAAACTCATCCAATCCGACCTGATTCGACTCCAACGAATGCCAGGCAAGATCCCGCCGCACCGGCCGCTTCTCCCGCGGCCCGACCGAATCCTCCCACCGAAACCCCGAGACAAAATTCCCCCCGGGATACCTAATCGTCGTACTCCCCAGCTCCCGGACGAGTTCCACCACATCCATCCGGAACCCGTCCGCGTTCGCACTCGGATGCCCCGGCTCATAAATCCCGGTATACACACACCGCCCGAGATGCTCGACAAACGATCCAAAAGTACGTCTCCGCACCGGCGCAACAACAGCCTGCTTGTCGAGCACAACATGAGCACGAACATGAGCATCAGCATGAACCACGTCTTTCAGCCCTTCACAGCGCCGGTCAACCCACCAACAATACGCTTCTGGAAAATCGAGAAGAAAACCAACGCAGGCAACATCGCCAACGAAGTAAACGCAAGCACCTTAGCCGTATCCTGCGAATACTGCGACGAGAAAGCCTGCACCCCCAACGGCAGCGTGAAGTTGGCATCCGAGTTCAAGATGTACAACGGCAGCACATAGTTGTTCCAGCTCCCAATAAAAGCCAGAATCCCCACCGTCACCACCCCCGGCAGCGACAAAGGCATCACCATCCGGAAGAAGAACCCAAGCCGGCTCGTCCCATCAATCGTGGCAGCCTCCTCAATCTCCTTCGGAATCGCCCGCAAGAACGGCACCAAAATAATCACCGTCGTCGGCAACCCGAACGCGATCTGAGGAATAATGACCCCCACCAGACTGTCAATCAGCCCCAGATCCTTGATCACGATGTACAACGGCGTGATCGCGATGACCAGCGGAAACATCAACCCCGCCGCGAACAACGAGTACATCGCACCCTTGAACTTGAAGTCATAGCGAGCGATCACAAAGCTCACCATCAACCCAAGAATCACGATCCCGACCGTACTCGCCAACGCCACGATCACCGAGTTCGCAAACTCGCCCCAGAACCGGTTCGACTTCAGCACATCCGTGTAATTGCTCGTCACAAACGGATGCGGCAACCCCGCCGGGCTCGTCGTGATCTGCGCGTTCGTCCGGAACCCGCCGAGCACCATGTACAGCACCGGCGCAACACAAACCGCGATGAACAACAGCGCCACGAAGTAGACGACAGGACTGCCCCACTTCTCCGGCTTCCCGTGCCCGCCACCCGCCCCCCGCCCGCGCCCCGCCCCACGCCCCAACCCCAGCCCGCCCCCGGGCCCCCACCCCCGCCGCGTCGCCTTCTCCCGCACACCAGAGGAGGACCACGTATCAGTCCGCGCGCTCATCAGCTCACCCCTTCGGTAACAGCGCCCCGGAGGTCACGCCGCAGAACGAAACGCTGGTAGATCAGCGCGACAACGAGCGAGATCAGGAACATCACCACAGCCACCGCGCTCCCGTAGCCGTAGCTCCCCGCGGACCGACCCTGCGCGACCATGTAGATCGCCATCGTCGAAGTCCCGGCGGTGCCCGAAACGTACTGACCCCAGATGATGTAGACGAGGTCGAACAACTGCAGCGACCCGATGATCGACAAGAACGCCCAGATCCGAATCGTCGGCCCCAGCAGCGGCAGCGTGATACGCCGCTGGATCTGCCAGTAGGACGCACCGTCAATAGCAGCAGCCTCGAAGAGCTCCTCCGGAATCGACTGCAGCCCCGCCAGCATCAGGATCACCGCGAACCCGATGTACTTCCAGGAGATGATCGCCATCAGCGTCCACAGCGCCAGCTTCGGATCGGCGATCCAGTCCTGCTGCCACGACCCCAGCCCGATGTGCTTGAGCAGGTCGTTGGCCGCGCCGGTGCTCTGCAGCATCAGGCTCCAGCCGGTGCCGACGATCACCTCGGAGATGATGTACGGCACGAAGATCAGGACCCGGATCAGAGCCCGGCCGCGGATCCGCTGGTTCAGCAGGATCGCCAGCCCGATCGCCAGCGGCCCCTGGATGACCAGGGAGAACACCAGGATCAGCAAGCTGTGCCACAGCACGTCCTGGAACGCCGGGTCGGTCAGGATCAGCCGGTAGTTGTCCAGCCCGACCCAGTCCGTCGGCGGGCCGTAGCCCTTCCACCGATAGAAGCCGTAGTACGCGGCGAGGACGACCGGGAAGATCACGAACGCTACGAAGACAAGAATCGCCGGCCCGGACAAGACCGCGATCTCCAGGCGCATCCGCCCCCGGCCGCGGCGGCGCGCAGCCGGGGACGGCGGCGTGGCCGCGTCCCCGGCTCGAGCCGCGCCCTGCGACTGGCGGTCGATGGCCGTGTCAGTACCCAGGGTGTCGCTCATAATGTGCCTACTCAGCCTCTCGCGGCGGCGTCGTTGGTGGCCTTGACGATGTCAGCAGCACTGCCCTTGCCGGCCATCAGGGCCACGACGGCGGTGTTCATGGCGTTGCCGACGTTCTGCCCGTACTGCGTGTCCAGGTACTGCATCGAGTACGCGGCCTTGTTGAACGCCTGCAGCGTCGAGATGTTGTACGGCGCGGTGACCACGTCCTGGGCCGCGGTGTTGACCGGGATCGCGTCGAAGGCCTTGCCGTAGTCCTCCTGCTTCTCCTTGGTCACCAGCCACTCGAGGAACTCGAAGGCCTCCTTGGGAGCCTTCTTCGACACCGAGTAGCCGTCGCTGCCGCCCATGATGGCGGTGGGGTCGCCCTGGCCGCCGGCGACCGAGGGGAAGGGGAACCAGCCCAGGTCGGGCAGCTGCTTCTGGTCCGGGGTCAGGCTGGCGATCACGCCGGGGTCCCAGTTGCCCATCAGCTCCATGCCCGCCTTGTGGTTGGCGAGCAGGCCCGCCGAGGAGCCCGCGCCCTGCTGCGCCGAGGTGGTCAGGAAGCCCTTCTGGAAGGCGTCGACCTTCAGGAACGCGGCCAGGTCGTCGCCGGCCTTCTTCCAGCACGGGTCGTCGAACTTCAGCGACTTGGCGGTGCTGGTCATCGTGGCCTGGCTACATTCGCGCAGCGCGAAGTTGTAATACCAGTGCGCGGCCGGCCACGCGTCCTTGGCCCCGACCGCGATCGGCGCGACGTTGATCGCCTTCAGCTTCGCGACCGCCGCCTCGAGCTCGTCGATCGTGGTCGGCGGCGTGGTGATGCCGGCCTTGGCGAACAGGTCCTTGCTGTAGTAGATGCCCTCGGGCTGGGTGTCCATCGGCATCGCGTAGACCTTGCCGTCGATCGACACCCCCGCCAGGGCCGCGGCGCCGGCGTTCGTCTTGTCGGCGTCGGTCAGGTGCAACTCCTGGACCTGGCCGGCGTTGACCATGGCCTGCATCTTGCCGCCGCCGCGCTGCAGGAAGATGTCCGGCGCGGAGTTGGAGTTCAGCGCGGTCTGCAGCTTGCCGTCCAGGTCCTCGTTCTGGATCGTCTGGACGTTGATCGTGACGTTCGGGTGGGCCGTGTGGTAGGCCTTCGCGGCGTCCAGGAAGAACTGCTGGCCCGGACCGGTCGTCGAGTTCTGCCAGATCGTCAGCTTGACCGCGGCCCCGCCGGAACCGCCGCTGGAACCGCCGGCGCTGCCGCCGCTGCTGCTTCCGCCGCCGCCGCTGCTGCTGCCGCCGTTGCTGCTGCCGCCGGCGCATCCGGCGGCGGCAAGTATCACGCCCAAGCCGAGCAGGATGGCTGTCGCCTTGCGTGTTTTCCTCGTCACTGTGAAAACTCCCTGTCCGTCGTCATGGTCGAACGTGGAACCCCCGGGGCGTGGGAAGGCAGCGGGGGGCAGCGGGACGCTGAGGGCACCGGGGCCGGAGCCTCGGCGCCACGGGGACTGGCGACGAGCATTGCGCGTAGGTTTCCGTCATGTCAATCGTTGTCGATAACGTTTTCCAACGCTAACGTGGCGGCGTGCACCAACCGAGAGTCACCATCCGCGACGTCGCCGCGCAAGCCGGCGTTTCGGTCGCCACCGTGTCCAAGGTCATCAACCAGCGCTACGGCGTGGCCGCGGACACCATGGCCCGCGTGCAGGCCGTGATCAGCGATCTGGGCTACGAGGCCAGCCTGGTGGCGCAGAGTCTGCGCAACCACCGCACCAACGTGATCGGCATCCTGGTCGCAGACCTGGAACCGTTCAGCACCGAGCTGCTCAAGGGCGCCGCCGACGCGATCCGCGGCAGCGGTTTCGAGCTGGTCGTCTACAGCGCCGGCGGTCGCCCCGGCGACATGGTCGGCTGGGAGCAGCGCTATCTGTCGCGGCTGTCCGGCACGCTGGTGGACGGCGCGGTGCTCGTGACCCCCACCGTCGTGGACGTCCACTACGGCGCCCCGGTCGTGGCGGTCGACCCGCACACCGGCTCCTCGGGCTTCCCGACGGTGGACGCGGACAACCTGCGCGGCGCGCGCCTGGCGACCGAGCACCTGCTGAGCCTGGGCCACCGGCGCATCGCGCTGCTGGCCGGGCGCGCGGATCTGGAGTCGGCCAAACAGCGCGAGCAGGTCTACCGCGAGGCGCTGGCCGCGGCCGGGGTGCCGTTCGACGAGTCGCTGGTCCGCGTCGGCGGGTACGACGCGGAGCTGTCCCGGCGCGCGGCGCTGGAGCTGCTGACCGGTCCGGAGCGGCCCAGCGCGGTGTTCGCCGCCAACGACGTCTCGGCGATAGCGCTGCTGAAAGTCGCGCAGTCGCTCGGGGTGCGGGTGCCCGAGGACCTGTCGGTCGTCGGTTTCGACAACATCCCGGAGTCGGCGCTGTGCACCCCGCCGCTGACCACGATCGACCAGCCGATCCGGACGATGGGCGAGCGCGCGGTGGAGATGCTGATCCAGCTGATCCGCGGGCAGCCCGTGGAGCGCACCCACCTCACGCTGGCCACCGAGCTGGTCGTGCGGGGGTCCACCGCCCGCTGGGACGGCGCCGTGCGCGGCACCGCTGCCTGATTTCTCTTTTGTACAACCCTGACCGAAGGACAGCCGTACATGGCCATGGAGAACACCGCCGTCGCCGAGCTCTGGCGCGACCCGGCCGCCCCGCCCGCCGATCGGGTCAAGGACCTGATACCGCGGCTGTCGGTGCGGGAGAAGGTGGCGCAGTTATGCGCGGTCTGGGTCGGCGCCGACGCCACCTCCGGGCAGGTCGCACCGTTCCAGCACTCCTCGGAGGCGCCCGCCGCCGACTGGTCCGACGTGCTGCGTGACGGCATCGGACAGCTGACCCGCCCCTTCGGCACCGCGCCGGTGCACCCGGTGGCCGGGGCGCGGGCGGTGGCCAACAGCCAGCGGGAGATCGCCGCGGCCGGCCCCGGGATCCCGGCGCTGGTGCACGAGGAGTGCCTGACCGGGCTGGGGGCCTGGCAGGCCACGGTCTATCCGGCGCCGCTGTGCTGGGGCGCGAGCTTCGACCCGGACCTGATACGCCAGGTGGCCGAGCGGATCGGCCGCAGCATGCGCCGCCTGGGCGTGCACCAGGGCCTGGCGCCGGTGCTGGACGTGGCGCGCGATCTGCGCTGGGGCCGGATCGAGGAGACCATCGCCGAGGACCCGTACCTGGTGGGCACGATCGGCTCGGCCTACGTCGAGGGCCTGGAGTCCACGGGCATCATCGCGACCCTGAAGCACTTCGCGGGCTACAGCGCCTCGCGCGCCGGACGCAACCTCGCCCCGGTGTCGATCGGCCCGCGGGAGCTGGCCGACGTGATCCTGCCGCCGTTCGAGATGGCGCTGCACGCCGGGCCGCGCTCGGTGATGAACTCCTACTCGGACAACGACGGCGTGCCGGTGGCCGCCGATCCGGCGCTGCTCACCGAACTGCTGCGGGAGACCTACGGCTTCACCGGGACGGTGGTCTCGGACTACTTCTCCGTGGCCTTCCTGCACCGCCTGCACCGCACCGCCGGCACCAAGGGCCAGGCCGCCGCGCAGGCGCTGGCCGCGGGCATCGACGTCGAACTGCCGAGCATGGACTGCTTCGGCACGCCGCTGATCGAGGCGGTGGAGGCCGGCGAGGTCGACATCAGCCTGGTGGACCGGGCGCTGGAGCGCGTGCTGATCCAGAAGTGCGAGCTGGGCCTGCTCGACGCGGACTGGTCGCCGGAACCTCCGATCCTGTCCGAGTCCGACCAGCGGCTCGACGACGACGAGTCCCGGGCGCTGGCCGGGCGCCTGGCCCGGCGCTCGATCGTCCTGCTGCGCAACGAGGACGACGTGCTGCCGCTGGCGCCGGGCACGCGCATGGCGGTCATCGGCCCGCGGGCGCACGTCGCGGACGCGGCGTTCGGCTGCTACTCCTTCCCCCGCCACATCGGCGTGCACCACCCGGATCTGCGGCTCGGCATCGAGGCGCGCACGGTCCTGGAGGCGCTGAAGGCCGATCCGGCCCGGTACGAGATCAACTACGTGCAGGGCTGCCCGATCCCGGACACCGAGGCCTCGCTGCGGTTGCGGGCCGAGCGCGCGGCGGCCGAGGGCGGAACGCTGGCCGACGTCGTGGCCGACGAGGCGCTGGGCAGCCGCCAGATCGCGCTGGCCGCGGCGGCGGCACGCGAGGCCGAGGTCTGCGTCGCGGTGCTCGGCGACGTCTCGGGCCTGTTCGGTAACGGCACCTCCGGCGAAGGCTGCGACGCCTCCGACCTGCGCCTGCCCGGGCGGCAGGGCGAGCTGCTGGAAGCGCTGCTGGAGACCGGGACGCCGGTCGTCCTGGTGCTGCTGGTGGGCCGGCCGTATGAGCTGTCGCAGTATGTCGACCGGCTCGCGGCCGTGGTCTGCGGCTTCCTGCCGGGCGAGGAGGGGGCGAACGCGCTGGCGGACGTGCTGTCCGGACGGGTGAACCCGGCCGGGCGGCTGCCGGTGGGCTTCCCCGCGCAGGGCGCGAACCAGCCCTCGACGTACCTGTCGGCGACGCTGGGTCTGCGCAGCGACGTGAGCACGGTGGACCCGACGCCGTTGTACCCCTTCGGCCACGGGCTGTCCTACAACCCGGCGGTGTGGTCGGACATCACGCTGCCGGCGGGCGAGGTCTGGCCGACGGACGGCACGCTGCGGCTCACGGTGGACCTGCGCAACGACGGCGACTCGGCCACCAGCGAGGTGGTCCAGGTCTACCTGCACGACCCGCAGGCCGAGGTCGCACGGCCGGTGCAGCAGCTGATCGCCGCGCCGCGGGTCGATCTGGAACCGGGGGCGGCGCGCACGGTGGTCATCGACCTGCCGGCCGACATGACGTCCTACACCGGCCGGGCCGGGCGGCGGATCGTCGAGCCGGGCGAGGTCGAGCTGTGGGTCGGCGCCTCCAGCCGGGACATCCGCGCCCGCCTCGGCGCTCGGATGGAGGGGCCGCGCCGGGAGGTCGGGTTCGACCGGGCTTTCCAGCCGGTGGTGAGTATCAGCGAGGGGTGATCAAGTTGTGATCACTTCGTGATCGGTTCCGGACCGGTTCGGCGGTCGGGCGTCGCGCCGGACACGGCGAACGCCGAGAACTGATTACATCCAGCCGTCCGGTTCGGCCATGGGGCGCCGTACCAGACACAGCGGGCGCCGCGGCTGCCCGCCGAGTCCGCCCGCGGACGCCTGCCACCGGCGTCCGCGGGCGGACTCGTTCCCGGCAGGTCTCCTCTGGCAGATCTCCCTCGGCATGTCTCCGCCGCCGGTCTCCCGGGCGCGATACCCGCCGCGAAGTGGTTCCGGAGCCTGCAACCGGCCGCCGGATTCGACGCGAAAAGCCGTTGCTCTTCGATCTCCTTCGATGCAAGCCTCGTTGCGTCTCGTTATCGAAGCGCTTCGATAGGAACCTCCCTTGTTCGTCCTCGCCCGCCGCATCCGCCTGCTCCGCGCGTTGCGCGCCGCCCGGCCGCCTCTCATCGCCGCCCTGTCGATCACCAATGTCCTCAATGCCCTGGTTCCGGCGGCCACCGCGACCGCCACCGCCGCGCTCGTCGCCCGGATCGGCGGCCACTCGTCCTCAGGTCTGCTCGCCGCGACCGTCGGGCCGTTGCTTCTGTTGGTGGTGGTGATGGCGGCCGGCCACGCCACCGAGGCGCTCGCCGCGCCGCTGGAGTTCGTGGCCAAGGCCCGGATCGACGGTGCGCACCGGGCCGGTCTGGCGCGGCTGGCGTCCGGGAGCGCGACGGTCGACCGGCTCGAGCGGCCGCGCGTCCAGCAGCTCATCCTGATCGCGCGCGCGGATCCGCACAACTGGACCGAGCGGACGCCCGGTGACGGTGCCCTCGGCCAGATCCGTTGGCTCACCGGTCTTATCGGCGCGGCCGCGTCGTGCGCGGTTCTGGCGCGGTACGCGTGGTGGATCGTGCCCGTGCTGGTCGTGCCCGCCGGTGTGAACCGCGTGCTGGGCAACCGGATGCACGGACAGTTCGTCCGGGTCTGGCGCAGCGGAATCCCGCAGGGGATGCACTCCACCGCATGGATGGACGCCTTGGTCTCCACGGGCGAGGGCAAGGACATCCGGCTGTTCGGCCTCGAAGAATGGACCGTCGCGAAGATCAAGCACCACATGCTGCGGCTGCTGGAACCGGCCTGGAACCTCAGCGCTCGCGCCCGGCGCGCGGACCTGCGGCGCTTCCTGCTCCTGGCCGTTCCCCTCGGTGTCGTGTACGCGGCGGTCGCCAATGGCGCGGCCAACGGGCACACGACAGTCGCCGTCGAAACCGCGGTGCTGGCGTCGGGCTGGTCGCTGTTCCAGGCGTTCGGATCCAGCGAGGACGCGCGCAACATGAGCGCCGCGCTGGAGACGATGGACGCGTTCGACGAAGTCGCGAAGGAGCTCGGGCGGGGCGAACCTGAGCTCGAACCCGCCGAGGCTGCCGAGGCTGCCGTGCCCGGGCCCCAGCCGACGCCCGGCGCGCCGACCACCCCGCCGGCCGTCCCCCTGATCCGCTTCGAAAACGTCTGCTTCACCTACCCCGGCACCACCCGCCAGGTCACCGACCACCTCGACCTGGAGATCCGCCCGAACGAACTGCTCGCGGTCGTCGGCCTCAACGGCGCCGGGAAATCGACGCTCATCAAGCTCCTGGCCGGTCTGTACGAGCCCACTTCCGGCCGCATCACCGCCGACGGTGCCGACATCCGGCAGCTCGGTCCCGAGCAGTGGCGGCGCCGCATGTCGATCGTGTTCCAGGACTTCGTCCGCTACCACCTCACCGTCGCCCAGAACGTCGCCCTCGGCCGCGGCGACGTGCCCCTGGACCGCGACGCCCTGGAAGCCGCCGCGCGGGACGCCGGCCTCGGCGAAGTCCTCGACCGGCTCCCGGACGGCTGGGACACGCCGTTGTCCCGGACCCGGACCGGCGGCGTGGACCTGTCCGGCGGCCAGTGGCAGCAGGTGGTCCTGGCGCGGGCGCTCTACGCGGTCCGGACCGGCGCGCGGCTGCTCGTGCTCGACGAGCCGACCGCCCACCTCGACGTCCGCACCGAGTTCGAGGTCTTCGACCGGCTCTCGGCGCGCCGCGCGCAGACGAGCGTGGTGCTCATCTCGCACCGCCTGTCCACGGTGCGCCAGGCGGACCGCATCGTGCTGCTGGAGCACGGGCGCATCACCGAATCCGGCTCCCACGACGAGCTGATCGCGGCCGGCGGGACCTACGCCGAGATGTTCGCGATCCAGGCCGAGCGCTTCCAGCGCGGTTACGACGACGCCGAAGACGTGGCCGACGACGACCTCCCCCGCCCTCCGCACGCCGAGCAGGAGACCCTCCATGGCTGACACCGCGGACACCCCGACGCCGACTCCCACTCCCACTCCGACGGCTCCGACCGCCTCGGCCCCGAAACCGACCCCGACAACCCCACCCAGCGAACCCACGCACTACCCACTACGGCGCTGGGCCGCCCTCTGGAGAGAACTGCTCGCCCTGACCTGGCACCGCATGCCCGGCACCGTCGTGTTCTACTTCGCCGCCAGCATCACCGTCCTGGCCGCCCTCGCCGGCACCGCCCTGTCCCTGCGCTGGACCGTCAACGCGACGATCCACGGCCACGCCGGGCAAGCCGCGGCGGCCGCGGCCCTGACCGCCTTCGCCTACGCCGTCAACGTCGTCCTGGCCGACATCATCAGGACCCCGATCCCGCTCATCGAGCAGCCCGCGATCCGCGACCTGAGCCCCCGCGTCCTGAGCGATCTCGCGGCCGTGGAGAGCCTCGACCACCTCGAACGCAGCGACGTCCTGGACCGCGTCGCGATCCTCCGGCGCGCGTCCTGGATGATCATGGCCGGCTTCTGGTCCTCGATCGGCGCGGCGTTCGCGCTGGCGCAGCTCGGCGTGACGCTCCTGCTGCTGGGCACGGTCAGCCCCTGGCTGCTCCTGCTGCTCGTCTTCGCCGCGGTCCCCCTGTGGTGCGACCGGCGCGGCAGCCGGGCCGTGGCCGAGGCGGACCTGAAGACGGCCGAGACCTTCCGCCTCCAGCAGCACCTGTTCGAGCTGGCGACCAAACCCGCGCCCGGCAAGGAGATCCGCGTGGCCGGATCCGCCGCCGAGATCGTGCGTCTGCAGGAGCAGGCCTGGCAGCAGACGATGACCGGGCGCGCCCGGGCCTGGGCCGTGGGCGCGGGCTGGAAGTTCGGCGGGTGGCTCGTCTTCACCCTCGGCTTCGGCGCCGGTCTCGCGCTGGTCATCGACCGCGCCGCCGGGGCCGCCGGCGGCGTCGGCGACCTCGTCATGGCGGTGACCGTGGCGGCCAACCTGCGCAACACCCTGCACGGCGCCGTCACGACGACGGCGGGCGTGGCCCAGGTGTCCCGGTACGTCGAGCCGCTGTTCTGGATGCGCGACCATCTCGCCGAGGACCGGGCCCGCCGGACCGGGACGCTCGCGGCACCGCCGGTCCTGAAGGACGGCATCACCTTCCACGACGTCGGCTACAGCTACCCCGGCACCGGCCGCCGGGCCCTGGACGGCATCAGCGTCCACCTCCCGGCCGGGTCGGTCGTCGCCGTCGTCGGCGAATACGGCTCGGGCAAGACGACGCTGGTGAAGCTGCTGGCCAAGTTCTACCGGGCCGACTCCGGCCGCGTCACCGTCGACGGGGTCGATCTCGCCGACCTGGAGACCAAGGGCTGGCGCTCCCGGGTCAGCGCCGCCTTCCAGGACTTCGGGCGCTTCGCCACCACCTTCGGGGAGAACGTCGGCCTCGGCGACCTGCCGCACCTGGACGACCGCGAACGTGTCGCGGCGGCGGTGGCGGAGGCCGACGCGGACCGCGTCCTGCGCCGCCTGCCCGACGGTTACGACACGCTGCTGGGACGCACGGTCGGCGGGCTGGAACTGTCCGAGGGCCAGTGGCAGAAGACCGCGCTGGCGAGGGCTTCGATGCGCCCGGAGCCGCTGCTGTTCATCCTCGACGAGCCGACCGCGTCCCTGGACGCGCCGAGCGAGCAGGAGATCTTCCAGCGCCACATGGCCCGGGCCCGCGAACTGGGCGCGCGCACCGGCGCGGTCACCGTCATCGTCTCGCACCGGTTCTCGACCGTGACCGGCGCGGACCTGATCCTGGTGCTGGACAAGGGCCGGCTCACCGAGGCCGGGCCGCACGAGGAGCTCATGGCCCTGGACGGCCGGTACGCCGACCTGTACGGCATCCAGGCCGACGCCTACGCGGCGACGACCACGACCTGAATCAGGGTTCTAACTAGGTCTCGCCGGGTCTCGCCGGGTCTCACCCGTCCCGGCGCGGGCGCGGCGGCGGACGACGGCGTCCCGGCCGGCCGCCCCGGGCCGGGGCCGGGGGCCGGGTGCTGGAGCGCACGATGAGATCCGGCGCGATCAGCACGCGGCGCGGCACCGGTGTCCCGGCCTGGAGTTGCTCGACCAGCAGTTGCAGGGTGCTGCGACCCAGCTCGCCGAAGTTCTGGCGGATCGTGGACAGCGGCGGCGCGAAGTAGGGCGAGCCCGGGATGTCGTCGAAGCCGATGACGCTGACCTCGGACGGCACCTGCCGCCCGGCCTCGTGGAAGGCCCGCAGCAGACCCAGCGCCATGTGGTCGTTGGCGCAGAAGACCGCGGTCACCGCCGGATCCCGCGCCAGCGTGCGCCCGGCGGTGTATCCCGAGCGCGCGCTCCAGTCCCCGGTCAGCGGCGGCGGGATCGCGGCGCCCACCCGCTTCAGCTCGGCCCGCCAGCCCTCGGCCCGGCCGGCGGCGTCCAGCCACCCGGCCGGTCCGGCGACGTGGTGGACGGTCCGGTGCCCCAGGTCCAGCAGGTACCGGGTGGCCAGGGCCGCGCCGGCCCGCTGGTCGACGGCGACGCCGCCCACCTGCTCGATCCGGCCGCAGCCGGCGCCGACCAGCGACACCCCTGCCGCCGCGCGCGCCAGCACCCCGGCCACGGAGTCCCGCGGCGCGATCACGATGACGCCCGCCACCGCCTGGTTCCGCAGCCGGTCCACGGCTTCGAGCACGGAGTCCCCGTCCGGGGTCCGCGGCGTCACGATGTTGATGGCGTAGTCGGTGTCCCGGGCGGCGCGTTCGATGCCGGCCAGCGTCGAGGCCGGTCCGAAGAAGACCGTGTCCACCGCGACCACGCCCAGGGTGTGCGACCGCCCCGTCACCAGCGTCCGCGCCGCCGCGTTGGGGCGGTAACCAGACTCCCGGATCGCGGCGAGGACGCGGGCGCGGGTGGAGGCCCGGACGTGCGGGAGGTCGTTGAGGACCCGGGAGACCGTCTGATACGACACGCCGGCCAGGCGTGCGACGTCGGCCATGGTCGGAGGGCGCGGCGCCACGGAACGGCGCCGGTCCCTGGTCACCGGTGCCCGCCGGGCTCGGCGGGAGCGTCCGGGCGCCCTCGGGACTCAGCGCGCGCCGGATGGTGGCGCTGCTGTCTGCGGCGCGCCTTACGGCGCATCCCAGAGCGTTGAGTCCGGCGCCCGACCGTCACGGCGGCTCCTCGTTGAGCCGCCCGGACCGGAACTCGCCGACCTCCACCGCCCCGCGGCCGAATCCCGCCGCGGCGACCGCCTCCCGGACGCCCGCCAGCGCGGCCACCGCCTGGACCTGGTCGGCGGCGACTTCCAGCCGGGCCCGGTCGCCGAGGTCGCGGACCCGCAGATCGGTCACCGGGATCCCGGCGGACGCGAGCGCGGTGCGCGCGGCGATCTCGGCCTGGTCGACGCGGGCCAGCCGGTAGGGGGTGACGGTGATGCCGTGGCGGATGCGGCTCGCCAGGCAGGGGGTGGCGGGCTTGTCCCAGGTCGGCAGCGCCCAGGAGCGGCTGACGGCACGGACCTCGGCCTTGGTGAGGCCGCAGTCCAGCAGCGGGGTCCGGATGCCGCGTTCCCGGCCGGCGGCGATCCCGGGCCGGAACGGGTCGCGGGCGTCGTCGGCGTTGGTGCCGGTGGCCACGGTCTGGAAGCCGCGGTCGCCGGCGAGGGCGGCGATGGTGTCCAAGACCTCGGATTTGCAGAAGTAGCAGCGGTCCGGGCCGTTGGCCCGGTAGCCGTCGCGCCGGAGTTCGTGGGTCTGCGGGGTGAGGTGCTCCACGCCCAGCTCTGTGGCGAAGGCGCGCGCCGGGGCGAGTTCGCCGGCGGCCAGGCTCTCGGAGACGGCGGTGACGGCGAGGACCCGGTCCGGGCCGAGCGCGCGGGCCGCGGCTGCCAGGACCAGGGCCGAGTCGGCGCCGCCGGAGTAGGCGACCGCGACCGTGCCGTAGCTCCGGACCGTGTCCAGCAGGCTGTCCGCCAGGCTGTCCGCCGCTCGCTCCGACACTCTGTCCGCCGCTCTGTCC
>JABFXP010000575.1 GCA_013361685.1 Catenulispora sp.
GCCCTCATAGCGCCTCCACCAGCGCAAACACCCAGCCTCCACACAGCTGCCCCCGGCATTTGACATCTATAGGAGCATCGGAATCACACCGGCCAGGCGGTGTCAAGGCGACAGGTTTTGGTGTTGGTTGCTTAACAGTGCCTTGACACCGCCTGTCCGGCGTGATTGGCTTCGCCCGCCGAAGCGACGGGAAGACCGAGGGCCGGAGTTTTGGTCAGATCACAAGCGGGGCGGCGGTAGCGCGTGGGGCTTTGTGGGCTGGCCGCTGGCGGTTTTAGACCTCGACTCCCGTGGACCACTCGACCACCAGTTCGTCCTGTGTCGCGAACCGCACCAAGTGCCGCGCCACCACATCCTGTACCGCTGCGAGGCGCTCTTGGTCTTCGGCGTGGACGGTCAGTACCAGGGCGCCGGGGTCGGCGGTCAGGGTGCAGCTGCCGGAGCTGAAGGTCAGGCTGCCGGAGGTGCCGTCGTCGGATTGTTCGGAGTCGACCTTGCGGCCGAGGTGGGATACCAGTTGCTTCAGGTAGCGTTCGGGACGGTCGGTTTTCACGGTGGCCACTGACTCGATCATGGGGCCATTATCCCGACCGTCCCGGGTGGGGTGGGGGTGGTGTCAGCCGATGGCGTTACTCGGCTTCTTGGGCTGCTGCCCGGTCGGTGAGGGCGCGGCGGCGGCGGGTCGGGTCTGACAGGGCCGGGGGTGTCCAGCCGCCGTGGTCCCACACCAGTTCTGTGCCGGGGGGCACGATCTCGTCGATGCGGTTCAGGGTGGCGTCGTCCAGGAGGAGGTTTTGGCCGGCCAGGGATGCTTCGAGTTGGTCCATGGTGCGGGGGCCGATGATCACTGAGGTTACTGCCGGGTGGGTCAGGGGGAAGGCCGTTGCCAGTTGGGGGAGGGTTACGTCCAGGTCGTCGGCCAGTTTTGCCAGTTCTTCGACGGCGTCGTACTTGGCGTGGTTCTTGGGCAGGTCGGGGTCGAAGCGGTCGGCGGCCAGGGCGGCGCGGCCGGAGGTGTAGTCGATCTCCTGGTTGCGGCGGAATTTGCCGCTGAGGAAGCCCCAGGCCAGGGGGCTCCAGGTGAGGACGCCCATGTTCAGGCGTTGGGCGGTGGGCAGGACGGAGCGTTCGATGCCGCGGGACAGGATGGAGTAGGGCGGTTGTTCGGTGCGGAACTTCATCAGGTTGCGGCGTTCGGCTACGTGCCAGGCTTCGACGAGTTCTTCGGCGGGGAAGGTGGAGCAGCCGATGGCTCGGACTTTGCCTTCGTGGACCAGGTCGGTGAGGACGCCGAGGGTTTCTTCGATGTCCGTCTTCGGGTCGGGGCGGTGGATCTGGTAGAGGTCGATCCAGTCGGTCTGGAGGCGGCGGAGGCTGTCCTCGACGGCGCGGGTGATGTAGCGGCGGGAGTTGCCGCCGTGGTTGCGCTGGTCGTCCAGGGAGAAGTGGACCTTGGTGGCGAGCACGATGTCGTCGCGGCGGCCCTTGAGGGCCTTGCCGACGATCTCCTCGCATTCGCCGCTGGAGTACATGTCGGCGGTGTCCACGAAGTTGATGCCGGCGTCCAGGGCGGCGTGGATGATGCGGGCGCCGTCGGCGTGGTCGGGGTTGCCGATCTTGCCGAACATCATGGTGCCGAGGGCGTAGGTGCTCACCTCGATGCCGGTGGCTCCGAGGACTCGGTAATGCATCGTCATGGAGTGGACGCTACGACCTGGAGTCGACTCCAGGTCAACCCCGCGGTGCCCACGGCGGGTGGCCGTGGGCGGTGTTCAGGACTTCACCGCGCTGCCGCCCAGCCACTGGTTCCAGCTCTCCTGCCAGTCGCCGTAGCCGTTGCCCGGTGCCACGTTCTTCGGTGAGTTCACTACTTGGACCAGGTCGCCGGGCAGGGTGTTCTGGAACAGCCAGGCGGCGCGGTCCATGGACAGGCCTACGCAGCCGTGGCTCACGTTGGCGTAGCCCTGGGAGCCCACTGACCAGGGGGCGGCGTGGATGTAGGTGCCCGAGTAGGTCAGGTGGATCGCGTAGCGCACGTCCGGGATGTCGTATTCGTTGCCGAAGCCGACGGTGCGGGACTGCATGTGGACCGAGGCGGCCTTGTCGATGACGGCCATGGTGCCGCCCCAGGTGTCGGCGCCGGGTTTGCCGCCGGTGACCGGGAAGGAGTTGACCTGTTTGTCGTTCTGGTACACCGTCATGCGGTGCTTCGACAGGTCGACCAGGGATAGCTGTTTGCGGCCGACGGTGAAGCCGAAGGTGGTGTCGCCGCCGCCGTACTTGCCGTCGCCTGCGGGGACGCCGTCCAGTTCCAGGGAGACGCGGACCTTGGTGCCCGGCTGCCAGTAGCTTTCGGGGCGCCAGTCCAGGCGGGCGTCGGACAGCCAGCTCCAGTGGCCGGGTTGCGGTGGTTCGGTGACCACTTTCAGGGCCTTCTCCACCGCGGCCCGGTCGGTCACCGGGTTGGTGAACTGGACCAGGATCGGCATGCCGACGCCGACCGTGTCGCCTTCCTGGGGTTCGGTCGCGGCGAACTTGAGCTGCTTGTCGGTGGTGGGGGCGAAGGTGGTGAACGCCGAGGTGCGGGACACCTGGGTGCCGTCGGCGGCCACGCCGGTCGCGGTGAGGGAGTAGTGGGTGTGGGTGCGCAGGTGCGAGTCGGCGGTCCATTCGGTGCCGTCCGGGTTCAGCGTGCCGGGTACGGTGGCACCGTCGGGGCCGGCCAGCACCACCGCGGCCAGCTTCTCGCCGGACTGGGCGGTCACGCTCACCGGGACCTCGGTCCGGATGTTCGTGGAGCCGTCGCTCGGCACGCTGGTCAGCGGGATCGGTGTGGCGACCGGTTCCACGGCGGCGCCGGCCGGGGCGCCGGCCGCGGCCAGGGTGCCGCCGACCAGGGTGACGACGGCGGCGGCGCCGAGGGTCCGGCGGGGATGGCGCGGAGTGGTCCCGGTGCGCACTCTGGTCTTCCTCAGGTTCGTGGCGGATGAGCGTCGCATGTAGGAGTATGTGCGCCGCTTCCTCCGTATATATGCGGAACGATGCTCCGATCGAAGGAAGGCGCGCCGAGTTATCCCCCGATGGTTTGAACATGGTTTCATGCCGTCGTGAGTGATTTGGTGGGCGACACGCTGTCTTGGACTGCTGATCTGGCGGGTGTGGACCGGGAAACCGTGTGGCATCCCTATGCGCCGATGCCCTCGGCGGTGGAGCCGTTCCCGGTGGTCTCCGCGGAGGGGGTCCGGCTCCGGCTCGCTGACGGACGCGAACTGGTCGACGGCATGGCCTCGTGGTGGTCCGCGATCCACGGCTACCGCAATCCGGTGCTGGACCGGGCGCTGCGTGATCAGCTCGACAGCATGGCGCACGTCATGTTCGGCGGCCTCACCCATGCCCCCGGGGTGCTGCTCGCCCGGCGGCTGGCCGGGATGGCGCCGGAGGGCGTCGAGCACGTGTTCTTCGCCGACTCCGGGTCGGTCTCGGTCGAGGTCGCGATCAAGATGTGCCTGCAATACCAGCGGTCGCAGGGCCACGCCGGCCGCACCCGGTTGATGACCGTGCGCGGCGGCTACCACGGCGACACGTTCGGTGCGATGGCCGTCACCGACCCGGCCGGGAGCATGCATCAGCTGTGGGCCGACGTGCTGCCCGAGCATGTTTTCGCCGACCGTCCGCCGGTGGTCTGCACCGAGGAGTACGCCGACCATGTGCGCGGCCTGGCTGCGCAGCACGCTGACGGCCTCGCCGCGGTGATCGTGGAGCCGGTCGTGCAGGGCGCCGGGGGCATGCGGTTCTACGACCCCGAGGTGCTGCGGGTCCTGCGCGAGGTCTGCGACGAGCACGGCCTGCTGCTGGTCTTCGACGAGATCGCCACCGGGTTCGGGCGCAGCGGGGAGCTGTTCGCCGCCGGCCACGCCGGGGTCAGCCCCGACATCATGACCGTCGGCAAGGCTCTGACCGGCGGCTATATGACGCTCGCCGCGACCATGTGCACGACCCGGGTCGCCCACGGCATCTCCAGCGGCGAGGCCCCGGTGCTGATGCACGGCCCTACTTTCATGGCCAACCCGCTGGCGTGCGCGGTTGCTTACGCCTCCACCGGCCTGCTGCTGGAGGGCACCTGGCGCGGGCAGGTCGCCGGGATCGAGAAGCTGCTCACCGAGCACCTGGAGCCGGCCCGGGAGCTGCCCGGGGTCGCCGACGTGCGGGTGCTCGGCGCCATCGGCGTCATCGAGATGCGGCAGCCTGCGGACATGCGTGTCGCCACCAAGGCCGCCATGGACCTCGGGGTGTGGATCCGGCCCTTCGGCGAGCTGCTGTATGTGATGCCGCCCTACGTCACCGCGGACGAGGACGTGGTGCGCATCGCCGGGGCGCTGGTGGCCGCGGCGCGCGCCTCGGGCTGATCAGATCCCGCCCTTGATCATCGCCCCGCCGTCGACCACCAGCACTTCGCCGGTGATCCACGACGCCAGGTCGCTGGCCAGGAACAAGGCGGCGTTGGCGATGTCCTGCGGCTGGCCGAGCCGTTCCAGCGCCCAGGGGTACTTGGTGTCCGGGGCGGCGCCCTCCCACAGGGAGCGGGCGAACTCGGTCTTCACCAGTCCCGGTGCGATCGCGTTGACCCGCACCGCCGGGGCCAGCTCCAGGGCCAGGTGTTTGGTCTGGTGGATCAGGGCCGCCTTGGTCATGCCGTAGACGCCGAGGGGGTCGTTGAACTGCAGGCCGCTGACCGAGGACAGGTTGATCACGCAGCCGCCCGGGTAGGCGGTGTCCGGTCCCATGGCCTGCCGCCAGGCCTCCTGGGTCCAGGTCAGGGGGCCGCGCAGGTTCACCTCCACCGTCTTGTCGAAGCGCGGCACGTCGACCTCGACCACGTTGCCGAAGTGCGGGTTGGTGGCGGCGTTGTTGACCAGGATGTCCAGGGTGCCGAAGGTGTCGACGGCGAACCGGACCGCGTCGTGGGCGGCCTGCGGGTCTGCGGCGTGGGCGGCGAACGGCAGCACCTCGGCGCCGGGCACCTGGCCGCGGATCTCCTCGGCGGACTTCTCCAGGCCCTCGATCTTGCGGGAGGTGATCACGACCCGGGCGCCGCAGGCCGCGTAGGTGGCCGCGATCGCCTGGCCGATGCCGCGGGAGCCGCCGGTGACCAGGGCGACCTTGCCGTCGAGGCGGATGTCCACTGCCTTGCTCCTTCGGGCCTGGGGGGTGGGGGAGAGGCGGAAAATCGCTCTTCCGCGAGTGCACGATAAGCCATACCTTTCGAAGGGTGACAGACCCCGTTGCCACCGCACCGGTGGGCCTGGACCTGGATGCCGTCGCCGACTACCTCGCCGGGCACGCGCCGCGGTTGCGGGCCCGGGGGCCGCTGACCGCCGCGCTGATCGCCGGCGGCCTGTCGAACCTGACGTACGAGCTGCGTGACGCCGACGGCCGGGCCTGGATCCTGCGCCGGCCGCCGCTCGGACACGTGCTGCCGACCGCGCACGACATGCGGCGTGAGTTCCGCGTCATCTCCGCGTTACACGGAACGGTGCCGGTGGCCCGGGCCCACGTGCTGTGCCAGGACCCGGCGGTGATCGGCGCGCCGTTCTACGTGATGGAGAAGGTCGAGGGCGTGGTGCTGCGCACGCGTGCGCAGTGCGCGGCCCTGGCTCCGGAGCAGGCGCGGGAGGTGAGCGAGGGCCTGGTGGACGTGCTGGCCGGGCTGCACGGTGTGGACCCGGAGGCGGCGGGGCTGGCGGACTTCGGCCGGCCGGAGGGCTATCTGCACCGGCAGCTGGAGCGGTGGGAGCGGCAGTACGCGGCGTCGCAGAGCCGGGAGATCAGGGGTCTGTTCGAGCTCGGCGACGGGCTGCGGGCCGCGGTGCCGGTGACCCAGCGCTCGGCGATCCTGCACGGCGACTACCGGCTGGACAACGTGATGATGCGGACCGCCGGGGGCCGGACGACGGTGGCGGCGGTCTTCGACTGGGAGATGTCCACGCTCGGCGACCCGCTGGCCGATCTGGGGCTGCTGCTCACCTATTGGGAGGACCCCGGCCGGCCGGCCAAGGGCATCCTGTCCACCGGCGGCGGGCTGACCAACCACGAGGGGTTCCTGAGCTCCCGCCAGATCGTGGAGCGCTATCAGGCGGCGACCGGTCTGATCGTGGACGACCTGGACTGGTACGTCGCCTTCAGCCACTACAAGCTCGCGGTGATCCTGGAGGGCATCCACTATCGGCACGAGCGCGGTCTGACCGTCGGTGCGGGGTTCGAGCGGGCCGGCGCGGCGGTGCCGGTGCTGGTCGAGGGCGGGCGGCGGTATCTGGACCGGACGCGCTGAGGCCGGTAGCGGAGGAGCCCGGAGCCCGACCGGGCCCCTCCGAGGTGGGGCGGTTCAGCGTACTGCGCCGCAGGCGCGGGGCGGCGTCAGTTGACGAACGTCTTCTGGCCGGCCTGCGTGGTGTCGGTGATCGGGCCGATGCCGCCGCTGAAGGCGCCGGTGGTCGGGCACAGGCTGGAGCCGGCGAGCTTGGTGACCGCCTGGGAGGTGAAGGTCGCGCCGTTGGTGGCGTTGGACAGCGCGCCGTCGATCTCGTTGGTGCCGGTGACGCCGAAGTCGCAGACCACGTTGGTGCCCAGGATGGTCTTCAGCGAGACCTTCTCGTCCAGGTTGGTCACGTGCAGGGTGGGGCTGGCGCCGTCGGTGACCGTGCCGTTGGCCGTGCCGTTGATCTCCACGCTGACCACCGCGGTGGTGCCGGAGATCGTGGTGGTGCAGTTGGCGGCGTCGGCGTGCAGCTGGGAGATGGTCTCGGTGGCGCTGGTGCCGACCGCGCCGTTGGTGACGTCGGCCGCGGTGAACTTGCCGGTGGTGCAGGTGATCTTGCCCGAGCTGGTGGTGAACACGAAGTTGCTGTTGATCGGGCCGGTCAGGGTGTCCCCGGCGTTGACGTTGGTGCCGCCGACCGCGCCGACGGTCAGCACGCCGCCGGTGCTCGCGGCGGCCTGCCCGGCGATGCCGAGGACCAGGCCGCAGGCCGCGGTGGCCGCCGAGGCGGCGAGGGTGCGCTTGCGCATGGTGGGACTCACTTCCGTGTGGCGTTGATGGCGTTGGTCAGGTCGCTGATGCTGGAGTCCACCGCGATGGTGGAGCTGACGCCGGTCAGCGTGATGGTGTTGTGGCCGGGCGCGGAGGGCACGCCGAACAGCGAGTTCACGATCCAGTCGGCGGAGTCGAGGATCCCGCAGCCGTGCGCGCCGGGCACCGACAGCGTGTTGTCGACCAGGGTGGCGCCGCTGAAGTCGATCACCGAGGCGCCGTAACCGTTCGGATCGGCGTTGATCGCGATGGTCCCGGGGTCGCCGGTGATCGGCTGGTTCGGCGGCGGCGGGCTGGTGGTGCCGGCCGTGGGGCTGAGCACGATCGGGCTGCTGTTGGAGCCGACGTAGCAGTTCAGGCCGAGGAACGCGTTGAGCAGGTGCAGCTTGATCGGCAGCTTGAACAGCGGGTAGTTCTCCCCGGCCGACAGCGGCGCGAAGGCGGTGACCGGGCCCGCGGGCTCGATCAGCACGATGGCGCTGGTGACGCCGGGCCAGAAGTTGGACAGGCCCGGGATCGGCACGTCCAGCGGGCTGGCGGACAGCTCGGTGCCGTCGGTCGGGGTCGCGGTCGCGAACAGCGCCGCGCTGGTCCCGTCCGGGAAGGTCACCGTCGGTCCGTCGGCCGCCCAGTACATGCCGAACTTCACCGTCATCGGCTTGCTGAAGGCCACTTTGGTACCGCCGACGGTGAACCCGCCGCCGCCGATGGTGGCCACCACGCAGCCGACGATCGCGTTGGCCGGGTTCTGCAGGGCGGTGCCGGAGGTCGGGCAGGTGCCCATGCCGGTGTAAGGGCCCGAAGGCTGGCCGGTGGTGGCCGCCGCGGGCGAGGCGGTCACGGCGATCAGGGCCGCGGCCGCCGCCACGGCGGCGAGTGCACGGTGTTTGAATCGGTGGAACAGGCCTGTGAAAGCCATGTTCACGCTCCCTCGTCAACGGGGAATGCCTACAGTTGCGTCGAAGGCGTCGGTCAGGACGCCCGAGGTTGATCACGACAGATCGTGTGATCACACTGCGATACCGGCCGGTAACAAAACTCGTGGGAGTTGTAACTCCGCAGGGTTCGTCAGTCAACCCTCAGGGGGTGAAGATGTCCGTGATTGCTACCTTGGCCCCGCTGCCCGGAGCGCGTGACGCGCGAGATCCACAGCGGGCGATCAAACGCGGTCCCAGCCGCGTACCGCGGGAGGAGGTCGCCGCCACCCAACGGGACCGGCTGTACGACGGCCTGGTCCGCACCGTCGCCGAGCACGGTTACGCCAACGCCTCGGTCAGCGACATCTGCCGGGCCTCCGGCGTCACGCGTCCGGCGTTCTACGAACACTTCGAAAGCAAGCAGGGCGCGTTCCTGGCCGCCTACCGGCACGGCACCGAGGTGCTGTTCGCCATGCTGCGCAGCGCGTTCGAAGAGGCTCAGGCCGAGATAGAGGCTGAGGCTGAGGCAGGGGCCGAGGCTGAGGCTGAGCCGGTGTCGGCCGACCGCGACGGCCCGCGGTGCCTGGCCGCCTGGGCCCGTACCACCACCCGGGTGCTGGCCGTGCTGCTCGACGTGCTCTCCAGCGTCCCGGCCTTCGCCACCGCGGCGATCGTGGAGATCGACGCGGTCGGTCCGGCCGGCCGCCGGGCCCGCAACGAGCTGCTGCGGGACTTCGAGGCCTTCTTCGCCCCGGCCCCGGCCACCCCGCCGGAGGCGGACCGGCCCGAGCTGATCGGCTGTGTGGTGGCCGGCGCCTACGGCACCCTGTACCGGTACATCGCCGAGGGCCGGGTGGCCGAGCTGCCGGACCTGCTGCCGACCCTGGTCTACTTCGTGGTCGCCCCGTTCGCCGGTCCGCAGACCGCCGCGCGGGCCGCGTCCGAGGCGGCCGGGTTTCTGATGGTCGGCACCGATCATCAGCGTTCTGTGGCGCCGTGCGTCCCGGCGCAGGCCGAGACGGGTGCCGCCGGACGACCGGCGGCGGGCGAATCAGGGGCCTAACGGTTGCCGATTCAAAACCCTGAGAGTATGTTACCGACCGGTCACCTTATGCAGTGTGATCCAGTTCACAGTTCCATCCTCCGCACAGCCGGTGCGCCGGTGAGCTCCTCGTGGACCACGCGCCGGCGTCGATGAACGCCTGGTGACAGGATCGAAAGGAGCCCAATGGCGACGAAACCCGCACGGGGCGAGGGCAAGGTCCGCTTCCGCCGCGCCGCGGTGCCCGGCCTGGCCGCGATGGCCGCCGCCGGCACCCTGGTGGTCCTGACCGCCCAGGGTGCGCTCGGTGTGCAGTTCGCGATCTCCGGCATGCCGTTCGACGTGACCGCCTCCAGCCTGCACGGCGAGGGCTTCCAGCAGTACGGCGGCCTGGACCAGACCGCCCCGGGCAGCCCGAACCTGCAGGACGAGAACGGCCAGCAGCTGGTGTTCGTCTCGGTGATCCGCTCGGCGACGATCCACAACATGTGCCAGAGCGTGAACCTGGTCGGCACCAACCTGCTGATCAAGGCCGGCACCGGCAGCAAGCCGGTCCAGGCCTCCAACCTGGTCCTGGACTCGGACTCGCTGGCCGGCCAGGAGGCCGACTTCAAGAACATCCAGATCGGCCAGGACGCCAGCACCATGACCGAGGTCCCGTCCCTGGCCGGCCCGCTCGGCGTGTTCGGCCAGCAGGCCGACACCGTCGACATCACCAACGTCCGGCAGCACAACTGGGCCGCGACCGCGGCCACCTTCCAGCTCCCCGACCTGAGCATGTCCTTCTCGGACAACGGCTGCTGAGCGTGACAGAGCACGAAGAAGGCGCGTTCCCCGCCCCGCCGCCGGAGTACCCGGCCGGCACGGCGGGGACGAGCCGCGGCTTCCGGCACTGGCGCCGCACCCGGCCGTTCTGGGGCGGCCTGCTGGTCCTGCTCGGCGGCGGCGAGATGCTGGCCCTGTTCTACGTTCCGTGGAAAGTGGTCCTGCACATGGGCCTGTACGGCATCTCCGGCTACCTGGTCCCGGCCCTGCTGTGCATCCTGGGGCTGTTCCTGATCTTCGACCCCCAGCACCGCACCTTCTACTCCATCCTGAGCCTGCTGTTCTCGGTGGCCAGCTGGATGACCTCGAACCTCGGCGGCTTCATGATCGGCATGATCCTGGCCATGACCGGCGCCTCGCTGGCCTACGGCTGGACCGAGACGCCGCAGGGCGAGGACGAGGACGCCGGCGCCGCCTCCGAACAGCTGTCGATCTCCTGACAGCCCGCCGCCGCCATGCCGACGCCGCTCGCCACCGGCGGCGCCGGCGCCGCCGGTGCTGGGCCGTGCCCGGGGGATCAGAGCTCCGATCCGGACTGGGGAACGCTGGAGCCGCGGCCTGGACCAGAGCGGGAAGCCGGGCCGGGTCCGGGGCCGGAACCAGAGCCGGAACCCGGGCTAGAACCAGGGCGCGAACCGCCCCGGCGCGAACCGGTTCTCCGGATCGAAGTTCCCCTTCACCCGGCGCATCACCTCGACGCCGCCGGGCGCGCGTCCCCACGACTCCACCATCGCGTCCACGCCCGGACGCCGCCGGCGCAGCATCACGAAGCCGCCGACCGCCTCCACCGAGGCCCGCCAGTTCTTCACCAGCTCGGCGTGCGCCTTGGCGTCCCCGCCGGTGACCCGGACCGTGTAGCCGCCGGTGGCCGGGCTGCACGTCAGCATCGCCTTCACCCCCGAGTGCTCGGCCCACGCCGCCAGCGCGCGCACCAGGCCGGGGTCCACACCGGGCCGGGTCGCGGCGCGCAGCACGGTGTCGCCGGGCTCGGCGATCACCCGCGCGGCGTGCGAGAACCAGAAGCTCTCGGACTCGTCGTGGTCCAGCTCGGCCAGGCTGCCGGACAGCAGCGTGCGGGCCGCCGCGGCCCGCGCCGCCGCGCCGTCGGAGGTGCCGTCGAACCGCACCGCCAGCACCTGTTCGGGCTCGCACCACTCGATCGCCGTGGGCTCGGTCGCCGACCGGGTCAGCGCCCAGGCCAGGCGCTGGGCGGCCTCGGTGTTCACGTCCCGCACCATCACCGTGCGCGAGGTCTGCGGCAGCGGATGCACCCGCAGCACCAACTCGGCCACCACGCCCAGCGTCCCCAGCGAGCCGTGGCAGAGCTTGGCCAGGTCGTACCCGGCGACGTTCTTGATGACGTGGCCGCCGCTCTTGGCGATCGCGCCGTCCGGGAACACCATCGTGGCGCCGATCACCAACTCCCGCAGCGACCCGTACCCCAGCCGCCGCGGCCCGGCGTCGCCGGTGGCCAGCAGCCCGCCGATGGTGGCCTCCGAGCGGGCCGGGTCGTACGGCAGCCACTGCCCGCGGGTGGCGAGTTCGGCCTGCAACACGTCCAGGCGGATGCCGCCTTGCACATACACCGTCATGTCCGCGGGCCGGTGGTCCAGCACCCGGTCCATGCCGGTCAGCGACACCGTGGTGCGCGGATCGCGCACCGGCGCGCCCCAGGTGGTGGCGGTGCCGGTGCCCCGGATCAGCACGGTCCCGGTGGTGACCGCGTCCCGCAGGTCCTTCACCGTGGTCGGGGTGATCGAGCGCGGGCCGGGCGAGCCGGACTGTCCGGACGAGCCGGACGCGGACTCGGCGCCGTCGGCGGCGGAGGTGGTCCCGGACGGGGCGTCGCCGGGCGTCGGATCGAAGGAGGGGCCTACCATCGTTGGATCTTCCCGGTCTCTTCCAGCGGATGCGGCTGGTACGCCCCGGCCCGCGCCTCGCCGCACAACGCGGGGGTCGGGAACACCTTTCCGGGGTTGCACAGCCCTGACGGATCAAATGCGGCCCGCAAACGGTCCATCGCCGTCAGGTCCGCGGCAGAAAACATCTTCGGCATCGAACACGCCTTGTCCACGCCGATCCCGTGTTCGCCGGACAGCGATCCGCCCAAGGCGACGCAGAGTTCGGCGATGTCGGCGGCCAGCCGCTCGGCGGCCGGCTGTTCCCCGTCGGCGGCCCGGTACAGCACCAGCGGATGCAGATTGCCGTCGCCGGCGTGAAAGACGTTCGCCACCCGCAGCCCGGCCGCCGCCGACAGCCGCGCGATCCCGCCCAGCGCCTCGGTCAGCCGGGTCCTGGGCACGACGCCGTCCTGCAACAGGAACTCCGGGGACAGCCGCCCCATCGCGGCGAACGCCGCCTTGCGCCCGGCCCAGATCGCGGCCCGCTCGGCGGCGTCGGCGGCGATCCGCAGCCGGGTGCAGCCGTGCGCCGAACACAGGCCGCTGACCTGCTCGAACAGCTCCGCGCACTCCTGGCCCGGGCCGTCCAGCTCGATGATGAGCGAGGCCGCGGCCTGCCGGTCGTAGCCGGCGTGCACCGCGTCCTCGCAGGCCCGGATCGCCAGGTTGTCCATCATCTCGATCGCCGCCGGCACGATCCCGGCGGCGATCACCGCGCTGACGGTGTCGCACGCCGCGGCCACGTCCGGGAAGTCGGCGACCAGCGTCCGCACGACCTCCGGCGTGCGCAGCAGCCGCACCGCGATCCGGGTGGCCACGCCGCACGTGCCCTCCGCGCCCACGAACACCCCCCGCAGGTCGTACCCGGGCGCGTCGTAGCAGGGGGCTTCGATGTCGTCGGAGCCGAGCACCGCCACGGAACCGTCGGGCAGCACGGTCTCGACGGCCAGCACGTGATGCGAGGTGAACCCGTACTTCAGGCAGTGCGCGCCGCCGGAGTTCTCCGCGACGTTGCCGCCGATGGTGCAGACGATCTGCGAGGACGGATCCGGCGCGTAGTAGAGGTCGTGCTCGGCGGCGGCGGCGCTGATGGCCGCGTTGGTCACGCCCGGCTCGACGATCGCGATCCGCCGGTCGGGGTCCACCTCAAGAATCCGGTTGAGCCGCGCCAGGGCGATCACGACCCCGGATTCGGCCGGCAGCGCCCCGCCGGACAGCCCGGTGCCGGCGCCGCGGGCGACGTACGGGACGCCGTGCCGCAGGCAGGCCCGGACGATCGGGGCCACCTGCTCCCGGCTCGCCGGCAGCAGCACCAGGCCGGGCTGCACGCGGTGCGCGGTCAGGGCGTCCGTGTCGTACGCACGGCGTTCGGCGGCGCCGGAGAGCACCCGCAGGGTGGGGCCGCACGCGGCCGTCGCGTCCGTCAGAACCGCTGTGAGCGCACTGTCCCGGTCCACGCCGGACACCCCCTTCCCGCATCCTCTGCCCGCCCTCGATCCTCCAGTAGATCACCGCCGTGCGCCACCGGGGAAGCCGGCCGCGGCGCCGGGCCGGGTGGACACCCGAGAGCCGGTCATGTATGAGTTCTGATAATCCCAGGCCCGGCACGGCTTCCGCTCCAAGTCGCTTTTCCCTTTGCCTACAAAGGAAAATGGCTCGTTCGACGATCCATCTGGACCAGAGAGGTCAGCCGCCCGAATGACACTGACTGCCCCCCGCCCGCGCCTGGCCCCCACGCGCGACCGGGGCACCGTCGCCGTCCTGCTGTTCCGGGACGCCCCCCTGTTCGAGTCCGCGATACCGATCACGGTGTTCGGCGTCGACCGGCGCGTCATGGGCCTGCCGTACTACCGGCTGCTGGTGTGCGCCGGCGAGGCCGGGCCGCTGGCCACCACCGGCTCGCTGCGGCTGTCCACGCCGTTCGGCCTGTCCGGCGCCGACCAGGCCGGGACGGTGATCGTGCCGGCCTGGCGGGCGCCGGGGGAGCGGCCCCCGGAACCGGCGCTGGCCGCGGTGCGCAAGGCCCACAAGGAGGGCGCGCGGCTGGCCGCGTTCGACTCCGGGGTCTTCGTGCTGGCCGCGGCCGGCGTCCTGGACGGCCGCGGCGCCACCACGCACTGGATGTACGCCCCGGCCCTGGCCCGCCACCACCGCCGGGTGAAGGTGGACGCCCGCTCCATGCAGATCGACCACGGCGACGTGGTCACCGGCGCCGGCTCCTCGGCCGGCCTGGACCTGTGCCTGTACCTGGTCCGCACCGACCACGGCGCCGAGGCGGCCAGCGCCCTGGCCCGCCGCCTGGTGGTGGGGCCGGGCCGGCGCAGCGGCCAGGCCGCCTACTTCGACCGGCACCTGCCCAGCGAACTCGGCGCCGGCACCCCGATCGGCGACGCCATGGCCTGGGCCCTGGACCACCTGGCCGAGCCGTTCGACGTCGACGAGTTCGCCAAGCACTCGGCCATGTCCCGCCGCACCTTCGACCGGCGGTTCCTGGAGGTGACCGGCACCACCCCGCTGCGCTGGGTGAACTCCCAGCGGGTGATCGCCGCCCAGCGCATCCTGGAGTCCACCGACCTGCCGGTGGACGAGGTGGCCCGGCGCTCCGGCTTCGCCTCGGGCCCGGCGATGCGCGCCAACTTCCTGCGCGTGCTGGGCACCCAGCCGGCCCGGTATCGCGAGGCTTACCTCGCCTCCAGAGCCCGCGGCGGACGCGAGGGCCATTAGCCGGGCGAGCGCGCGTCCCGGGTGACGCCTCACCGCTCCGTTACCGGGGGACTAGACGATTGATTCCTGGGGGTCACGGGGCGAAACGGCTGATCAGCTGCGCCTGGCGGCGCCGGCCGAACGGCCACAGCCAAACCATGCCCATCGAGCACAGCGCCGCGGAGCGGCTCCTTAACGGGTGGCGGTGGGTGACGGGCGGGCGAGGCCGTCCGTCCGGCTTGCCATGCTTGCTGCTGAGCCGTTTCGCTCGTTGCGTCGTCGGCCTGCGGTTCCGTATCCCGTCACCCCCAGGAATCAATCGTCTAGGGTGGCCTCATGAGCGACAGGCTGGTGTGGATCGACTGCGAGATGACCGGGCTCGACCTGGACAAGGACGCCCTGATCGAGGT
>JABFXP010000840.1 GCA_013361685.1 Catenulispora sp.
GGATGTTCCCGGACCGTTTGCCGGCTGCCGTACTTCCAGCCCTCCATGCACACCTCGATCTGCTCGTCGTCCAGCGGGGCCGCGGTCAGCACGGTGGCTCTGCCGTCCGGGCGTGTCCGCAGGCCGTCGAGGATGACGGACAGTTGGCGGCGCCAGGAGTCGGGGGCGACCGGGGCGGTGAACTCCACGATGCCGACGGCGGCCACGAGCAGGACGGCGATGTCGGTGGGGGTCACGTCGGGGCGCAGGTCGCCGTCGTGGTGGGCGCGGGTCACGAGGTCGTGGAGCAGGGGGCGCACCATTTCGGGGATGGCCTGCTCCGGCTGGTGGGCGCAGGCGTCCAGGTCCTGGTGGCGGGCGATCATCACGTCGCGCAGGCTTTTGTCCCGCGCCTGGGATTCCAGCATCGCGGTCACGAAGTGGACCAGGCCGTCCCAGGCGCGGGGGCGGGTGGCGGATTCCTCGGTGATGCGGCGGACGCGGGCGACCAGGTCGTCGTACAGGGCGTCGATCAGTGCGTCGCGGTTGGGGAAGCGGCGGTAGACGGTGCCCACGCCGAGGCCCGCTACTTTCGCGACTTCGTCGAGGGAGGCTTCCAGGCCGCGGCGGGCGAAGACCGCTTTGGCGGCTTCCAGGATCAGCCGGCGGTTGCGTTCGGCGTCGCGGCGTAGCGGGCGAGACGGGCTCCCGGAGTCTGCCTCGGGGGCTGTGACCTGGGGTTCCGTGGTCATTTCGACTCCCTTCCCGCGCTGGGCCGCCTCGGCGGTGAGGCCGCCGGGTGAACGTGCGGCAGCTCTAAGTGGAACACACTCCTCCATGTGGAGACAACTTCTCCGCTTCCGTGCTACCGTCTTAAGCGGAATCTTTTCCTCCGCATCCCAGAAGGCACGACGATGACCGAACTCCAGAGCACGCAGGCGGCCCGGGGCGTGGGCGCGCAGGACGCGACCGCAGCCGCCGCACCGCCGGACCCGCACCACGCCAGGCGCTGGCTGATCCTGGCCGTCATCGGCCTGGCGCAGCTGATGATCGTGCTGGACACCACGATCGTGAACATCGCGCTGCCGGACGCCCAGAAGGCGCTGGGCTTCTCCAACGGCGACCGGCAGTGGATCGTCACCGCCTACTCCCTGGCCTTCGGCAGCCTGCTGCTGTTCTTCGGCCGGGTCTCGGACCTCATCGGGCGCCGGGCGATGTTCCTCATCGGGCTGGCCGCCTTCGCCGGGGCGTCGGTGCTCGGCGGCGCCGCGCCGAACTTCGAGATCCTCGTCGTGGCCCGCGCGCTGCAGGGCGTCGCCGGCGCCATGCTCGCCCCGGCCGCGCTGTCGCTGCTGTCCACCACCTTCACCGAGGCCAAGGAGCGGGCCACCGCCTACGCGGTGTTCGGCGGCATCGCCGGTTCCGGCGCCGCGATCGGCATGCTGCTGGGCGGGGTGCTGACCGAGTACCTCAACTGGCGGTACACACTGTTCGTCAACGTCGCCATCAGCGTCGTCGCGATCGCCGGCGCCGCCACCCTCATCCCGCGCCACACCCGCCAGAGCGACCGGCCCACGCTGGACCTGCCCGGCACCCTGCTGGTCTCCGCCGGTCTGTTCGGCCTCGTCTACGGCTTCGCCAACGCCGAGTCGCACGCCTGGAGCGCGCCGAGCACCTGGGGCTTCCTGGCCGGCGGCGCCGCCCTGCTGGTGTTGTTCACCTGGTGGCAGACCCGGGCCAGTCACCCGCTGCTGCCGCTGCGCGTCGTCCTGGAGCGCAACCGCGGCGGCTCGTTCCTGGCCATGTTCATCACCGGCGCGGGCATGTTCGGGGTCTTCCTGTTCCTGAACTACTACCTGCAGCAGATCCTGCGCTACTCCCCCGTCATGACCGGTGTCGCGTTCCTGCCGATGGTCGCCGCGCTGATGGTCACCGCCTCGCTGAGCACCACCAAGCTCTACCCCCGCTTCGGCGCCCGGCCGCTGGTCTTCCTCGGCATGCTGGTGGCCGCCGGCGGCATGGCCTGGCTCACCGGGATCAGCCTGACCTCCACGTACGCCGCGAGCGTGCTCGGCCCGGTGCTGCTGGTCGGCATCGGCATGGGCATGATCTTCGCCCCCGGGATGAACGCGGCGACGTCCGGCATCGAGGCCCGGGACGCCGGGGTGGCCTCGGCGACGGTGAACACCTCGCAGCAGGTCGGCGGGTCGATCGGCACCGCGCTGCTCAACTCGCTGGCGACGTCGGCGCTGGCGGGCTACCTGGTCGGCAAGGACGCGGCCAGCCCGGTGGTGCAGGCCGGCGCCGCCGTCCACAGCTACGTCGTCGCCTTCTGGTGGGCCGCCGCGATCTTCGCCGCCGGCGCGGTCGTCTGCGGCCTGATCCTCAAGGGCGGCAAGCCCGACCCGGCCGATCCGGACGCCGCCCCGGCCGTCCACATGTGAGGCCGGGCAGGAGATCTCATGGAACAGCCCACAGCCCTCGCCGGCACCGTACGCAGCGCGCAACTCGTCGACGTCCCGGCCGTCGTCCGCGTCCTGGTGGGGGAACACCCCGCCGGCGTCACGCCGGACCAGGCCGAGGCGGTCGAGCGGGTGACGCGGCTGATGCTGGCGCACTTCGGCCTGGCCAGCGAGAGCGTCTGGATCCACGACCATCCGCGGGACGGGGTGGGCGCGGTCGCCGTCGCCATGAGCCGGGAGGACCGGCCCGACGCCGACGCGGCTCGCCGGCTGCTGGCCCGGGAGGCCCCGTGGCACCTGGACCTGCTGGGCGTCGAGCAGATCGGCGAGGGCGCCGGCGCCCTCGCGCAGCTGCCGGACGAGCCGGAGACGCTGCTGGTGCTGGCGCGCGCCGAACCCGCCGACGCGGCCGGGGCCCGCGGTGCCGACGACACCGATGGCACCGATGGCACCAATGAAGCCGCCGACGACGCCGCGGCGCGGGCCGTGGCCGCCGCGGCCCTGGCGAGCCTGGGCGACGCCGACCGGCCGGTCGGCGCCGTCTCGCGCAGCCGCCACGACCTGCGGGTGTTCGCATCGCTCGGGTTCGGCGCCGGTCGGCGGCATCTGCTGCCCTCCGGCGCCGGGCTGTGGTTCTGCCGGCGCGACGGGCGCCCGGCGCCCTGATCGCCGGGCTGCTCAGGCGGCCCGCCTTGCCCGAAGCCGTGCCGCCTGACTAGCCTTGGCGCCAAGAGGAACAGTCGGCTTTTGTGACAGGGTTGTGGTGGTGGTTGTGGCTGTGGCTGTCAGGGGTACCGTCGTTTCGTTCGACCGGATCAAGGGCTACGGGTTCGTAGCAGCAGAATCCGGCGGCGAGGACGTGTTCCTGCATGTGAACGATCTGCTCGATGACAAGAGTCTGCTCAGCGCGGGCAGCGTCGTGGAGTTCGTGATCGAAGAAGGGGACCGCGGGCCGAAGGCCTCGGCGGTCAGCATCGTGCAACCGGCACCCTCGCACGGGTCCGGGCAGCGACGCACTCCCGACCCGGACGGTGACGACATGTGCGACGTCCTCACCAACGCGGCGTTCGAGCGCGAGATCACCGAGACGCTGCTGCGCGCCAATCCCCCGCTGACCGGCGCGCAGATCCTGGATCTGCGCAACCGGATCGCGACCGTCGCCCAGGATCACGGCTGGGTCGACCGCTGACGGCAGCGCCGTCAGGGGATCTGGAGGCTTGGCAAGAGCGAACGGGTCCGCGTGCCGTCGGCACGCGGACCCGTTCGCTGTCCGGTCAGGCGAAGGCGGTCTTCAGCGCGGCCCAGGCGATCTTCGGGTCGGCCATGCCCCGGTACATCGCCGGGATCTCCTTGTCGACGCCGAAGTGCTCGTAGACCGCCGTCATCGCGGCGCGCACCGAGTACTCGACCGTGAACACGACGCCTTCGGGGATCTCCACGAACTGGCCGAGGAAGGCGAAGTTCTGCGCGCCGCGCGGGATCACCTTCGGGCGGTCGGCGACCACGCGGCGCTGGAACTGCGCGTCGATGTAGGGCATCTGGACGGTGGTCACCTTGGTGGTGGCCCGGACGTGGTCGCGGATGTCGTCGAAGCCCAGCTGGCCGAGCAGTTCGTCCAGGATCTCGGCGCCGGTGCAGTCGTCCATCGGCTTGCCGACGTAGTCGCCCTCGACGTCGCCGAACAGCGCGTAGCCCCACAGCGTGTAGGTGTCAGGATCCTGGTTGCGGAAGTGCGGCTGGGCCGGGACCACGATCGACAGCAGCCACCGGGAGTCCTTGAACGTCATCAGGCCGCCGGTGCCGGGCTCGTTGCCGGTGTAGGCGGTGATCCGGTCGAGCAGGGTGCGGTCGGACATCGTCAGGGTCAGGGACTCCCACTTGGACTCGTCGACGGTGCCGCAGAACGCGACCGGGCGGCCGAAGTCGGGGGCCTTCTTGGCCAGGGTCTCCCACAGCCGCCAGGACCCGTCGCGCTTGTCGCGGATGATCTCCGGGACGGTGGTGCGGTCGCCGTACGTGGTGTCGGCGGTCATCGAGCCGAGGGTGAAGAACGCGTAGTCGTCCGGGCCCAGCGCGATCGTCTCCTCGCGGCCCTCGCGCTGGACGTGCAGGGCGGTGACGCGGCGGGCGGTCTCGTCGGCGAAGTCGGCGTCCAGGACGGTGACCCCGTGCTCGAAGCGGACGCCGCGGTCGCGCAGCCAGGCCTGGATCGGCGCGACGACGGAGTCGTACTGGTTGTAGCGGGTGCGCCGGACGCCGGCCAGGGTGTGGATGCGGTCGAACTCCTGGATGAAGGCCAGGAAGTAGCGCTTGAGCTCGATGGCCGAGTGCCAGTTCTGGAAGGCGAACGTGGTGCGCCACATGGCCCAGAAGTTGGTGTCGAAGAACCTGGGCTGGAAGAAGTCGTCGATGCGGCGGGCGCCGATGATCTTCTCCGGCAGGGCCAGCAGCCGGGTCAGGTCGGCGCGGTCGCGGTTGGTGAGCCCGAGGTCGGCGGCGTCCAGGATCGAGTGGTCGGCGGCGATCAGCCGGGCCTTGGCGTTCGAGGGGTGCTCGGCGTTGAAGGCGTGCATGTCCTGGCGGACGGTGACGGCCGGGTCGTCCAGGGTCGGGATGGTCTCCAGCAGGTTCCACAGGCAGACGTAGTGCTCGTCCTCGAGCATGCGGCCGCCGCGGGTGACGTAGCCGCCGTCCGCGGTGGGGGCGTGGGCGCCGTCCAGCGAGCCGCCGAGCACCGGGAGCTGTTCGAGGATGTGGATGTTCGCGCCGGGGACGCCGGCGTCGCGGATCAGGAAGACCGCCGCGGACAGCGCGGCGATCCCGCCTCCGACCAGGTGGATCTGGGAGTTCGGGTGTGCGGTCATGAGGCGGTCCTTCCGGATCTGTGCGGGCCGCCGCGGTGAGGGAGGAAGATCCGCGGCGGTACTTGAACGCTAGATCGGCGGCCGGAGCGCGGTTCAGAGCAGGAGGGATCGATCTTGACCGGACCTTCGGCCCGGACGGACCCGGGCCGTTGGGCCCGGCCGCGGCCGGGAGCGGGGTGCGGGGTGCGAGAGCGGGCACCGTGCCCGACCATACGAGACCGGCCCCGGCTTGCCGCCGCGAATCGCGACGGCGCACCGGGGCCGGTCATCGAACGAGATGCCACCTTCTCGCCATCATGAAAGGCGTCACACGGCCTGATTGCGTTACTCCCCTACGCTCCCAGGTCTAGTTGCTGCCACAACGTGCGCTCGACAGCGTCCAGCGGAACGCCGGTGACCAGGCGTTCCGGGTGTCCGGCGGGCGGGCCCGGGGACTCGGCCGCCTGCCGGGCGATGACGGCGAGCAAGCGGCGGCGGCGGAGGCTGGCGGCGGCGCTCTCGGCGTGCAGGGCGCGCAGGGCGCCGGCCGGGATGGGAAAGAACGCGGTGCCGTAGAGGCCCAGTGCGTACAGGGCGCGCAGCAGGACGCGTCTCAAGGCTGATCTGGCGGATTCGGGGAGCCGCACTTCATTCGGCCACCTTCGTGCGGGTGGTCCAGTGGAAGACCACGGCGGTGTCGCCGCTGGGGCGCGGGGCGGCGCGTTCGAAGTGCTCGTAGCCGCCGCGGTGGGCGATCTTGACCTTCTGGTCGTCGGCCGGGACGCGGAGCCGGCGGACGGTGGCGGGCAGGTCGTTGGGGCCGCCTTCCAGGACGGCCGGGATCGTGGGGGCTAGGGCCGGGGGATCGTTCGCCTCGGGCATGGCGGGCACTCCTTGGGGGGCGGGTCCACGGACTTCGGCCCGATGGTCGCGCACCGGCATTGGCCCGCGCTTAACCCGCGTTTTGGCTCCCTGACCGGCGCCGCCGCCGACCAGCGGCAATTAAGCACCGTTAAGAACGCCTGAAGGCGGCGCGACCATGCTCGGTCCCAGCCCCGATCCCCGGTGTCCCCACACCCTCAGCCGACGGCGTGGGACCGATTCGGAAAGGACGCCCCCTGATGAAGAGCGAGCATGGACGGCTGTTGACGGTCGGAGTCGTGGCGATGACGACCTGCTGGGCGGTGGCCGGACCCGCGCCGGGTGCGGCCACGGCGCAGGCCGGGACCGCCACGCCGGACCACCACGGCTGCGTCACCGTCGACTTCATCGAGCCGACCCCGTCGTTCTACAGCAACATCCCCATGACCCCGCAGGCCCCGTACACCGTCGGGTTCCAGGGCGCGGCCTTCGACACCATCTACGACGCCGCCGGGAACAAGATCGCCACCTCGGTCGTGGCCTCGGACAACGTCTTCAAGCGGGACTCCGACGGCCACGTGTTCGAGGTCGTCGACGAGGTCATGAACTTCCCCGACGGGACCCTGGACGGCCACATCGTCGCCGACCGGAACGCGGTCGCGGCGGGCAGCTGGGTGTCCGGCCGGATCCAGGGGATCAGCGGCCGCTACGCGGGCCTGGCCGGCCCCTGGCGCTGGCGCCTGAACGTCGTCGCGCCGCCCTACCCGGCGCACGAGACCGGCGTCCTGTGCCCGCATTCCGACGATGACGACTCCGGGTCCTGAGGCCACGTCCGGCACCCCCACACGCTAAGGAGACAGCCGATGCCCGAGCGCGAGGTCCACCTGCTGGCCGCCGGGACCGAGCTGCCGGGGCCGCCGATCGACACCGCGGCGGTCGCCGCCCGCTTCGGCATGCCGGCGGTCTGGGAGCAGTGGGTCGAGGCCTTCGTCGGGACCCGGACCCGGCACCTGGTGACGGACCTGGAGACCGGGCAGGCGCTGCAACGCCTGGAGGACATCGCCGCGAGCGCCGCCACCCGCGCCCTGAAGGCCGCGAACCTGGCCCCGGCCGACGTGGACCTGGTGGTCCTGGCCACCTCCACCCCGGACCGGCTGATGCCCGCCACCGTCAGCATGGTCGCCGAACGCCTGGGCATCGACCAGGTCCCGGCCTACCAGCTGCAGTCCGGCTGCACCGGCGCGGTGCAGGCCCTGGAGGTCGCGCGCTCGCTGCTGGTGGCCGGCGCCGGCCGCACCGCGCTGGTGATCGGCGGCGACGTCTGCGCCAAGCACCTGGACCTGGGCATGAAGCTGGCCGAGCTGCCGCCGGCGCAGCAGGTCGGGGTGATGCTGTTCGGCGACGGCGCGGGCGCGGCGGTGCTCGGGGTGGAGCCCACGCCGTCCTCGGCGGTGCTGCGCTCGACGCTGGTGCGCCTGGTCGGGCTGGGCCGGCCGCCGGGGCACACCGTGGAGTGGTTCGGCCTGGCCGACCGGCACACCGACCTGCCGGCCGGCCACGAGGACTACGCGGCGATCCAGGAACTGGTCCCGGCGATGGCCGCGGAGGTCCTGGGCGAGCTGCTGGACCGGCTGGGCTGGGACGGCGACGAGGTCGACTTCCTGCTGCCGCCGCAGCTGTCCGGCCGGATGACCGAGCAGATCGTCGCCGGGCTCGACGTCCCGGCGGCGCACGAGGTCAGCTGCGTGGCCCAGACCGGCAACACCGGGAACGCGCTGCCCTTCTTCCAGCTGGAGAGCGTGCTGCCGCTGATGGCCGAGGGCGACCGCGCCGTCGGGCTGTCGATCGAGTCCAGCAAATGGATCAAGGCCGGATTCGCTGTGGAGAGGCTCTGATGGAAGCGACGAACGCACCGGCAGCATCGGCGGTTTCGGCCGCACCGGCGGCAGCGGCCGCCGAGACCGCCCCCGCCCCGACCGGCACCGCGAACGGGACCGTACCGACCGGCTACCAACAGCTGCTTGAGCTCAAGAGCACGGGCCGCCTCGTCGAGAGCTATCCCGAGATCGAGCGCCTGCTGTCCGGCCTGCCCGAAGCCGACCTGCTCGCCGCCGGCCAGCTGCTGCGCGGCCTGGACGCCGAGGAGGTGGCGGCCCGCCATCCGCAGGTGCCGACGGTCTCGCTGGCGGTCACCGGCCACGGCACCCTGGCGGCCCTGGTGCCGGCGCTGGCCGCGCAGCTGGCACGGCACGGGATGGCCGCGCGCATCCGGCCGGCCGACTTCGACAGCTACGTCTACGACCTGTCCGATCCCGGCAGCGCGGTCTACGCCGCGCGCGCCGACCTGACGTTGTGCGTGCTGGACCCGGAGGTGGTCTTCGACGAGGTGCCGGTGCCCTGGCAGGTCGGCGACGTGGAGCAGGTCTTCGCCCGCAAGCTGCGCCTGATGGACACCCTGGCCGGCACCTTCACCGCGGTCGGCCGCGGCACGCTGGTGCTCAACACCCTGCCGCTGCCGCGCCGCTACGCCGCGCAGCTCGTGGACCACGCCTCGCGGGCCGCGCTCGGGGCGGTCTGGCGCGAGGGCAACGCGCGGCTGCTGCGGCTGGCCGAGACGTTCCCGGCGCTGGTCGTGCTCGACCTGGACCCGATGGTCGCCGGCGGGGTCGCGGTCAGCGAGGCCCGGACCGACGCCTACGCCAAGGCGCACCTGTCGCCGGAGCTGCTGGCCGAGTACGCCCGGCAGATCGGGCACCTGGCGCGCAACGTCGCCGGGCGCACCAAGAAGTGCCTGGCGGTGGACCTGGACAACACGCTGTGGGGCGGCACCCTCGGCGACGACGGCCTGTCCGGGATCGAGGTCGCCGAGACCTACCGGGGCGAGGCGTTCCGGGCGTTCCAGCGGGTGGTCAAGCAGCTCGGCTCGCAGGGCGTGCTGCTGGCGGCGCTGAGCAAGAACGACAGCGCCCCGGTGCGGGAGGTGTTCCGCGACCATCCGGCGATGACGCTGCGCGAGGACGACTTCGTGCGGATCAGCGCCAACTGGCAGCCCAAGCACGAGAACCTGGAGCGGCTGGCCGGGGAGCTGAACCTGGACGTCGGCAGCTTCGTGTTCGCCGACGACAGCGCCTACGAGTGCGGCCTGGTGCGGCGGGAGCTGCCGCGGGTCGGCGTGGTGCGGCTGGACGAGGAGCCGGCGTACCACGTCGAGAAGCTGCTGCGCGACGGCTGGTTCGACACCCCGCGGCTGACCGCGGAGGACCGGCTGCGGGCCGTGCGGTACGCCGACGAGCTGGAGCGCAAGGACTTCCTGGCGAGCTTCGACTCGATCGCCGACTACCTGCGGGAGCTGGACATCCGGGTGCGGCTCGGCACCGTGGAGGCCGGCGAGGTGCCGCGGGTCTCGCAGCTGACGCAGCGCACGAACCAGTTCAACATGACGACCCGGCGGCTCCAGCCGGCGGACGTGCAGTCCCTGGTCGACGACCCGTCGGCGCTGGTGCTCGCGATCCACTCCGGGGACCGGTTCGGCGAGAACGGCCTGGTGGGGGTGATCCTGGGCCGGTGGCGTGACGGCGTGCTGGACCTGGAGAACTTCCTGCTCAGCTGCCGGGTGTTCTCCCGCGGCATCGAAAAGGCCTGTCTGGCCGCGGTGCTGCGGTACGCCAGGGAGCGCGGCGCGACGGCGGTGCACGGCAGCTACCGGCCGAGCGCCAAGAACGGCACCGTCGAGGACTTCTATCCGCGGCACGGGTTCGTGCGGTGCCCGGACCAGGCCCCGCCGGAGTCCGGGGACGCGGCCGCCTCGTGCCGGTACTACCGGCACGACCTGGCCGAGATCATCGCCGTGCCCGACCACGTCCACCTGACCGCGAACCTGTGAGGGGACGCACGTGCTGACCATCGACGACCTGCTGGGCGTGCTGCGCGACCAGCTCGGGCTGCCCGTCACCGCCGACCACGCCGACCGGGCGCTGGACGAGATCCCGGGCTGGGACTCCCTGCACCTGCTGTGGCTGATCACCACGCTGGAGACGCGGACCGGCCGGCGGATCGCCATGGCCGACTTCCTGGAGGCCTCCACGCTCAGCGAGATCCACGACGTGGCGACGCGCTGACCGGCGATGGCCACGACGCCCGGCGGCACCCGGCCGCCCACCACCGGAGCCGCCCCGAGCCGCACCGGCCCGAGCCGGCCCGACCGCAGCCCCACCGACCCGAGCTCCACCGACCCGAGGACCGTCACCATGACGACGACCGGCACCAACGGACCCGTGACCGTGGCGGCGCTGCCCCGCCAGCGCCGCCACACCCTGCACTTCCTGTCCGGCCTGCGGCAGTTCGCGCCGGTGTTCCTGGACACCGAGGTGGACATGACCGAGGTGCTGGCCCACCGGGACCGGGCACGCCAGGACGGCGTCCGGTACTCGGTGGTCAGCTACGTCCTGCAAACCGCGGGCCGGGTGCTGGTCGCCCACCCGGAGGCGAACGCCGCGATCCGCGGCCGGCTGCGGCCCCGGGTGGCCCGCTACCCCTCGGCGGCCGGCAAGGTGGCCTTCGACCGCACGGTGCAGGGGCATCGCGTGGTGCTGACAGCCGTGCTGCCCGATCTGGAGAACGCGACGCTCGACCGGATCCAGAGCGAGCTGGAGCGCTACCGCGACGCCGAGCCGGCCGACGGCTTCCCCGGCGCGCTGGCCGTGCACCGGCTGCCGGTCCCGCTGGGGCGGGCGCTGATGCGCGGCGCGCTGCGGTCGCTGCACCGGCGCCCCACCCTGATGGGGACCTTCGCCGTGAGCTCACTGGGCCACCGGCCGGTGGACGGCTTCGCCTCGCTCGGCGGCACCACGATCACCCTCGGCCTGGGCCGGATCGCGCCGCGCCCGGCCGCGGTCGCCGGCCAGGTCCTCATCCGGCCCACGATGCGGCTGACCCTGACCTTCGACCACCGGGTCGTGGACGGCGCGGAGGCGGCCGACGTGCTCGGCGACCTGAAGGACGCGCTGGAGCACTTCGGCGCGCCGGCCGGATCCGGCGGCACCGCCGACCGCGACACCGACCGCGACACCGACAGCACCGCGCGCCCCGCCACGAACGGCACCCCGTCCGGCGGCCGGCCGCCCAGACCCGTCGCGCTCGTCCCCGATCAGCGCGCCGACCGGAAACGGGAGGGATCGTGAACGACGTCAGCGAGCTGAAGCAGTTCGCCGTGGTGCACGCGCGCAGCCTGAACATCAAGCGCTACCAGGAACTGCTGGACCGGATCGACAACGACCGGGAGGGCGCGCCGGGGTCCTGGGCCCGGGTCTGGACCGAGGCCGGCGACCGGCTCACCGAGGCCGGGCGCCCGCTCGACGCCTCGCGCCGCTACGCCCTGGCCCGGTTCCCCTACCCGGACGGGCCGGCCCGGGCGCAGGCCGGGAAGCTGTGCGTGGCGGCGTTCGACGCCTGGCGGCGCGACAAGCCCGGGATCGAGCGGCTGGACGTGGAGCTGCCCACCGGGCGGGTCGGCTGCTGGGCCACCGGTCTGTCGGCCGCGAAACCGCTGCCGCTGCTGCTGGTCATGGGCGGCGTGGTGACGCTCAAGGAGCAGCTCGGCCCGGCGCTGGTGCTGCTGCGCAAGCTGGGCGTGGCGGCGATCGTCACCGAGATGCCCGGCGTCGGCGAGAACACCCTGGCCTACGACGCCGACAGCTGGCGCCAGCTGTCGGCGCTGATCGACGCGGTCGCCGACCGCGCCGACGTCGCCCGCACCTACGCCTACACCTTCAGCTTCAGCGGCCACCTGGCGCTGCGCTGCGCGGCCGAGGACAGCCGGATCACCTCCGTCATCACCTCCGGCGCGCCGGTGCGGCAGTTCTTCCTCGACGAGGAGTGGCTGCGGCAGGTCCCGCAGCTCACCCTGGACACCGTCGCGCACCTGATCGGGGCCGGGCGCGCGGAGCTGGCCGGCCGGCTGCGGCCGCTGGCGCTGACGGACGCGCACCTGGACCGCGTCCAGGTCCCGGTCAGCTACCTGGCCAGCCGCCGCGACGAGATCATCCCGCCCGGCGAGGTCCAGCTGCTGCGCGAGCACGTCCGGGAACTGCGGGTGCTGGAGAACGACGACGTCCACGCCTCCCCGAAGCACGTGGCCGACTCGCTGCTGTGGCTGATCCTGACCGTCCTGCGGCTGCGGGGCCGCCCCGACCCGCGGCGGGTGCCGGTCGCGGCCCTGTGGCTGCTGCTGCGCGCCCGCCACAAGCTGACGAGGAGCCCACGATGAGGTCCGCGCCGAACAGCACCGCGACCGCCACCCGGCCCACGCCGGGCGGCGGCCTCACCCCCTACCTGACGGCCCGCCCGAACCCCACCGCACGGCTGCGCCTGTTCTGCTTCCACCACGCCGGCGGCAGCGGCTCGGTGTTCGCCGACTGGCAGGACGCCCTGGCCCCGGAGGTCTCGGTGCAGCCGGTCCAGCTGCCCGGCCGGGAGCGGCGGGTCCGCGAACCGCGCATCACCGACATGGCGCGCCTCACCCGCGAGCTGGACCGCGAGCTCGGACCGCACCTGGAGCGGCCGTACGCCTTCTACGGACACAGCATGGGCGGCCTGGTCGCCTGGCACCTGGCGCTGCACCGCCGCGACACCGGCGCCCGGCTGCCCGAGGCGCTGCTGGTCGGCGCGTGCAACCCGCCGCACCGGCCGCCGCTGTCGGCCGGGACCAAGGGGATGTCCCGCGACCGGCTGGTGGCGTGGATGCGGCAGATGGGCGGCATCTCCGACCTGGTGCTGCGCTACCCGGAGTGGGTGGACGCCGCCGTGGCGCTGCTGCGCGACGACCTCGTGCTCTGCGACAGCCATCCGCACGCCGCGCAGCTGGCCGCGCCGCCGGCGCCGCTGCCGGTCCCGCTGCACGGCTTCGTCGGCGGCGAGGACCCGGGGGTCGGCCCCGACGCCATGGCCGGCTGGCTCCGCTACACCGAGGCCGGCGGCGAGGTCCACCCGGTCCGGGGCGGCCATCTGTTCTTCCGCGACTCCCCCGCGCAGTTCCTCAGCCGTTTGCGATCAGTGCTGACCCGGCTCAGCGACGTCCCGGCCGGGCCGGAAAGGACAGGACCCCGATGAACGGCCGCCCCGGTTCGGACCCCGCCCAGCGCCCCGTGGTTCAGCGCCGCCCGGCCCGCCGCGACGCGGTGGCCGTGATCGGCGCGTCGTGCCGGCTGCCCCAGGCCCCGGATCCGGAGGCGTTCTGGGAGCTGCTGCGCACCGGGCGCAGCGTGGTCGGGCAGGTGCCGGCCGACCGCTGGGACCCCGCCGCGCTCGACGGCGCCGACGTGCCCGAGGCGCTGGCGGCCGCCGCCCGGCACGGCGCGTACCTGGACCGCGTCGACGAGTTCGACCCGGACTTCTTCGGCGTCTCCCCGCGCGAGGCCGCGTCGATGGACCCGCAGCAGCGCCTGATGCTCGAACTGAGCTGGGAGGCGCTGGAGAACGCCGGGATCGTGCCGGACACGCTGCGCGGCAGCCGCACCGGGGTCTTCGTCGGGGTGATCGAGGACGACTACGCCAAGCTGCTGCACAGCGGCGGGCCGGGCGCACTGACGCAGCACACGTTCACCGGTCTCAAGCGCGGCGTCATCGCCAATCGGGTCTCCTACACCCTGGGCCTGCACGGGCCGAGCCTGACGGTGGACACGGCACAGTCCTCTTCCTTGGTGGCGCTGCACATCGCGCGGGAGAGCCTGGCGCGCGGCGAGTCGGACGTGGCGCTGGTCGGCGGAGTGAACCTGAACCTGCTCGCCGAAGGCGCGCTGGACGCGGCCTGGTTCGGCGGCCTGTCGCCGGACGGCCGCTGCTACACCTTCGACGCCCGCGCCAACGGGTTCGTACGCGGCGAGGGCGGCGTGGTCCTGCTGCTCAAGCCGCTGGCGGCGGCACTGGCGGACGGCGACCCGGTGCACTGCGTGATCCGCGGCAGCGCGATGAACAACGACGGCGCCGGGACCGGGGACGACAGCGGGCTGACGGTGCCCAGCGCCGAGGCCCAGGCCGCGGTGCTGCGGTCGGCGCTGCGGCGCGCCGGGGTGCGGCCGGGCGAGGTGCAGTATGTGGAGTTGCACGGCACCGGCACGCCGGTCGGGGACCCGGTGGAGGCCGCCGCGCTCGGCACGGTGTTCCGGGGCACGCGCGAGGCCGGCACACCGCTGCTGGTCGGGTCGGCCAAGACGAACGTGGGACACCTGGAGGGCGCGGCCGGGCTGGTCGGGCTGCTGAAGGTGGCGCTGAGCCTGCGGCACCGGCGGCTGCCCGCGAGCCTGAACTTCGAAACACCCAATCCGCGGATCCCCTTGGACCGGCTGCGGTTGCGGGTGCAGCAGGAGTTCGGGCGGTGGCCGGCGACGGACCGGCCGCTGGTGGCCGGGGTGAGTTCGTTCGGGATCGGCGGGACGAACTGCCATGTGGTGCTGAGTGAGGCGCCGGCGGCGGCGCGCGGTCTCGGCGCCGGCTTCAGCGGCGCGCCTGCCGCAATGGACGACGACGCCGCAACAGACGACGGCGCGCTGACAGCGTTGCCGGTGCCGCCGCCCGTGGCGCTGCCGCTGTCCGGACGCACCCCGGCGGCGTTGCGCGCTCAGGCAGAGCGGCTGCACGCGCTTCTGGCCGAACAGGACGCGCTGAGCGCGGATGAATCGAGCCAGGCCGAAACTGGCCACGCCGAAGC
>JABFXP010000185.1 GCA_013361685.1 Catenulispora sp.
GCGAGCTCGAAGGCGGCGGCGCGGTGACGGCCGCCGGCCCGGCTTCCGGTGGCGAGTCCACCCCCGGCGGAGCCGCCGCGGATCGCGCCGAACTCGCCGCTCTGCGCGCCCGGGTGGCGGAGCTGGAAGCGTCCGGGAAGCTCCAGACGGCTCCCAAACGCCACCGGGTCCGGTCGCTGTTCTCAGCGCTGCTCATCCTCCTGGCCTGGATCCTGGCCCCGTTGAGCGTGGCGGCGGCCTGGTCGGCCGCGACGGTCGGCGACACCAGCCGCTACGTCAGCACGGTCTCCCCGCTGGCCACCAATCCCGACATCCAGGCCGCCCTGGCCAACCGGGTCACCAACACGGTCATGGGCGAGCTGGACATCGCGGCGCTGGCCCAGCAGATCACCCCCGACGACCGTCCGCGCCTGGAGGCCCTGCTCCAGAAGGCCTCCGGGCCCATCACCAGCGCCCTGACCAGCTTCGTCCACGACCGCACGCTGAACGTGCTGTCCAGTTCCTGGTTCGCGGCGTTCTGGGACGACGCCAACCGCGCCGCGCACTCTTCCGTCAACAAGCTGCTGACCGGCCAGGGCGGCGGCGCGCTGAAGCTCCAGGACGGCGCGGTCGCCGTCGATCTGGGGCCGCTCGTGGACCGGGTGAAGGCCCAGCTGGTGGCGGACGGCATCACGGTCGCCGGCAAGATCCCCGAGGTCCACACCAGCTTCACGATCATGCAGGCCAAGAACATCAACCAGTACCGCACCTGGTTCCGCCTGCTGCAGATCGCCGGCGACTGGCTGCCCTTCATCTTCCTGGCCTGTGCCGCCGGCGGTGTCCTGCTGGCCGCCGACCGCCGCCGCGCCCTGGTGGTCACCGGCGTGGGCGTCTTCGTCGCGGCCGGCCTGATCGGCATCGGCGTCCGTCTCGGGCGCACGTTCTACCTCAACGCCCTGCCCGGCGACGTCTCCCAGCCCGCCGCCAGCGCCGTCTACGACACGATGACCCGCTACCTGATCACCACCTGCCGCACCGTGGCGATCCTGGGCCTGCTCGTCGCCCTCGCCGCCTGGCTCTCCGGCCCCTCCCGCCCGGCCGTGATCGTCCGCGGCTTCTGGCACGTCGGCATCGACGCCACCCGGCAGTTCGCCGACCGGCTCGGGATGAAGACCGGCCCGGTGGGCGGCTTCGTGCGGCGGTACCGGTCCTGGATCACGTGGGGCGCGGTGCTGATCGCCGCGGTGGTGCTGCTGCTGTGGCACTACCCGACGGGCTTGGTCGTGCTGTGGCTGGCGATCGCATGCCTGGCGGTGATGCTGGTGGTCGAATTCCTCGCCGACCGGCCGGGGCCGACACCCGGCGGGGGCACCAGCCGGTAGGACAGGGAAGACGGCAGCCCGGGCTGGTTGATCGTCGGCGCGTGTTAGCGTCGGCGAAGGTATCCAATGGGGAACAAAGTGGGATCAGGGCGACGGAAGCTCTACAGAACCGTCAACCAGCCACTGAGTTAGGGCAGCACATGAAGAAGTTCAAGCGCAGCGTGATCGCATCGACACTGATGGTGACCGCGCTGACGGCGAGCGTCGCCGCGATCGTCCCGGCCGCGCACTCCGGCTCCGGCCACAGCACGCAGCCGGTCGCCTCGGACATGGGTCCGCGCGACGTCGTGAAGTCGGTTCACTAAGTATCAGGCCGGGCGTCCTGCTCGGCGGCGAGGGCGCGCCGACAGCGGGCCGCACCGGCCCGGGCGCGGGCGGCCTCGACCCGGAACCCGATCGCGGACGCCTTGCGGTCCGCGGATTCGAAGGCCTCCAAGGCCGACCGGTACTGGCCCGCGTGATAGCGGAGCCGGCCGATGATGTTCGCCACGGCGGCCTGCCGGACCGGGGAACCGCCGGTGTCGACCAGCCGCAGCGCGCGGTCGGCGAGGTCGGCGGCGGCGTCGGCGTGGCCCTGGAGCTGGCGGACGAGGCCGGTGTAGGCCAGGACGACGGCGATGTTGGCCGGGAGCCGGGATTCGTCGGCGAGATCGGTCGCCCGGTCCAGGCAGCGGATCGCCTCGGCGAGGTCGTGGGCGCTGGGTCCGGGATGCGGATCGTGGGTGTCGGCGACGGCTGCGGTCTTGTCCGCGTTCGTGTCCGCGTTCGTGTCCTCGGTCACAGACTTTTCGGCGGCAGCCTCGTCTTCCGCGGCCGTTTCAGCTGTGACTTCAGTCTCAGTTCGATCACCGTCGTCGTCGCCGGGCCACTGCGCGCCGTCCCGGTTCAGCCAGGCCGCGGCCTCGTCGGCGAGGGCGGCGATCTCGACGTCCACCGACCCCGATTCCCGGCCGATCCGTCCGGCCTCGCGGGCGGCGTCCACGGCGGCCTCGGTCCGGCCCCGGTTCTCGTTGATCGTGCTGAGCACGGTCCAGGATTCCGCCGCCTCGCGCAGGTGTCCCGACGCGCGGTTGAGCTCGATCGACCGCTCGACGTGCGGCAGCGCCTCCGGCCACCGGCCCAGCGTGGTCAGCAGCAGGCCGAGGGAGCCCCGGCACCCGGCCTCGGCCGCCAGATCGCCGGTCCGCGCCGCCGCGTCCAGGCCTTCGCGGGCCAGCGCCACGCCTTCCTCGAGCCGGCCCAGCTTCCACGAAGCGACCGCCAGGTTCGACAGGCACAGCTCCAGCAGCGCGGGGTCGTCCAGCAGCCGCGCGCCGGCCAGCGCGTCCCGCGCGACCTGGTGGTAGTCCTCGAACAGGCCGCGCAGGTTGAGATAGAAGACCGTGTTGCGCCCGAGCGCGACCGCCTGCTTCGGCAGCTCCGCCGCCACCGCGCGGGGCACCGTCCTGATCAGCGCGGGCCGCTCGCGATCGAACCACGCCAGCGCCGCGTCCTCGGTGTCCCAGCGCGGCACGACGCCGTCGAAGGCGGCCTCGGTGCCGGCCAGCGGACGCCAGCCGGAGAACACCACGCGGCAGGCGGCGTCGGTGGCGGCGCGGTAGTAGCCGACCAGGCGCCGGAACGCGGCCCGGTCGTCCGCCTCGGTCTTCGCCTCGCTCAGGCCGCTCGCGAACGCCTTCACCAGGTCGTGGAAGCCGTACTCCCCGACGCCGAGGTCTTGCAGGAACCTGGTGTCCAGCAGGTACTCCAGCGTCCGCTCCGCCATCGGCAGCGCGCACTCCAGGAGCGCGGCGGTCGCGTGGGCGTCCAGGCTGCGTCCCGGATGCAGGGCCAGAATCCGCAACGCCGTGCGCGACCACTCGTCCATCGCGTCGTACGACGAGCGCAGTGTCGCCTCGACGCTGCGCGCGGCGGCGTTGAGCTCGGCCAGCCGTCCGGACTGGTCCTCCAGGCGCCCGGCCAGGTACGCCAGCGTCCAGCGCGGCCGGTTCCGCAGCCGCGCGCTGGCGATCCGCAGGGCCAGCGGGAGGTGGTCGCACAGGGCGGCCAGGCGGGCGGCGGCCTCGGGTTCGGCGGCGACCCGGTCCTCGCCCACGGTGTGGTCGAGCAGCCGGCGGCTCTCGGCCGGCGAGAGCTCGGCCAGCGAGAGCGAGACCGCGCCGTCCAGGTCGAGCAGCGCCGAGCGGCTGGTGACGATGGTCAGCACCCGCGGCGAGGGCGGCAGCAGCGGCCGGATCTGGGCGGTGTGCAGGACGTTGTCGAACACGACCACCAGCGCGCGGTCGGCGATCTCCCGGCGCCACTGCGCGATCCGCAGGTCCGGGTCGTCGGGGATGCGGTCGGCCGGGACGCCGAGCATCCGCAGCAGGAGGTCGACGACGGTTCCGGGCTGGGCCGGGGCCTGGCCCGGCGTGAACCCGGCGAAGTCGACGTAGAGCCGGCCGTCGGGGAAGTGCGCGGCCGCCTCGTTGGCCGCCCGGACGGCCAGCGCGGTCTTGCCGCTGCCGCCGATGCCGTCGATCGCCACCAGCCGTATCCCGGTGCTGCGCTCCGCCGCGGCGACCGCGGCGATGCGCCGGCGCTCGGCGGCGCGGCCGACGAAGTCGGGGACGTCGTAGGGGAGCGTGTCGGGGACGGCGGCCGAGGCCGGGGCGGCCGAGGGGGTGGCGGCCGGAGTGGGCGCTGCCAGTGTCGATG
>JABFXP010000725.1 GCA_013361685.1 Catenulispora sp.
CCGCCGCCCCTGCCGCCGCCGCCTCGCTGCGGCTCATGCCCCTGGGCGACTCCATCACCTGGGGCGTCGGCAGCAGCACCGGCGACAGTTACCGGGGCGCGCTGTGGAACGACCTGTCCGCGGAGGGTCATGCCCTGGACTTCGTCGGCAGCGGCCGCAACGGCACCATGTCCGACCCCGACAACGAGGGCCACTCCGGCTACCGCATCGATCAGATCGCAGCGCTCGCCGACGCCACCGTCGACCACTACCGGCCCAACGTCATCACCCTGGAGATCGGCACCAACGACCTCAACCAGAACTATCAGGTCGCCACTGCGCCGAGCCGCCTCAGTGCCCTGATCGACCAGCTCACCGCCGACGCCCCGGACGCCACCGTCCTGGTCGGCTCGGTGATCGTCTCCACCAGCTCCGTGGAGGAGCAGAACCGCGCCGCTTTCAACCAGCAGATCCCCGGCATCGTCCAGGCCAAGCAGGCGGCCGGCAAACACGTCCGCTACGTCGACATGAGCGCCCTGACCGCCGCGGATCTGTCCGACTCGCTGCACCCGAATGACGGCGGCTACAAGAAGATGGCTGACGCTTTCAACGGGGGCGTCCAAGCGGCGGATGCCGCGGGCTGGCTCAAGGCTCCGGCCCCGGCCGGCGGCGCGGTGCAGTCCGGCATCGCCGGCAAGTGCCTGGATGTCAACGGCGGCAGCACGACGGACGGGGCGGCCGTCCAGATCTGGAGCTGCAACGGCGGCAACGCCCAGTGGTGGTCGGCCTATGCCGACGGCACGCTGCGCGCCGAGGGCAAGTGCCTGGACGCCACCGGCCTCGGCACCGCCAACGGTACGAAGGTGGAGACCTGGAGCTGCAACGGCGGCAGTAACCAAGTCTGGCAGGCCTACAACGGCGGGTACCGCAATCCGGTCTCCGGCCGCTGCCTCGACGACCCGGGCCTGTCCACCACCGACGGCACGCAGGTGGTCCTGTGGGACTGCAACGGTGGCGCCAATCAGAAGTGGACGACGCTGCCGGTCGGCTGATCGCGGCTGGCTCGATGTGGGACCGCTGCGCTGACGACGTGTCCTGTGTCCGGCGAGACCGACCGTCCCTGTGGAGGTCGGTCTGAGGTCCGGCCTGCGGCCCTGACAGAGGATCAAGTTCCCACTGAGATAACGGCCTGCACAAAGGGCTGGTGATCGGCCGCCGAGGATGCAGAGCCGAGCCCGGCTGGGCACGGCCGCAGGGGCGGGATGTTCTCGCTGCCTGCCTCCGCGCCGCTCCTGAAAGTCGGTGGAAGGCCTGCGGTCGGCAGCGAGATGCTTGGTGGCCGATGCCACTGATGACGACCACGTCACGACGCGAGGTGGCTGGTCCGTCTGGAGAAGCGATGACACCGCCGCCGCTCGATATCCACTACCACCCGGGCGCATTGGCCGATCCCGACTCCGACTTGGCCTTCGTCTTGGACGGAGTCGCGTGGGACGACCGTATGCGCGCACGGCGGACCGCTAGCTTCGGCGTGCCGTACAACTATTCCGGTCAGCAGTATGACGCCACTCCGATGCCCCCGCGGATCGCGGCGATCGGTGCCCGCGCCAGTGAGCGCGCCGGCCATCCCTTCAACAACTGCCTGGCGAATCTGTACGAGAACGGCGACAACACGATGGGCTTCCATCAGGACTCTTATGACGGTCTCGTCTCCGGAAGCGCGATCGCCATCGTCTCTCTCGGCGCGACGCGCCGTCTGGCTTTCCGCAGCCTCGACCGGCTCCACCGCGAGGAATTCGCCCTTGAGCACGGCTCACTGCTGCTGATGACCGCCGTGACCCAGCGCGGTTGGACCCATGCCGTTCCCCGGGATCGCTCGGCCGGCTGCCGCGTCAGTCTCACCTTCCGCCGCTTCGAGCCGAAGGTCGCTCAGGTGAGCTGACGACGGGCACGATCGAGGCCGGCGCACCCGCCGGGTCGCCGGCTGGCGGCGGCGGCCCTCAAGCTGGTGAACCGCGTGGCGCCTCTCAGGCCAGGGAGAGGAAGAGCTTCTCCATCTTGGCCAGGTCCGCGGTCCGCTCCTCGCCCTCGCCGGACATGCACTGCTCCAACCCGCTGGCGATGACCTTGAACCCGGCCTTGTCCAGCGCGCGGGACACCGCGGCGAGCTGCGTGACCACGTCGGCGCAGTCCCGGCCGGCTTCCAGCATGGCGATCACTCCGCGTATCTGCCCCTCGGCGCGGCGCAGTCGCTTGACCACGTCGCCCACGACGTCTTCCTGCACCTGCATGGTTGCTTCTCCGATCGATTCCAGGTGCTTTCCAGCATACACCCGGGGGTATAGCGCCCGGTCCGCCCGGACGTTTGACAACGGGGCCGATTCATGGGTTACGGTAGAGGTCACGATACCCCCAGGGGTATATGAACGGAGAGGGCACCGGCAGGTGGGCGCGCGCCGGACGGCCGCTCGTCGTAGGCGCCCGTGAGCGCTGAGCGTTGGAAAGGAGCCGCGCTGATGCCGATCGTCGAGCCGACCATCGTCCCGATCGACACCCCTACTCTGGGAGATCGCAGCTATCTGGCCCATGACGGCCGGACGGCACTGGTGGTGGATCCCCAGCGCGATATCGACCGCGTCCTGGCCGTCGCGGACGCCGCCGGAGTGCGGATCACACACGTCTTCGAGACGCACATCCACAACGACTACCTCACGGGTGGCTACGCCCTCGCCGAAGCAACCGGGGCGGAGTACCACGTCAACGCCGACGATCCGGTGTCCTTCGCCCGGATTCCGGTCCGGGACGGCGACCTCATCGCGGTCGGCGAGAACATGCGTATCAGGGCCCTGGCCACGCCCGGCCACACCTTCACCCACCTGTCCTATGTGCTGGAGCATGAGGCCGACGGCATATGGATCACGGACGGAGTGTTCACCGGCGGATCGCTGCTCCACGGCGCGGTCGGTCGCCCCGACCTGCTCGGGGCACAGCACACCCGGGCTCTGGCGGAACATCAGCACGCCTCGGCACAGCGGCTCGCGACGCTGCCGGATGCGGCCCGCGTGCTGCCGACGCACGGCTTCGGCAGTTTCTGCGCCGCCAGCCAGAGCGCGGCCGACGCCTCCACCATCGGCATCGAGCGCACCACCAACCCCGCCCTGACCACCGCTGACACTGAGACGTTCATCGCACAGCTGCTCGCGGGCTTGGACGCCTGGCCGGCGTACTACGCCCGCATGGGCCCGGCCAATGCCGACGGTCCCGGGCCGAGCGAGCTCGACATGCCGCGCCGGGCAGATGCCGCCGCCATCCGGGAGGCGGTGGACGCCGGCGAGTGGGTGGTCGATCTGCGACACCGGATCGTGTTCGCGGCCGGGCACATCCCGGGGACGATCAACGTCGGGCTGGACGGCAGCTTCGCCACGTATCTGGGGTGGATCGTCCCGGCCGACGCGACGCTGACGCTGCTGGCCGAGACTCCGGCGCAGGTGCTGGAGGCACGCCGGGAGCTGTCCCGCATCGGCGTCGACCCGGCAGCGCAGGCCACGGGCCGCATCGAGGCGTTGGCCGGGGGCCGGCCGCTGCGAAGCCATCCGCGGGCCGGGTTCGCCGAGCTGGCCCAGGTGCGCCACCACCGGCCGGTGGTCGTGCTCGATGTGCGGCGCGACCTCGAATACGCGGCGGGTCACCTGCCCGGCGCCGTGCACATCCCGCTGCACGAGTTGCGGGACCGGCTCGCCGAAGTCCCGGACGGGGAGGTGTGGGTGCACTGCGCCGCCGGGTATCGCGCCTCCATCGCCGCTTCGATGCTCGCCGCCGACGGCCGCCGCGTCGTTCACGTCGACGACGACTTCGAGAACGCCGTGCGTCCGTCTGACGACGACTTCGAGCATGCCGTGCGTCCGCCCGGTCCGAGCGTCGCTGACACCGTCATCGCCGAGGTCGAAGGGATGGCGGCAACCGGCAAGGCGGTTCCGTGATGCTGTTCGCGACCCTCGCCCTGGGCCTGCTGATCGGGCTGGCCCTGGGTGCTCTGGGCGGCGGCGGCTCCATCCTCACCGTCCCGGCCTTGGTCTACCTGCTGGGCGAGCCCGCTCGTACGGCGACCACGGAGAGCCTGGTCATCGTAGGTGTCGCCGCGGTGGCCGGCACCATGGCGCACGCGCGCACCGGAACCGTCCGCTGGGGGCCGGGCCTGGCCTTCGGCCTGACCGGCGCCGCGGCCTCCTATGCCGGAACAGCTGTGAACGGCCGGATCGACCCGAACGTCCTGCTGCTCGGCTTCGCGGCGTTGATGCTCGCAGCCGGCGTGGCGATGACTGCCCGGCGACCCGCGCCGAGTGTTCCCGAACACGAAGCGATCCCGCCGCAAACCTCACGCACGGCGTCCCCCGGCCCGTACCTCGGCCTGGTCCCGGAGGGCGGATCCACCGCTGTCGCAACGGTTGTGCGCACCCCGACACAGGCTTCTGACACCGCTGTCGCCGCCGGGCGGGGACGCCGGGCCGCCGACCGCAGAGCGGACGGGACGGTGATGATCGCGCTGGCCGGACTGGCCGTCGGTTTCCTGACCGGGTTCTTCGGAGTCGGCGGGGGCTTCCTCATAGTCCCGGCACTGGTCATGGTGCTGGGCTACCGGATGCCCGTGGCCGTGGGAACATCGCTGCTGATCATCGCCGTCAACTCCGCCGCCGCGCTGTCGGCCCGCGTCGGGCACGTGACGGTTCACTGGTCGCTGCTCGTCCCGTTCGCCCTGGCGGCGTTGGCCGGTTCGCTGGCCGGCCGGCGGGTCGCCGACGCGGTGCCCGCCGTGGCCCTGTCCAAAGCTTTCACGGTGATGCTTTTCGCCGTCGCCGGCTACACGGCCCTCCGGTCCGGGCTGGCGCTCATCGGTTGAGCAGCCCCGTCAAGACGTCCCGGGAACCACCCGAGACAATGTCCACGAAGAAGGTAGAGAAGGAGATTCCCTCATGTGTCAGCGCGTCACCTGCAAGAACTGCGGCAAGGCCACCTATCGCGGCTGTGGAATGCACGTGGAACAGGTACTGTCCGGCGTGTCCAAGTCAGAACGCTGCGACTGCGCCCAAAGCGGGGGCGGCTCCGGCGGCGGGTTGATCGCCCGGCTGCTGGGCGGCCGCAAGAACTGACCAGACGCATGCATTCGGGCTGGCCGCCGACCGTCTACCGGCGGCTGGAGGCGATGTCGATGTCTGCTAAAGGCGGTTGATGCAGGTTCTGCGTGTCTCAGATTGGGAAATCAGCGCGGGTGCCCGCCGGAGTGTTCCGGCGGGCACCGCTTGCCGACACGCGGCCGAGGATCAGTCGAGCGGTTTCATTCCGAACGGCGCCCAGACCGTGAGGTCGGGGAGTACTGCTGCCGGCTCGGTGCGGCTCTTGTAGCCCGGCGCCGTCGCGGTGATCGGCTGGACGATGGAGCCCGGCATGAACAGGTCGTAGAACCCGTCCGCGACGTTCGGGTCGCCGGGGGTGGCGATGGTCGTGGCCGTCGTCGTCGTGCCGCGCGTGGTCGTCACGGTCGCTCCGACCAGACCGGCGCCCGTGTTCGCGTCCGTCACCGCGCCCACGATCAGGCCGCCCGGCGTGGGCGTGAGAGTGTGTGTACTGATAAGAACGTCATCGATCTGCCAGAAGTAGGACCAGCTGGCGGTGTAGTGGAACCGCACCATCACGCCGGAGTGACCGGCCGCCCCGGGCAGGGGGACCGAGACGTGCTGGTAGTTCGCCGCCTGCATCGGCGCCGACCACACGGTCGACCAGGTCGCGCCGCCGTCGGTGCTGACGTCGGCGTTCATCTTCTCGCCGTTGGTCTCGAGGTAGCTGGTGTCGAAGGACAGGTCGGCGGCTCCGACACTGCTGAGGTCGACCGCGGGGCTGGTCAGCTGGCTGTCTTGGGACCAGCCGTAGTAGTCGCTGTCCACGATGGCGAAGTTTCCGGTGCCGCCCGTGAGGTTGCCGCGGCCTTCGTAATCGGTGAACTCCCATCCGTGGTTCGTGCCCGCGGCGTTCGTCACCGTCCATCCGGTCGGGGCGGAGGTGGCGGAGTCGAAGGTCTGGGTCTGGCCGCCGACTTGGAGGGCGTAGCCCGGGGCCGTCGCCTGCTCGGCGTCGGCGGTCAACGCGATGTCCGCCTTCGTGTCACTTTGGGCGACAGCGACCTGTGTGGTCGCCGGGTCGTAGCCCGCGATGCCGCTGGTCACGTCCAGCTTGAAGGTCTGGCCCTGCGGAAGGGAGATCCGGTAGACGCCGGTGGCGGGGTTGGTCCAGACCGGGCCGTCGGGGTCTGTCTCGACCTGTACCTGCGCGTAGAGCGGCCAGTGATGACCGGATCCGTCGGTCACCTTGCCGGTGACGGTGTGGCGCTGGATGGGCTTCAGCGTGATGTTCCCGGTCGTGCTGCCGCCGTCGGTGATGGTGAAGTCCGCGCCGGCGGTGGTGTAGCCGAAGGCGCTGACCGAGACGGTGTCGTCGCCGACCGGCAGCTGGATCGAATAGTGTCCCTGCGCGTTGGTCCGCGTGGTGAAGCCGTCGGCCGAGACGACGGCCTCGTTCACCGGCTTCCCGGTGGCCGAATCGGTGACCGTGCCGGAAAGCACGCCCCGCGGGCCGTTGCTGAAGGCGGACAGACCCACGGGCGTGCCGAGCCCGGTCGGGCCGTCGAAGCCGGGGCCGGCGGTGCAGAGGTAGGTCGTGGGGCAGCTGCCGTTGGCACCGCTGGTGACGTCGTTGAGTCCGGCGCCGTTCGTGGCGTAGGGGTAGGAGTTGGGGTAGGTGCCGGGCGTGGGCGTCCCGGCGTCGGCGTAGATGCTCGCGATGACGGGAGTCGCGACGCTGGTGCCGGCGAACTCGCCCCAGCCCGGTGTCCGGGCGCCGTATGTCTGGTAGACGGCCACCCCGTCCGCGACGGCGGAGACGTCGGCGACCGTGCGGTTGGCGCAGCCGGTGTCGGTCTGGAAGGTCGGCTTGGGCTCGTAGGCGGAGCAGCCGGAACCGGGGGCGTAGAAGCCGTCGCGGTTCCACACCGCTTCGGTCCAGCCGCGAAGTGTGTTCGGGTCCTTAGTCAGCGTCGTGCCGCCGACGGCCGTGACGTACTGCGACGCCGCCGGGTAGTTCACGGCGTAGCCCGCGTCACCTGACGCGGCGACCACGGCGACGCCGGGGTGGTTGTAGAACCCGTCGAGGTTCGCCGCCTCTTGCGGGTTCTCCGGCTCGGTGTAGGAGTTGGAGACGAACTTGGCGCCCAGCGCGACCGCCTCGTTGACGCCCTCGCCGAGAGAGATGTCGCCGGCGTCGTCGGTCTCGACGAGCAGGATGTGAGCCTCGGGCGCGATCGCGGAGACCATGTCAAGGTCGAGTGATATCTCGCCCGCCCACTCGGCGTCCGAGTACGGGTAGTTGGTGCCGCCCCTTTGGTCGACCTTTGAGAAGCAGCCGTTGGCGGTGGTGCATGCGGGCAGGCCGTACTGCGCGCGGTAGACCGCCAGGTCCGCCTCGGCGGTGGGGTCGTCCAGCGCGTCGACGATGGCGATGGTCTGGCCCGCGCCGCCGTCAGCGGGCAGGTCGTAGGCGCTGAGCAGGTCGGCGGGGCCGTAGCCGCTCGGCGCGGAGGTCAGCAGAGACGGCTGTGCGAGCGACTGCGCAAGTGACGCGTTGGTCTTCGCTTGGGGGGTGTAGCGGAGGGCCAGACACGCGGCCTTCTTCGCGACGCCCCGCTCCGTGCATACCGGTTCGAGGAGCTTACCTTTGCCGTTGCTGCTGGTGGTGGCGGTAGTGGTGGCAGCGTCGGAGGTGGCGGCGAGGGTGCTGGTGGTGGTGCCGGTGGTGGAGACGGAGACGGGGCTTGAGGCGGCGACGGCTGTGGCCGGTAGGCCCAGCACCGTCAACGCCGCGGCGCCGAGTGCGACCGCGCTGCCGAGGATTATGCCTCTGCGCGCAGCGCTTCTTACGGGGGTCTGCAAGGTTCGAATCTCCATGTGCTCTCGCGGAAGTCGCCCGGAAGGGCCGAGATGACGGCAGTGGTCCCCCGGCCGGGCCGCCGGCGACAATTACGTACCCTTCGATAAGGCAATGTCAACGCTGATGTCAGCTTCGTGCCATGGAAGCGGGATCGCATTCGTTAACAATGTGTTCCGAAGCGGCTGCATGTGTTTCGCCGGCATGACCTGACACTCACTCGCACGCGTCACCGCCGCGGACCTTCGCAGGCAGGTCATACCGCAAGGTCACGTTGAGAAATTGAGGCAGTGCATCATGATGAAGAAGTGCAGAAACTACGCGAGATCGTTCAAGGGCTCCGCAGCGCGCGAGCCGGACGGGTTGCTAGGAAAGCCAGATTTCGCCGCGCCGGGCAACGGCGTAGATGCGCTGCTGCATGTCGGGGCTGAGCGTCTGCGGAGCTGTGAGGAACAGACGCTCCAGTCGTTCTCCTGGGGCGATGAGGACGTCCACAGGCGGTTCCTTGACGCTCAGAGATTGGACGCCGACGAAAGCAAGAACGCCGGTGACGCCGACAGGCATACGACACGCGGAGGTCAATCGCCTCGCGGCAGCAGAGGCCTCATGCCGGCTGTTCCGGATGTAGTGGTTGAGCTGGCCGTTCACGCGGACGAAGTCGCCCTTGGCGGTGACGCGTGCGCCAGGGTGGTGCTTCGTGTTGATCGTGAACACGCCGCCGGGCCCGATGATGAGGTGATCTATGTCCGCGCCGCTCTTGAGCGGTATGGAGTGCAGAACACTCCAGCCATGACCCTTAAGCCGGTCGAGACGATCACCGACCCGACGCTCACCTGCCGCGCCGACTTCCCACGATGTCGCCTCTGTCCGGATGCCGAGGAGCTTCGCCGCGATGCGCTGGAAACGCCCCGGGGAGAGCTCCGCAGCTCGCTCGCTGACAGCGCCTCCAGCGATGTTGTTCGTCAGGTCCGTGCCGGACGCGGGCGGAGCCGATTCGACGACGTGAGCCAAGGCCCTGATATCGCCGCTGAGGAACGGCGTCAGGGCCGCCAACGCGCGGTACTGCATATCGGGGTCTTCAACGTGGAGCTTGCTGGTCTGGCGATCGTAGTAGCCGACATTCCCACCGGTGCTGTCGGTGATGTACAGGCGGTCCTTGCCGTAACGCTTCCACTCCTTGACCGTCAGCTCTCCCATAGTTCCCCCTCAGAGCTCCCCAGTGCGCGTAGGACGCTGGGCTGCCGCGCACACACGCTCAGTCAGACTACGGCGACAGCCGCGCTTTTGGCAGGACCCTGCGAAACGCGCTCACCTGGCCTGGTGGCTCAGCGACGACTCAGCAGCCGAATACCTGGCGATGGTCTTCCGCCCAAGCGGCGTAGGTACGTGCCGGGCGGCCGAGCACGGTCTGCACGTCGTCGGTCTGGCGGGCGTTGCCGCCTCGGGCAATGAGTTGCTGTCCGCGGAGCGCCGTTTCGACGAAGTCGGGGTCGCGGCCGGCGCTGAGCATCTGTTGTCTTGCCACGTCCAGCGGTACGTCGATGATGTCGATGGTGCGGCCGAGTACCTTGCGCAAGATGTCGACCTGGTCCGGGGCGCTCAGGAGTTCCGGACCGGTCAGGGTGTAGGTCGCGCCTGTGTGGGCGGATGTGGTCAGTGCCTCGAGGGCGACCTCGGCGATGTCGCGCGGGTCGATCACCGCTTGGGCGCCGTTGCCTGTCAGGTTCGGGACGGGCTGGCCTGCGCGGATCATCGTGGCCCAGGACAGGGTGTTGCTGGCGAAGCTGCTGGGCCGCAGGATGGTCCACGCTGTTCCGCTTGTGCGGAGTGCCTGTTCGCCGGGCAGGTGCCAGCCGCTGGTTCTGAGTTCGGTGTTCTCTCCGGTGCCGATGGCGGACAGCTTCACCACCCTGCCCACGTCGTGGGAGCGGATGGCGTCGAGCATCGCCAGGTCGTGCCGCTCGATCCACGGGCCCGGGGCGTCCAGGAGGAAGACCGCATCTGCTCCGGCGACGGCGGTGGCAAGGGAGGCCGGGTCGTCGAAGTCGCCCCGGACAGTTTCCGCGGCGAGGTTGGCGCCGGCCGGGTTCCGGCTCATCGCGCGGACGTGCTCGCCGCGCTCGATCAGGAGACGGACCAGTTCAGTGCCGACGGTGCCTGTCGCACCCGTAACAAGGATCATGAGGAGTACGGTGCCGGTCCGATGCCTTGCGGATATAGGAGAATTCGGCAGGCCGTACCCTGGTCGGCATGGACGCGATGATCGCGACGCCCGCGCTGAGGCCGTGGATCGCGGACGTGACGCTGGTGCGTCCCGACAAACGACTCCCTGTGGCCCATCTGCCCGACACCGCCACTGCGCTTGTGTACCGGCGGACCGGCTTGCGGGACGGGGACGTGCGCGTGGTCGGTCCCCGCAGCCGCGCGTCGTACCATCCCGGGAAAGACCTGCCGGTGTGCGTCAGGATCCGGCTGCGTCCCGGCACGGCTGGAGCTGTGCTCGGCGTCCCGGTCGATGAGCTCCGAGACGATGGCCTGCGGCTCACTGAGCTGTGGGGCGATCGCGCCCGGCGTCTGGAGACCAGGCTCAATGAGCTGAACGATCCTGAGCTCATTCTGCGACGCTTCGAGGAGTCGCTGATGGAGCAGCTGGACGATGTCGCGGACCCGCCGAGCCGGTTGGTCCGCGAGGCGATTCGGTCGTTGTCCACCACGGAGGAGCGATTCGGCGTACTGGCTCGGCGGTTGCTGGTCAGCGAACGGCGACTGCGGGACCTGTTCACCAGCCAGGTAGGCCTGTCCCCCAAGCGTTTCGCCCGTATTGAGCGCGTCCGCCGAGTGCTGGCCGGGGCGGAAACTGGTGACTGGGCACGACTTGCCTCTGATGCCGGCTACTACGACCAGTCCCACATGACCGCCGACTTCCGCGCGCTGGTGGGAGCTTCGCCGGCCGCGTTCGCGGCGGGCCGGCTTCCCGCCGCGACGCCGTGCGAGCCGTGAACCCGTAGCGGTTGTGAACGTGGACAAGGCCTCTCGCCAGGGGCAAGAGTCCGAACAAGGATTCACTCTATTCGGTGATTCAATGCCGAGGAACTCGGGATCCGATGCCTCTGTGCGCCATGATCCAGGCATGGCGCGTATCGACACAGCAGTGACGTCGCGCGGCAGCGTCGTGTACGACGGCCGCGCCGCAAAGATCGCCGGTTTCGGCGATGGGACAGTGAAACTGCGCTTCGCCGCCGGCGACACTCTCAACGTCACCCTCACGGCGTTCGCTCTGAACGCCCGCGTGAGCAAAGAGCCGGACAGCCCGGCGCCGCTTGCCCCGTGGGAGCCGCTGGGACAACGGGCCCTCCATGTCCGAGGCATGCTTAACAGCTACACGAGGGGTCGCAGGGCCGCGCTGGACGAACTGGGACGATAGCCCGCTGGCCGCGTTCGTGAAGATCTGCCATTTGAAGCGGCTCTATTGCCTCGCAATACCCACGGCCCCGGCGTTCTAGATTCTTGTCCGTTTTTGTCACAGGTTTTGTCACAGGTCGGGCAGGGTGATCGCGCGGTCGTAGCGGTTGGCTTGGAGGCTTCTGGCGTGGGCAATGTTGGTGTGTCCGGCGGCGCGCAGGGTGCCGATGACCAGGTTGCGGCAAGTGGCGAGGTTGGCCGGGGCGTGGCCGGTGCGGGTGTTGCTGTGGTCTTCGCCGAATGTCACGTCTCTGACGTAGTGCGATTTGTTTTCCACTAGGGTGGGGGTAGCCCTACTGTATTGCTCCGGTCTAGCGGCGACCATGGAAGAATGCGAACAAAAACAAGGCGCCAGACACGACCAATCGCGACGGTCCGCGTCAGTACGCCAACCCTCATAGGGCTGGTTGCGTTGGCCCTGCTCTTGATCTACGGCTCCGGCGTTCTGAACATTTGATCGGTGTTGTCCGTGATCGTGCTGCGGCGTCGCCGTTCGATTCCGGGTGGTCGCCATCTAGAACAACCTTTTGACATGCGAACACGGACCCTGATGATCTGGAGGTTCCTACGCCGTCCCGACATCGGAGGGTCCGTGTTCGTGTCCCCATCTTCGCTGACCGCCGCCTGTGTTGAGAACGCCGGGGCCATGCGCAATACCGGGCCGGCTTGGCAGCATCCGATAATCGCGGGAATGTCCTACCGAAACTGGCAGTAAAATCCCTGTACCGATCCCCCAGTGGTACCGATCAAGACATTGCGCGGCGTAAATTCAGGGCTCTTATTCGCCCTGGGGGGTTCGACATGGAACAGGACTCGTTCAACCAGCCGATGCGTACTCGTTCGGCTGTCGTGCCGCAAACAGACCCACAGCAAGCAGTCTGGCAAGCGCCGGTACCGGACGTACCGAAGCCCACGGTTCGCCGCCGCACAGCCATCCTCGGCTGTACCGGCGCGCTGCTTCTCGGTGTGGGCATCGGCAGCGCCTCCGGACACGACGCCAAGACTGATACCGCCACACCAGCCGCCGTTCCGCAGTCAGTCGTGACGACGACAGCGACACCCCGTGGCGGAGCACCGGCGGCGGCTCCAGTCACCGTCACGGCCACGGTCACCGCCACACCCGCCGCGGCCGCCGCGCCAGCGCCCAGCAGCGCGGCTGCGCCCAAGTCGACCGTGGTCTTCACCACCTCGGGCGACGGCATCAAGAAGACGAAGACCTTCACCACGAGCGCGGAATGGTCGGTGTCATACACTTTCGACTGCGCCAACGCCGGTGGTAATGGCAACTTCATCCTGCAGGTCGACGGGGACCTGGGCGATACGTTGGCCAATGCTCTTGCGGCCAAGGGCGGCGATACCAGTTATGTCCACGACAATCCTGGTGATCACTACCTGTCGGTGAACAGTGAATGTAACTGGACGCTGAAAGTCACCAACGGCTGACCTCGTTCTGCACGCTCACCTCTCGCATGGGGAGGTGAGCGGCAGTCCGCCGGCCGCCGTCATCCGTGCGCGGTCTCGCCCTGGCGTCCGAGACCGACAGCGGGTCCGACCTCCTGGCGGCGGGTGCGGGTCTTGATCCGGAAGACGATCAAGCCGCACGCGGCGAAACCGGCCGCCCAGGCATCGGGTGCGTCAGGAAACTTTCGCAGGAGGCTGGCTTCAGAGCGTTCTCAGCGCCCGGTTGGGTTCGGCCGCAGCCGCCATCTGACCAGGCAACATTCTTGTGTGACCTCATGGGGGTTCATCAGCCCTCGGAGTTGAGCCCTTGACGTGTTGGGCGTGCCGTGGCAGCTTCCCGGCCGGAGCGGCGCAGATTGTTGCTGGAAGGCCGCGCCTAGGAGTGTTACCGCTAACATCGCTCAATTCCGGGAGATTTCATGCGAAGTCGTGGTCCGAAAGCGGCGGCATCCGGGGTGGCCCTCACCTTGGCCGTGGCCTCGGCCGTGGTGTCGTTGGCCGTGCCCGCGCACGCAGCCGTGAGTACGCTCGTGGTCAACGCCAACCAGCCGTTCCGGCCTGTCACGCATGTGGCCACCGGGTCTCTCTACGGCCTGGCCACTGCCACGACGCCGGCCGACAGCCTGGTCGAGCCGTTGCATCCGAACACGTTCGTGCAGATGCCGGCCGGGGGCCACCAGCAGGGCAGCGGCGACATTCTGAAGGTGGCGCCTGAGGCGGAGAAGGCCGGTGCGAAGCTGGTGGACCGCCTGTCCGACTACTACGCGGGCTGGCCGTACCAGTTCAGCTGGAGCTCGTGGCCGAACGCGGTCTCCTCGCAGATTCAGCAGGTGAAGGCTGCGGGGCTCACGGATCTGGCGTCTTGGGAGTTGTGGAACGAGCCGGACAACACGTGGTTGTCTGCCAACGGCACCTTCGAGTCGTTCTGGACCAAGACCTACCAGCAGGTGCGCTCGCTGGATCCGACGACGCCGATCCAGGGGCCGAGCTTCTCGGACAACATCAGCGACATGCAGAACTTCCTGAAGAACGCGGTGGCCACCAACACGGTGCCGGACATTATCGCGTGGCATGAGTTGGAGAGTTCTTCGAAGATCGCCGGCGATGTGGCGACGGTGACCAATCTGGAGACCAGCCTGGGCATCAGCCCGCGGCCGATCGCGATCGAGGAGTACGCCGCCCCGGCGCAGGTCGGCGTGCCGGGTGCGCTGGTCGGCTACATCGCGCAGTTCGAGCGGCTGGGGGTGAACAACGCGGAGCTGGCGTTCTGGAACCAGTCCGGAGCGCTGGGCGACTTGCTGACGGGCCAGGGCGGTAGTCCGAACGGGGCGTACTGGCTGTACGACTGGTACGCGGGCATGACCGGCAACATGGTCAGCACGACGCCGCCGGGCGGTGGGCTGGACGGGGCCGCGGCGGTGAGTCCCGGACAGAACCAGGTCAACGTGGTCTTCGGGGGCGGCAGCGGCTCGACCGCGGTCACCGTGAACGGGCTGAGTGCGCTGTCCGGGTTCTCCGGCAGTTCGCAGGTCAGCGTCACGCTGCAGTCCACGCCTTCTCCGGGACGCACGGTCGCGGTTTCCGGCCCGACCACGATTTCGCAGAGTACATATACGGTGTCCAACGGATCGATCACGGTGCCGATCTCGTCGATGAACTCTGCCTACGGCTATCACATCACCGTCACGCCTCTGTCTAGCAGCGGCAATACGGTCACGGTGACTAACCCTGGCGCTCAGAGTGGGGCGGCTGGGACGGCGATCAGCGGGTTGCAGATTCAGGGTTCTGACTCTGCGGCTGGTCAGACGCTGACCTACTCGGCGAGCGGTCTGCCCGCCGGGCTGTCGATCTCGTCT
>JABFXP010000734.1 GCA_013361685.1 Catenulispora sp.
CCGCCGGAACCGGGACCGACCGGCGCCTTGTCGTCCCCGGCCCGCCGGCCGACCAGCGAGAAGAACACCTCGTCCAGGCTCGGCAGGTGCAGCGACAGCTCGTGCACCCCGATCCCGGCGGCGTGCAGCCGGGCCACGGTCTCGGTCAGGGCGCTGTCGTCCTTGACCGGCACCGCCACCACGCCCTGGCGCGGCGACTCGGCCTTGCTGCCGGAGACCTGCTGGAGCAGCGCGGCGGCGTCGGCCAGGCGGGCCGGGTCGGAGGGCTGCACGGTCAGGGTCTGGCCGCCGACCACGCGCTTGAGGCCCAGCGGGGTGTCGTGGGCGATCACCCGGCCGCGGTCGATCACCGTCACCTCGTCGGCCAGGGCGTCGGCCTCCTCCAGGTACTGGGTGGTGAGCAGCACGGTCGAGCCCTCGCCGACCAGCCGCCGCACCACCAGCCACATGTCCTCGCGCTTGGCCGGGTCCAGGCCGGTGGTGGGCTCGTCCAGGAAGATCACGGAGGGCCGGCCGACCAGCGAGGCCGCCAGGTCCAGGCGCCGGCGCATGCCGCCGGAGTAGGTCTTGGCCGGGCGCTTGGCGGCCTCGGTGAGGTCGAACCACTCCAGCAGCTCGGCGGCGCGGGCCCGGGCGTCCCGCTTGGACAGGTCCAGCAGCCGCCCGATCAGCTCCATGTTCTCCAGGCCGGTCAGGTCCTCGTCGACCGAGGCGTACTGGCCGGTCAGGCCGATGGTGGAGCGGACCTTCTCCGCCTGCTTGACCACGTCGAAGCCGCCGATCCGGGCCGAGCCGGCGTCGGCGCGGATCAGCGTGGCCAGGATCCGCACGCTGGTGGTCTTGCCGGCGCCGTTCGGCCCCAGCACCGCGTGCACGGTGCCGGGCTTGGCGAACAGGTCGACGCCCTGGAGCGCCTTGGTGTCGCCGAAAGTCTTCTGCAGGCCCTCTGCCTCGATCGCGTAGGTGGTCATCGACCCCGTCCCCTCGTCAGCGCTGTCGCGTCGGCTCGTCTCGGTGTGCTGGTACGAGCTTCAGGGACGTCGCTGACAAGGCGCGCACACGGCGCTGATAGCCCCTGACAGCCGCGGCACCGGGAGTGTCAGCGGCTGTCAGGGACGGTGTTCGCGCAGGTGAGAACGGCGAGGGGACGAGCGGAGGGGACGGGAGGTCTAAGGCTGCCCGCCTCCGGTGCCGTAGGTGGCGTCAGGCGGGATCTTGACCGGCGGGGCCACGTCGCTGTTCTGCGCGTTGATCCCGCCGACCACCGCACCGTCCTTGGTGACCGCGGCGGTCCACGGCGCCGGCCCGAACCCGTTGGAGGAGCGGCTGGTGAGGACGTGGACGGCGTAGAAGACGAACAGCGCCAGTGCCAGGCAGCCGATCAGCGTGCCGGCGGCGATGCGCCGATTCGTGGAGCCCGAGGCGGGGTCGGCGACGTAGCCGGGGTGCGGCGCCGCGCTCCAGGACTGCTCCGAACCGTGTGCCGGGATGTCGTCGGGGTCGTCGGCGTAGCGGGGCGCGCCTTCGCCGACGACGTCGTGCGTGCTCTCCGCGGTCGCGCCGGTCACGCCGGTGACGCCGGCGTCGTGGGACCCGGCTCCGACCATGGCGGGCCGGACATGGTGTTTTCCAGCTCCGGCGGAGGCGGCGGTCTCCTCGGCCGCGGAAGCTTCGGTGGCCCCGCCGGGGCCGGTGGGCCGTCGGCCGACCTCGCCGCTCGCGCCCATCCCGCCTCTCGTGCCCCCCGCGCCCGTCTCGTCCGTTTCCTCGCGCGGCTGGTCGCGCTGCTCCTCGGACATCTGCACCGCCTCCGATCGGGTCGGGGTCCACGTCTCTACCGGCCACTGTCCGCCCGCCCCGCGCATCGCGCCGCTCTGGTCACCCCTCCGAGCGACCGCTAGGATCCCAAGCAAATGCTAGGTTGCTCCGCCGTCGAGTCCTCCGGGAGGCCGCCTTGGCCGTCACCAGCACCCCCGAGCCGCTGCCCGAGCACCGCGGCGTCGTCACGGTCACCGTGGACCACCCGCCGGTGAACGCCCTGCCGGTGGCCGGCTGGTTCGCGCTGGCCGACGCGGTCCGCGCCGCCGGGGCGGATCCCGCGACCCGGGTGGTCGTCCTGCGTGCCGAGGGCCGGGGCTTCAACGCCGGCGTGGACATCAAGGAGATGCAGAACACCGAGGGCTTCGAGGCGCTGCTCGGCGCGAACGCCGGCTGCGCGGCGGCGTTCGCCGCGGTCTACGAGTGCGCGGTGCCGGTGATCGCGGAGGTCGCCGGGTTCTGCGTCGGCGGCGGCATCGGGCTGGTGGGCAACGCCGACAGCATCATCGCCAGCGACGACGCCTACTTCGGGCTGCCGGAGGTGGACCGGGGCGCGCTCGGCGCCGCGACGCACCTGAGCCGCCTGGTCCCGCAGCACTATCTGCGGACCATGTACTACACGGCGCGCACCGTCCCGGCGCGGCGGCTGCTGGAGTTCGGCTCGGTGTGGGACGTCGTGCCGCGGGAGAAGCTGCACGAACGAGCGCTGGAGCTGGCCGCCGAGATCGCCGCCAAGCACCCGGCGGTGATCCGCGCCGCCAAGGCCGCGCTGAACGGCATCGACCCGGTCGACGTCAAACGCTCCTACCGCTACGAGCAGGGCTACACCTTCGAGATCAACCTGGCCGGGATCGCCGACGAGGAACGCGACAAGTTCGTCGAGGGGAAGGGATGAGGCAACCCATGCGCGACAAGCGGATGAGCGTCGACGACGTCGTGGGCGAACTGCGGGACGGGATGACGGTCGGCATCGGCGGCTGGGGGTCCCGGCGCAAGCCGATGGCGCTGGTGACGGCGATCGCGAAGTCGAGTCTGAAGGACCTGACGGTCGTGTCCTACGGCGGGCCCGACGTCGGCATGCTGTGCGCGACCGGGAAGGTCCGCAAAGCCGTCTACGGGTTCGTGTCCCTGGATTCGATCGCGCTGGACCCGCATTTCCGCAAGGCACGGCAGGGCGGCGAGATCGAAGTCGCGGAGTTCGACGAAGGCGCGTTGCAGTGGGGCCTGTACGCCGCCGCGCTGCGGCTGCCGTTCCTGCCCACGCGCGCCGGACTGGGTTCCGACGTCATGACCTTCAACCCGGGGCTGAAGACGGTGACGTCGCCGTACGAGGACGCCGAAGAACTGCTGGCGATGCCGGCGATCCACCTGGACGTGGCGCTGGTCCACATGAACCGCGCGGATCCGTACGGCAACACCCAGTATCTGGGTCCTGATATCTACTTCGACGACTTGTACTGCCTGGCCGCCGAGAAGCGGTACGTCTCCTGCGAACGCGTCGTGGCGACCTCCGAGTTGGCCGCCGGCGGACCGCCGCAGTCCTTGAAGATCAACCGGATGATGGTGGACGGCGTGATCGAGGCGCCCGGCGGCGCGGGCTTCACCAGCTGCGTCCCGGACTACGGCCGCGACGAGGCGGCGCAGAAGGCTTACGCGGGCGGGGATCTCTTCGTGGAGGCGAGCCGATGAGCGACGTGACCCGCGCGGAGATCTGCGTCGCGGCGTGCGCCGAGGTGTGGCGCGACGCCGGGGAGGTGATCGCCTCGCCGATGGGCCTGGTCCCGGCGCTGTCCGCGCGGCTGGCGAAGCTGACGTTCGCGCCGGGGCTGCTGCTGTCCGACGGCGACGCGAACTACCTCACGGACCCGACCGGCGCGGATTCGCAGATCGAGGCGCACATCCCGTACCGGCAGCTGTTCGACCAGCTGTGGCACGGCTCGCGGCACGTCATGATGGGCGCCAGCCAGCTGGACATGTTCGGCAACCAGAACATCTCCGCGATCGGGAGCGACTTCGCGCGGCCCAAGGCGCAGCTGATCGGTGTGCGCGGCGCGCCGGGCAACACCATCAACCATCCGACCAGCTACTGGATCGCGAACCACTCCCCCAAGGTGTTCGTGGAGAAGGTGGACGTCGTGTCAGGGATCGGATTCGACCGGGCCCGGACGGTGGGGGCGGCGGCGCGGTTCCACCGGCTGCACCGCGTCGTGTCGAACCTGGCGGTGTTCGACTTCGCGACGCCCGACAACCGGATGCGGCTGCGGTCGGTCCACCCCGGCGTCACGGTGGACGAAGTCGTCGCGGCCACCGGCTTCATCCTGGCCGGCACCGAGGCCCCGGAGGTCACGCCGGAACCGGACGGCGAGGCGCTGCGGCTGATCCGCGAGGTGCTCGATCCTCGGGAGACCCGCGAGCGCGAGGTCCCCTCCGCCGGACGGGGATGAGCGGCCATGCTGGAGCAGCGGATCCGGACGCGGTGGACGGAGTTGGCGGGCGTCCGGCACCCGATCGTGCAGACCGGGATGGGCTGGGTCGCCGGACCGCATCTGGTGACGGCGACCGCGAAGGCCGGGGCGCTGGGGATCCTGGCCTCGGCGACGATGACGTACGAGGAGTTGGCGGTCGCGATCCGTACGGTGAAGGAGCGCACTGACGCGCCGTTCGGCGTGAACCTGCGCGCCGACGCCGCGGACGCGCCGGAGCGGGTGGACCTGCTGATCGCCGAAGGCGTGCGGGTCGCGTCGTTCGCGCTGGCGCCCAAGCGGGAGCTGATCGCGAAGCTGAAGGACGCGGGCGTCGTGGTGGTGCCGTCGATCGGCGCGCGCCGGCATGCCGAGAAGGTGGCGGCGTGGGGCGTGGACGCCGTGGTGGTGCAGGGCGGCGAGGGCGGCGGGCACACCGGCGCGGTGGCCACCAGCCTGCTGCTGCCGCAGATCACGGCGGCGGTGGACATCCCGGTGCTGGCGGCCGGCGGCTTCTTCGACGGCCGCGGGCTGGCCGCGGCGCTGGCTTACGGCGCCGAGGGGGTCGCGATGGGGACGCGGTTCCTGCTGACCTCGGACTCGCGGGTACCGGACGCGGTGAAGGCGCTGTATCTGGCGGCCGACGTCACCGGGACGGTCGCCACGCCGAAGATCGACGGCGTGCCGCACCGGGTGCTGCGGACCGGTCTGGTCGAGCAGATCGAGCGGTCCGGGGCGGTGAGCGGGCTGGTGCGGTCGGCGCGCAACGGTCTGGCGTTCAAGAAGCTGACCGGCATGTCGTTGCGCGCGATGGTTCGGGACGGCTTGGCGATGCGCAAGCACCACGGGTTGCGTCTGGGGCAGGTCGTCATGGCCGCGAACACCCCGATGCTGTTGAAGGCCGGGCTCGTCGAGGGCGACGTGTCGGCGGGTGTGCTGTCGGCGGGGCAGGTCACCGGGCTGATCGAGGATCTGCCGAGTTGCGAGGAACTGGTGGACCGGATCGTCACGGAGGCGGTGGCCGCGATGATCAAGGCGTCCGCGGCGGTAGTCGGCTAACTTGGCCGCTATGACGTTCACCCTGCCGGGCAACCCGGTCCTGCTGCGCTCTTACACGCTCGAGGACTGTGCGGTCCTCGAAGCCAATCCGGCGACTCTGGACAGCGACCGCTTCAGCTTCTTCGGGGTCCAGACGCCGGGGCGGATGCGGCGGCAGCTGGAGTCCGGCGGGCCGCCCGCGCAGTACGGCGACGTCACCGGCCAGCTCGCGGTGGAGGCCGAGGGGAGCTTCGTCGGCGGGGTGAGCTGGCATCCGGTGCACTACGGGCCGATCCCGGCGCCGGCGATCAACATCGGGATCGGGCTCGTCCCTGCGGGCCGTGGGAAGGGTTACGGCACCGAGGCGCAGCGGCTGCTGACGATCTATCTGTTCTCCTGCACGACGGCGTACCGGATCGAGGCGGCCACCGACGTGGAGAACCTCGCCGAGCAGCGGTCGCTGGAGAAGGCGGGGTTCCTGCGCGAGGGGATCCTGCGCGGCAGCCACTACCGCGAGGGCAAGTACAACGACTTGGTGATGTACGGCATCACGCGCGCGGACTTCGAGGAGACGCGGGCCGCCGGTTCGGCGGCGAAGGTCTCGACCGGGTTCACCGCCGCGCGCTGACCTTCGGCTGCTTTGCCGGCTTGTCTGTGCGCTGTCATGACCGCGTGCCCGCTTGTGTCTGTGCCGACTTGTCCCCGCCGCAGCGCATAATCCAGGCATGCGCGCCAGTCGTCTCGTCTCGCTGCTCCTGCTGCTGCAGACCCGCGGCCGGATGACCGCCCGCCAGCTCGCCGACGAGCTGGAGGTGTCGGTCCGGACCGTCTACCGCGACGTGGAGTCGCTGCACGAGGCCGGCATCCCGCTGTACGGGGACGCCGGCCCGGCGGGCGGCTACCAGCTGCTGGACGGCTACCGGACCCGGCTGACCGGGCTGTCGGCGGACGAGGCCGAGGCGATGTTCCTGGCGGCGCTGCCGGGTCCGGCGGCCGAGCTGGGGCTGGGCTCGGTGATGGCGGCCGCGCAGTTGAAGGTGAAGGCCGCGATGCCGGCCGAGCTGGCCGACCGCAGCGGCCGGATCCAGCAGCGCTTCCTGCTGGACGCGCCGGGCTGGTACGACGACGGCGACACCAGCCCGTTCCTGCCGGCGGTGGCGGACGCGGTGTGGAACCAGCGGCGCGTCCGGGTGCGCTACCGGCGCTGGACCGCGCCGACCGAGGTGGAGCGGACGCTGGCGCCGTACGGGATCGTGCTGAAGACCGGCAAGTGGTACGCGGTCGCCGAATCGGCGGGCCGGGTGAACACCTACCGGGTGAACCAGATCCTCGAGCTGGCCGCGCTGGACGGCGACGAGGGCCGCTTCGAGCGGCCCGCGGACTTCGACCTGTCCGGCTATTGGGCGCGGCAGGTCGCCGAGTTCCGGACCCGGCTGGTCCAGGGCGAGGCGATGATCCGGCTGTCGCCGGGCGGGCGCCGGCGGCTGGAGGAGGTCATGGCCTCCGACGTGGTGAACGCGGTGAACGCCACCGCCGAGGACGACTGCGAGCGCGACGGCTGGGTGAAGGCGACGGTGCCGATCGAGTCGCTGACCCACGCCGAGGGCGAGTTCCTGAAGCTGGGCGCCGGGGTCGAGGTGCTGGCGCCGCAGTCGCTGCGGGAGCGGATCGCCGAGACCGCCGCCGGGCTGGCCCGGATTTACCGGGACACTACAACCCCTGCGTGAGGCTGGATCCCGGGCTCGGATTGAACTCCGAGAGCACGGCAGCCGTGGTGTCGTGCGTACGCGTCAGCGCCACCGAGGCACGAGGCCACCAGGGAGGGTCAGCGAATGACGGCGGGCACCGGGACCTCACCGAAGACCGACTTCACCATGCCGCCCGGCTGGATCCACCGGCTCCCCGCCGACGACCTGGACCTGGCCGTCCTGCTGGTGAACTCGATGGATCTGCTGGAGGATCCGCCGGACCGGCTGACCAGCGTGCAGTGGTACCGCGACGCGCTGCGCGCCGCCGGGCACGGGGACGTCGCCGAGGGCCTGAGCGAGACCGACCTGCCCGATCTGAAGGAGCTGCGGGCCCTGCTGCGGCTGGTGTTCAGCGCGGCGACGCTGGAGGAGGCGGTGGAGATCGTCAACCCGATGCTGGTGCGCGGCGCCGCGGTGCCGCAGCTGGTGGTCGACGACGACGGCCGGCCGGTGCTCCAGGTGGCGCCGCGGGCCACGGGCATGGCGGCGCTGTCGGCCCGGCTCCCGGCCGCCGCCGCGGGACTCATCGCCGAGTCGGAGTTACGGCGACTGGGGACGTGCGCGGGGAAGCCTTGCGAGTGCGCGTTCGTGGACCGGTCCCGGTCCGGGAGCCGGCGGTTCTGCAGCGACTGGTGCAACGATCGCGCGGCGGCTGCGGCCTATCGGGCGCGGCGGCGGGCGGGGCTGTAGCGGCGGCAAGACGATACGGCCCGCGGCGGGGCGCTGTGGCGCGGCCGCGATGGGAAGCGGCGATGCGGCGCGGTGCCGACGCGATGCGACGTGCGGCGATGAAACGCGGCTCAGTGCTGACGCGATGCGGCACGAGGTGACGTCGGGCAGCGTGCGGCGACGTTCAAACCTCGCCGAAACGCTTCGCGGCGGCCGGGGCCGGGGTACGACCGGCCCCGGCCTCCCCTCGGGTCAGCCCTGCGCGTCCGCAGCCGCCCCGGCTCGTGCCCGCGCCTCGTACTTCGCCCGCAGCTTCGGCGTGAGGTTGGCGCGCAGCAGGTCGCCGTCGTAGTGCTCGCTCACCCGCCGGTCCATCATCCGGCGCCACAGGGGCGGGAACAGCGCGATCACGATCATCGTCGCGTACCCGGCCGGCAGCTGCGGCGACTCGTCGAAGGAACGCAGCACCTGGTAGCGGCGGTTCGGGTAGGCGTGGTGGTCGCTGTGCCGCTGCAACTGGTAGAGGAAGACGTTGGTGGACAACCGGTCGCTGTTCCAGCTGTGCACCGGCTCGACCTTCTCGTAGCGGCCGGCCGCGTTGCGCTGGCGCAGCAGCCCGTAGTGCTCGAGGTAGTTCACGATCTCCAGCAGCGAGAACCCGAACACCATCTGCGCGAGCAGGAACGGCAGGACGCCGACGCCGAGCCAGACGGTCAGCGCCGCGAAGATCGCCACGGTCATCAGCCACGCGTTCAGCACGTCGTTGCGCAGGCTCCACGGGGAGCGCTTGCGCAGGCGGTGCTTCTTGGTCTCCAGCTGCCAGGCCGACTTCAGCGAGCCCCAGACCGTGCGCGGCCAGAAGCGGTAGAACGACTCCCCCATCCGCGCCGAGGCGGGGTCCTCCGGGGTGGCGACGCGCACGTGGTGCCCACGATTGTGCTCCACATAGAAGTGCCCGTATCCGGACGGCGCCAGCGCGATCTTCGAGAGCCAGCGTTCGACTTCTTCGCGTTTGTGTCCGAGCTCGTGCGCGGTGTTGATGGCGATGCCGGTCACGATGCCGACGCTGATGATCATCCCGATCCGGGAGGCCGGGTTCACGCCCGGCTGGCTCCAGGCCCAGGCGCCGAGCACCAGCGACCCGAATTGCAGCGGAAGATACAGGAACGTCAGAACCCTGTAGTACCAGGCCGCTTGCAGCTGCGCCTCCCGCTCGGGCGGCGGGTTCCCGGCGTCCTCACCGATCAGCCAGTCCCCGAGCGGGACGACGACGTAGACGAGGAACGGCGTCAGGAACCACGCCAGCGCGTTGTCGAAACGGTGCCACAGTCCGTAGCCGACATACGGCAGAATCGGTACCACCAACGCCAACGGCCACAAGTAACGCTTGCCGTCCTGCCACGCCTGCGCCTCGGCGCGTAATCCGGTGCTGCTGAGGGTCGCCGACATGTCGCCTCCCGCTGCGTTATTGGACCCCTTGCACAACGAGAGTGGCACGCATCACACTGCTCCACAAGGGTTCAAGTTGACAGGAGTGCCTTGAATGACAAGTAAAGACAAGCCGTCGCCCCCTTGGTTCGGTGGTTTGATCCTGGGTTGTCTGACTTCGGCGACGGTCTGGATCCTCACCTACACCCTCGCGCCGCTGCCCGGTCAGCAGACACTCGGGGGCTGGAACTACGTCATCGTCGGAGTGCTGCTGACGTTCTTCATCGGGTTGTCCATGGAGTGGCGCGGCGACCCGCCCCGCAGCGCTCGGGCCGAGGACGGGCCGCCGTCGCCGACCGAACCGGTCAGGTGAGTTCGAGCAGCGGGAACGCCCGATGCCGCCGCGGCGGGACCAGGAAGTTCTGACGCCGGGTCGCGGTGATGAACCGCTCCAACCCGTTGTCCGAGGCCGCCACGCCGTACTTGGCGGCCAGGTCCAGACTCGCCTGGTTACGCCGCATGTTCGTGAAGAAGTCGGCGCTGGGCACGAAGATCGTGAACTGGAGCTTGGGCTGCACGCTGTGGTCGGGGACGTCCATGGCGTCGAAGCCGGGGCCGTCCATGCGGATGTGCATCGGCGTGCCGTCCGCGGCACGTGAGGAGCGCTGGAGCGTGGACAGGTGCCCCATGCGGTGCTCGTTGCCGGGGGTGTTGATCCCCTGCGCGCTGGTCTCCGCGTCGCCGGTGCCCTGGAAGGTGTTCTCCAGGAACGACGGGCCGCCGCCGTTGGTGTACTGGTCGTTCGGGTTGCCCAGGGATGGCGGCGGGTCCGAGCGGAACATGTACTGCACCCGCTCGGTGAAGGTGCCGTCCGAACCGGGCTTGCCGTTGGCGTCGAGGTCGAAGAACTGCGCCATGTCCAGGATGTCGTGCGCGAGGTGCTGGACCGAGCCGTTGTCGAGGTAGTCGCCGGGCTTGGCGTCGGTGACGCGCGCGGAGGCGTTCCCCGCGAAGGTGCAGATCGCCGCCGGCCCCGCCCCGCGCACCTGCTGGTCCGCGAAGCCCATCCACATCGGCGACTCGGGTTGCAGGAACGGAGCGAATGGCAGCCCCGCGCCGGCGGCGACGATGCGCGGCAGCCCGATCTGCTGGAACATCAGCCGGCTGGAGGTGAAGCGGAGCAGGCCGTGGAACGCCGGCGACGGCACGTTCGCACCGTTGAGCCGACCGCTGCCGGCCAGCCAGGTGAGGATGTCGGTCAGGACGGTCGGGTCGTCCGAGCGCAGGGTGAACAGCAGGTCGTTGCCCTCGATGCGGACCGGCACGTTGAACCGCAGCTTGCTGACACCGGGGTTCTGCGGCGACACGTCGGTCGGGCTCGGGACCGCTTCCTCCAGCGCCAGCCGGTTCGGCGCGGCGAGCAGGTGCGGTATTCGAGAGCTGACCAGCGCGGCAGGCAGCCGGTTGAAGTACGGCAGACCGTAGCTGACGAACGGGAAGACGCCCGACGGACTGAAGGCGTAACTCGCCTCGATGGTGTCCAGTGCCGAGGCCAGCACCGCCTGGTCGGCTTTGACCGGCGCGCGGGTGAGCTGCGCGGTGACGAAGGTGGTGAACACCGGACCGAACTGCACCCGGATGCCCTCCACGGTCCGCGCCGGCGCGATGAACGCCCCGATGTCGAACTGGATGTCCGGCAGCGGCAGCGCCGCGGTGTCCAGCGGAAGCCGGACCGGCCGGGGCTTGGCCGGCCCGACCAGTTCCAGCGCGGTCAGGGCGACGGCGAGCGCCCCGGTTTTGAGCACGGTACGGCGAGCGTGGCTGTGGGTGTCCATGGGGCCTCGTCCCGGCCGGGGCCCGTCCGAAGGGGCCCGATCGGCGTCAAATTAGCGATTGCGGCTGACGGGCCGGTATGACGTGTATCCCCTAGGTCTGGCACGGCCTGACGGCTTCACCGGCCTCGGTTCCCCAGCGGTGGACGACGGCGAGCGCTTCGGCGCGGCCGTGGACGCCGAGTTTGCCGTAGAGGTGCCGCCAGGTGTTCTCGACCGTTTTCGCCGACACCAGCAGCTGCCGTGCGGTCTGCTTCGTGCTCAGGCCGCGGTCGGCGAGTTCGAGGATCTGACGCTCGCGCGGCGTCAGCGGGATCGGCCGCGGGCTGGTGGCGGGCGGGGCGAGCAGGCCGGCGGACGCGGCGGTGGCGACGGCGTGCGAGGCGCATTGCACGCCGAGCTTGGCGTAGATGCGGCGGCGGTGGTTGTCGACGGTGCGCGGGGACAAGCCGAGCAGCAGCGCCATCTCGGCGGTGCGCAGGCCGGTCGCGAGCAGCGTCAGCACCTCGGCTTCGCGGGTGGTGAGGCGCTGGAACGCGGTGCCGGTGCGGGCGGCGTGAGCCAGGAACGCCTGCAGCGCGGCGGCCAGCGGCGGCAGTCCGGCGGCGCGGTCGATGAGTTCGTCGCAGGCGGAGTCGGCGGCGCGGGGCGCGTGCGCCGATCGCAGACCTATGGCATAGGGGCGTGGCGGCGGCAGTTGGGCCAGCGTCTCGCAGATCCCGCTTTCGGCGTCCACGACCACGAGCACCGGGTGGTGGGTGCGGCACAGCCGCAGCAGCGCGGCCCCGTCGACGGCGGGTCCGACGGCGACCAGCGGGCTCTGCCGCCCGCACCACTCGACCAGGGCGTCGCCGAGCAGCCGGTCGCGGCACTGCACCGCGACCCTGGGCCGGATCGCGGCCACGGGTGCGGGCAGCGCCGTCCCGGACGGTCCGTCCAGTGGCGACACCGGCGTCGTTTCCCCCGACTGGGCTTGCGGTTGCGCGCTGACAGCGGAAGCCGGAGCGGGCCGGGTCCGCCGACCGGCCCCGGCGAGCGGACACGGCGCCGCCGGGGCCCGGGCGACGGACGGCCGACAAGGAACACGGGCGGCGGTGACGAGGGGAGCCGCCGGGAAGAAGGCCGGGTCGAGCGGAACGGCCGGGTGGCCGGGCGTTGCCGTGCGCCGGGCGGCAGAGCGGGGCGCGGTCAGCCGTTCCGCTGACGCGGGTACGCATCAGTACGCTGACCTGCGCATCGCCGGTGCCGCGGCGGATATGACACGATCCTGATTCCGTACTTGCCGGAAGTATGGCGCGCAATCGCCGAGAAGGCCAGATCGCGCTGCTGTCCGGCCCCGTACGCCGAAGGCGGCCGACTTCTCAGGAGTTGTCGCACTGCGACTGGCTGATGTCCTTGCCCTGACCGAACTGCTGCGGCTCCTGGAAATTGCTGCCGAGCGCGGCGGCCACGCCCATCAGCTGATAGGCGATGCGCCAGCTGCCGGCCTTGCAGGGCTGGGTGATGTTGATGTCGGTGAAGTCCTTGCTGGGCGGCCCGGTGTACTTGCGGGGGTCGCCGACGTTCGCCCACTGCGCACCGCTGTCCTTGCGGTACTGGAGCTGCATCATGAAGTCGGTCTCCTTGGGCGTGGTGGCGCATTTGATGCCCACCGTGGCCAGGATCTCGTGGTTCAGCGGCCGCGGGTCGTCGACGATCTTCACCGTGCAGTCGTACTCGGTGGCGGTCACCTTGAAGTGATGCCCCGAGCTGCTCGGCCGCACGATGAGGAACAGGAGGAGTACCACGGCGGCGACGGCGGCACCGGCCTTCATATTCACGCTCATCAGCATTCAGGGTACTGCCGCCCGGGTTCCCGGTCACTGGCTTAGGCAGCTGATACGAATCACACGCGTCAGGGGTTTCCTGCGCTACCGCCGGTGTTTCACAGCGCTAGACGTTTCGCAATCGCTTGGGGTCTCACAGCCGCTCGATGATCGTGACGTTCGCCTGCCCGCCGCCCTCGCACATGGTCTGCAACCCGAACCGTCCGCCGGTGCGCTCGAGTTCGTGCAGCAGGCTGGTCATCAGGCGCGCGCCGGTGGCGCCGAGCGGATGTCCCAGCGCGATGGCGCCGCCGTTGACGTTCACCTTCGCCAGATCCGCGCCGGTCTCCTGAGCCCACGCCAGCACCACGGGCGCGAAGGCCTCGTTGATCTCGACCAGGTCGATGTCGTCCAGACTCATCCCGGTTCTGCGCAGCGCGTGGGCGGTCGCCGGAATCGGCGCGGTGAGCATGAAGATCGGATCCGCACCGCGTGCCGACAGGTGGTGGATGCGCGCCCGCGGCGTGAGGCCGTGCGTCCGCACCGCCTCCTCCGACGCGACCAGCAGCGCGGCGGCGGCATCAGAGATCTGTGACGACACCGCCGCGGTGAGCCGTCCGCCCTCGACCAGCGTCCGCAGCCCGGCCATCGCCTCCTTCGACGTGTCGCGCCGCGGCCCCTCGTCGACCGCGAACCCGTCGTACGGCACGATCTCCCGCTCGAAGCGCCCGCCGTCGACGGCCGCGAGCGCCCGCCGGTGCGACTCCATCGCGTAGTCCTCCATCGCGTCGCGGGACACGTCCCACTTCGCGGCGATGAGCTCAGCGGCGTGGAACTGCGACACCGGCTGCTCCCCGTACCGCGCGCGCCATCCCGCGGACCCGGAGAACGGGTCGGCGATCCCGAACTGCTCGGCCACGGTCATCGCGGCGGCGATCGGGATCTGCGACATGTTCTGCACGCCGCCGGCCACCACCAGGTCCGCGGTACCGGACAGCACCGCCTGCGCGGCGAAGTGCACAGCCTGCTGCGAGGACCCGCACTGCCGGTCCACGGTCACGCCCGGCACCTCCTCCGGCAGCCCGGCCGCCAGCCACGCGGTGCGAGCGATGTCGCCGGCTTGGTGCCCGATGGTGTCCACGCAGCCGAACACCACGTCGTCCACCGCCGCCGGGTCGACGCCGGCGGCGGCCACGACCGCCTTGATGACGTGGGCGCCCAGATCCGCCGGGTGGGCGGACGCCAGCGCGCCCTTCTTGCGCCCGACCGCGGTCCGCACCGCCCCGACTATGTACGCCTCACCCATCGCTGCCTCACTCCCGGCTCTGGAACCCTTCGAGGATCATGGACAGGTACTGTGCCGAGACGGCCTCGGCGGTGAGCTTGCCGCCGGGCACGTACCAGCGCACGGCCACCCACACGGTGTCGCGCACGAAGCGGTAGGCCATGGTGGCGTCCAGATCGGCGCGGAACGCCCCGGAGGCGATGCCCTTCTCCAGGGTGCCGAGCCAGATGTCCCGGAACTCGCGGTCGGTCTCGTCGAGGTAGGCGAAACGCGGCGACTGCCGCAGCTGCTTGGCTTCGTTCTGGTAGAGCGCGATCGCCGAGTGGTTGCGATCGATCGCCTGGAACGAGGCGTGCACCAGCTGTTCGAAGGCGCGGCGCGGGTCGCTCTCGCGCTCGGCGATCGCCCGGTAGTCGCGGAACAGGCCGTCCAGGAAGGTCCGCAGGATCTCGTCCGCCATCGTCTCCTTGGAGTCGAAGTGGTGGTAGAGGCTTCCGGACAGGATCCCGGCGGCGTCGGCGATGTCGCGCACCGTCGTGTTCTTGTAGCCGCGCTCGGCGAACAGGCCGGCGGCCAGGTTCAGCAACTCGGCGCGGCGGTCTCGGGGAGCGGGCGCGGGAGCGGGGGGAGTGTT
>JABFXP010000712.1 GCA_013361685.1 Catenulispora sp.
TTATTTTTCTTTTGTCTTGCTTCGCTTTAGATCTTAGCAGATCCTCCGCGTTCTTCGCAATTTCGCTTTGCGCTTCATTGCGATTGCCGGTTTGGGATTCTTTTTCGAACCCTTGCCCCGGCGGCTCGGTTACTCTAGCATGGTTTGTTTGGACTCTCGTCCGCTCACCTGCTTGACAGCAACCCCTCTAACTTACGCTCCCCGAACAGGTGTGTCAACCCGGAAGTTGAAGCCGGTTCATTGGAGGGGAACCTGTTCAGTATGGCACACGTCTGAGGCCCGATACCAATCGGCGGTGTCTACCCATCACTCAGAGGGCTGAAACCATCCGTTCGCTGATCGGACCCGGTCGGCGGCTAAGCCCTCGTGGGGAGGCTGTCGCCGCGATCTGCCCTGGTCACATCGCCTGTTTCGCCCCGGAGTGCGGCGCGTCGGCCGATGGAGAACACGTATACCAGGAAGAGTGCTTCCGCCGTGAATCCGATGGTCAGCCGGACCGGTGCCGGGGTGTGGCCGGTCACGAAGCCCTCGATGCTGCCGGAGACCAGCAGGACGCACGCCAGCCCGAGGGCCATCGTCACGAGGATCCGGCCCTGCTCCCCCAACGCCTCGCCCCGGGGGCGCGGTCCGGGAACAAGCAGCGCCCAGGCGATCCGCATCCCGCAGCCGCCGGCGACGAAGACCGCGGTGAGCTCCAGCAGACCGTGCGGGGCGACCAGGGACAGGAAGGTCCCGAAGCGACCGTGCGCGGCCATGAAGCCGCCGTCGATCGCCAGGTTCGCCGTGTTCAGGTACATGGCGACGAAGGGGAAGACCAGCGTGACGCCGCCGAACAACGCCAGCGCGGAGACCCACGCGTTGTTCACCCACACCTTGAAGCCGAAGGAACCCGGGCTGAACTCGGTGTAGTAGGTCTCGAACTGCCCGCCGGGCTGGAAGACGCCGTTCACCAGATCCGGCGAGGCCAGCTCGGTCTGCACCCGTGGGTTGGCCGCTATGTACCAGCCCATGAAGAACGCGGCTATGAGTGACACCAGCGCAGTGGCTATCCACCAACGCCGCGCTCTATACAGCGCGGCAGGGAACCCGTCCGTGAAGAAGTACAGGATCTCCTTCCACGCCGGCACCCGCGGACCGGCGATGGCGCCGCGGGCGGTGGCGAGGAGGGCGGACAGGTGACCGACAACCACAGCGTCCGGAGCCGCGGACTGCACTACAGAGAGCTGCGTAGCGACGCGCTGGTAGAGAGCCACCAGTTCGTCAGCCTCAGCGCCGTCCAAGACATGGCTGCGCTTCGACAGCTCGGCCAGGCGCCCCCACTCCAGGTGGTGCGCCGAAGCGTATGCGTCGATGTCCACGTCGGACGTCCCCTGCCTATTTGTGGAGTCTCTGGTGCCAGACTGTGCGCCTACCGTATGAGCGGTCTACGGTTGCCGCAACAACATCGCGGAGTGGAGAGGACGACCTTGAGCGACCTGGTCATCGGCGAGGGTGTGGCCCTGGACCTGAGGCTCGCCAAGCTGCCGAGCCGGGCCCTGGCCCGGGCACTGGACGTGCTGGTCCAGGTCGGCCTGGTGGGAGTGCTCGCCATGGTCCTGGGGCTGGTCGCGGCCGAGGCCGACGAGGCGGTGGCCGCGGGCCTCGCGATCGTGATGATGGTGGCGGTGCTGGTCGGTTATCCGGCGCTGCTGGAGACCACGACCCGGGGGCGCACCCTGGGCAAGATGGCGCTCGGGCTGCGAGTGGTGCGCGCGGACGGCGGGCCGGTCAAGTTCCGGCACGCCCTGGTGCGCGCGCTCGCCGGCGTCTTCGACATCTACCTCACCGCCGGGGTGCTCGCAGTGGTGACCTCGTTCTGCTCCGTGCAGGGCCGGCGCACCGGCGACTGGCTGGCCGGGACCGTCGTGGTCCGGGACCGGGCCCCGGACGCCGGCGTGGCCCCGGCCGGGATGGCCGCCCTGGCGATGCCGTACCCGCTGCTGGGCTGGGCGCAGGGGCTGGACCTGTCGGCGCTGCCGGACGACGTCGCGCTGGGTGCGCGGCAGTACCTGACCCGCATGCACGAGATGCGCCCGGACGTGGCCGCGCGGATGGGATACGAGTTGGCGACCGAGGTCGTGCGGTACGTCGCGGTGCCGCCCGCCGGAACGCCGCCGTGGGCGTATCTGGCGGCGGTGACCGCCGAGCGGCGGGTGCGGCAGATGCGGGCCGCGGAGGAGGAACGGCGCGCCGCCTGGCAGCGCGCACAGGCGCAGGCGCAGTACCCGGCGTATGCCGGAGCACCCGGCGGAGTCGGGAATGCGTACACCCCTGTGACGAGGCCGGCGCCGGCTGCACCGCCGGCACCGGCCTGGCAGGGCTCCGCGGAGCCGGAACTGCGGCCGCTTCCCGTGCCGCCGGCGGGCCAGGGGCAGGTTCCGGACCGGACACCGGCGCCCGAGACCGGATCCGCCGCGCCGGAGAGCATCGACGCGCCGGGCGGCGAGGGCTTCAAACCGCCGCAATGACGAAGAGGCCGGTCCAGACGGACCGGCCTCTCTCACTTCAGGTATGTCAGTACCGGTAGTGCTCGGGCTTGTACGGACCCTCGACCTGCACGCCGATGTACGCGGCCTGCTCCGGCGACAGCTTCGTCAGCTTCACGCCGAGGGCGTCCAGGTGCAGCCGCGCCACCTTCTCGTCCAGGTGCTTGGGCAGCACGTACACGTCGACCGGGTACTCCTCGGTCTTCGTGAACAGCTCGATCTGCGCGATCACCTGGTTGGTGAACGAGTTCGACATCACGAAGCTCGGGTGGCCGGTGGCGTTGCCCAGGTTCAGCAGCCGGCCCTCGGACAGCACGATGATCGCCTTGCCGTCCGGGAAGGTCCAGGTGTGGACCTGCGGCTTGATCTCGGTCTTCACCACGCCCGGGACCTTGGCCAGGCCGGCCATGTCGATCTCGTTGTCGAAGTGGCCGATGTTGCCCACGATCGCCTGGTGCTTCATCGCGGCCATGTCGGCGGCCATGATGATGTCCTTGTTGCCGGTGCAGGTGACGAAGATGTCGGCGGTGCCGACCACGTCCTGCAAGGTGGCGACCTGGAAGCCGTCCATCGCCGCCTGCAGCGCGCAGATCGGGTCCACCTCGGTGACGATCACCCGGGCGCCCTGGCCGCGCAGCGACTCCGCGCAGCCCTTGCCGACGTCGCCGTAGCCGCAGACCACCGCGACCTTGCCGCCGATCAGGACGTCGGTGGCGCGGTTGATGCCGTCGACCAGCGAGTGGCGGCAGCCGTACTTGTTGTCGAACTTGCTCTTGGTGACCGAGTCGTTGACGTTGATCGCCGGGAAGAGCAGCGAGCCCTCCTTGGCCATCTCGTACAGCCGGTGCACGCCGGTGGTGGTCTCCTCGGTGACGCCCTTGATCTGCTCGCCGACGGCGGTCCAGCGGTTGGCGTCCTCGGTGAGCGAGCGGCGCAGCAGCGCCAGGAAGACCTGCCACTCCTCGCTGTCCGAGGCCGTGGCGTCCGGCACCGCGCCGGCCTTCTCGTACTCGGTGCCCTTGTGGACCAGCATGGTGGCGTCGCCGCCGTCGTCCAGGATCATGTTCGGGCCGGTGACGCCGTCGCCGGAGTCCGGCCAGCGGAGCATCTGCTCGGTGCACCACCAGTACTCCTCCAGCGTCTCGCCCTTCCAGGCGAACACCGGGATGCCGGCCGGCGCCTCGGGGGTGCCGTCCTTGCCCACGACGATCGCCGCGGCGGCGTGGTCCTGGGTGGAGAAGATGTTGCAGGAGGCCCAGCGCACCTCGGCGCCGAGGGCCGCAAGGGTCTCGATGAGCACCGCGGTCTGCACGGTCATGTGGAGCGAGCCGGAGATGCGGGCGCCGCGCAGCGGCTGCGCCTGCGCGTACTCCGCGCGGATCGCCATCAGGCCGGGCATCTCGTGCTCGGCGAGGGTGATCTCCTTGCGGCCGAACTCGGCCAGGGACAGGTCAGCGACCTTGTAGTCGCTCGGAGTGAGGACGCTCACGGCGTTTCTCCTGTTTCGTCGGCTGACGTTGCGTT
>JABFXP010000935.1 GCA_013361685.1 Catenulispora sp.
GCCCAGGCGCTGCTCAACGCCTACGGCTCCGGCCGGGACCCGCGGCGACCGCTGCGGCTGGGATCGCTGAAGTCGAACATCGGGCACACCCAGGCGGCGGCCGGGGTCGCCGGCGTCATCAAGATGGTGCTGGCGCTGCGCCACGGGATGCTGCCCGCGAGCTTGCACGCACAGACGCCCACTCCGCACGTGGACTGGTCGGCGGGGGCGGTGACGCTGCTGGAGCAGGCCGCGCCGTGGCCCGAGGGCGAGCAGCCGCGCCGGGCCGGGGTCTCGGCGTTCGGGATCTCCGGGACCAACGCGCATGTGATCATCGAACAGGCGCCGGAACCCGAGGGCGCGGCGGCGGCCGACCCGGTGTCGCCACCGGCGCCGGCGGAAGCCACGGCGGAGCCCGCACCGGAATCCGCGAGCGCGTCCGGGTCGGAGGCCGCCGCCACGCTGCTGGCGTGGCCGGTGTCCGCCAAGACCCCTGAGGCGCTTCGCGATCAGGGCGGTCGGCTCGCTGCGTTCCTGACGTCCCGGCCCGAAACGGACCTCGCCGACGTCGCTCACACGCTCACCGCGCACCGCGGCCTGTTCGCCGAGCGCGCGGTGGTCCTGGGAGCGGACCGTGACGAGCTGGTGCACGGACTCCAGGCGCTGGCTGCCGACACGGCCGCGCCGAACCTGGTCACCGGCCGCGCGATCGAGGACGGCAAGACCGCGTTCCTGTTCACCGGCCAGGGCGCGCAACGTCCCGGGATGGGCCGCGGCTTGTATGCGGAGTTCCCCGTCTTCGCCGCCGCGCTCGACGAGCTCTGCGACGCGTTCGACCCGCACCTGGACCGGCCGCTGCGCGACGTGATGTTCGCCGACGCCGGCACCGAGCTCGCGGCGCTGCTGGATCAGACCGCTTACACCCAGCCCGCCCTGTTCGCGCTGGAGACCTCGTTGGCCCGGCTGATGGACTCGTTCGGCATCAAGCCGGACTACCTGGCCGGGCACTCCATCGGCGAGCTGACCGCCGCACACATCGCCGGCGTGCTCAGCGTCGGCGACGCCGCCACCCTGGTGGCCGCGCGGGCCCGGCTGATGCAGCAGGCCCAGGCCGGCGGCGCGATGATCCTGGTCCGCGCTCCGGAGGACGAGGTGCTGGCGCAGCTCGCCGGGCGCGAGCACGAGCTCTCTCTGGCCGCCGTCAACGGGCCGGACGCGGTCGTGGTGTCGGGCGAGGCGGACGCCGCCGAGGAAGTCGCGGCGCACTTCGCCGAACAGGACCGCCGCACCCGGCGGCTGAACACCAGCCACGCCTTCCACAGCCCGCACATGGACCCGGTGCTCGAAGAGTTCCGCCGTGCCTGCGAGCAGGTCCGCTACCAGGACCCTGTCATACCGGTCATCTCCAACCTGACCGGCGAGGTCGCCGACCAGCTGACCGATCCGGGCTACTGGGTCCGGCACCTTCGGAACACGGTCCGCTTCCACGACGGCGTCCAGGAACTGCGGCGGCTCGGCGTCACCCGGCTGCTCGAACTCGGGCCGGACGGCACGCTCACGGCGCTGGCGGACGGAAGCCTGGCCGCGAACGGTGCCGGCTCCGGCAGCGATGCCACCGCCGAGGCCGACGAAACCGCCGGTTCCCCGGCCGACGCCGACCTGCCGGTGCTGACCTGCGCGGCCTTGCGGCACGACCAAGAGGAGGACCGGTCTCTGCGGCTCACGCTCGGCCGGCTGCACACGCACGGCCTGGCGATCGACTGGCCGGCGGGACAGCCGGCCGGGCGGCTGGTCCAGGACCTGCCGACCTACGCGTTCCAGCGACAGCATTACTGGTCGCTGTCGTCGGCAGTGGCCGGAGACCTGACGGCGGCCGGGCTCGAGCGGCCCGGGCATCCGCTGCTGGCGGCGGCGCTGACGCTGCCCGACGACGGACTCGTGCTGTCCGGGCGGCTGTCGCCGCGCGACCACGGCTGGCTGGCCGACCACGCGATCCACGGCTCGCCGGTGCTGCCCGGCACCGCGCTGCTGGACCTCGTCCTGCACGCGGGACGGCGGGTCGGCCGTCCGCGGATCGTGGAGCTGACCCAGCTTCGGCCGCTGACGATGCCGGCCGCGGGCGGCGTCCCGATCCGGCTCACCGTGAGTGCCGGGGAATCGGACCAGCGCCGGGTGGACCTGCACTCCCGGGCCGAGGCCGACGCGCCGTGGACCCATCACGCGACCGGTGTGCTGGGAGCCGAGGTTCTGGGCGCGCGGGAGAACTCCGCGTCCTGGCCGCCGCCGGACGCGACACCGGTCGAGGTCGCCGACCTCTTCGTGCCGCTGACCGACCGCGGCCACGAGCACGGTCCGGCCTTCCAGGGCGTCGGCGCGGCGTGGCGGCAGGGCACTGATTTGTACGCCGAGGTCCAGCTGCCCGAGGGCGTGGCCGCCGACGGCTTCGGCGTCCACCCGGCGTTGTGTGACGCCGTGCTGCAAGCCGCGGCGCTGATGGACGCCGAGGATCCGGCACCACACATGCCGTTCCAGTGGAGAGGCGTCGTTCTGCACGCCACGGACGCGACCGCGCTGCGGATCCGGGTTCGGCCGGCAGAGAACACCTCCGAAACGGAAGACGGCGAGCACGCGGCCCTGTCGGTCACCGCGACCGACTCGACCGGCGACGCCGTCCTGTCCATCGAGTCCCTGACCGTCAAGCCGGTCGCCGAGGACGTCCTCGACACGCCGACGGACCGGATGCCGCACCTCTATCTGCCGACCTGGCAGGCGATCGCCGCCGGAGCAGCAGCGATCGATCCGGACGCCTGGGCCGTCCTCGGCGATCCGGCGGAGTTCGCCGAAGCGCTGCCGACCGTCGGCGTGCTCGCCGACCGGGCCGGGGAAGCCGATCTGGACGCTCTCGCCGATCTCAAGACCCGGCCCGAGATCGCTGTCGTCTCCTTGGGCTCTGTCGTCGGCGGCGCCGGGGACACTGGGCCGACGAGCCCGCACACCGTCGTCCGCCGCGCGCTGGAGCTGCTTCAGCGCTGGCTCGCGGACGAGCGGCTGGCCGACGTCCGGCTGGTGCTGGTGACGCGCCGAGCCGCTCCGGTGCGTCCGGGCGAGCCGGTGGCGGATCCGGCGGGCGCGGCGGTCTGGGGCCTGATCCGCTCCGCGCAGTCCGAACATCCGGGCCGCTTCACGCTCCTGGACACCGACGGCACCGACGCCTCGACCGCGACCGTGGCGAACGCCGTGCTGATCGGCGAACCGCAGGTCGCACTGCGCGACGGCGAGCTGTTCGTGCCCAGACTCACGCGGGCCGACGACGACGCCACCGCGCTGCGCCCACCGGCCGGCGACGTCCCCTGGCGCCTGCAAGCCGCCGGCGGCGGGTCGCCGGACGACCTGGCCCTGGTGCCCTGGCCGCAGGCTGCCGAGCCGCCGGCCGCCGGGGAGGTGCGGGTGGCGCTGCGGGCCGCCGGGGTGAACTTCCGCGACGTCCTGATCAGCCTCGGAAAGTATCCCGATGCCACCGCCACCATCGGTGGCGAGGGTGCGGGGGTGGTACTGGAAGTCGGTGCCGATGTCAGCGATCTGCGACCCGGAGACCGCGTCATGGGCCTGTTCAACGGCGCCGGACCCACCGTGACCACCGACCGACGCTGGATCACCACCATCCCCGGCAACTGGCCATACGCCCAAGCAGCCACCATGCCAGTAGCCTTCCACACCGCCTACTACGCCCTCCACGACCTCGCCAACCTCCAACCCGGCCAACGCATCCTCATCCACACCGCCACCGGCGGCGTCGGCCAAGCCGCACTCCAACTCGCCCGCCACTTCGGCGCCGAAATCTTCACCACCGCAAGCCCGGCAAAGTGGCCGGTACTGCACGCGCTGGGTGTCGCACCCGACCGGATCGCGTCCTCGCGGGATCTGGACTACGAGACGACGTTCCGCACCGCGACCGGCGGCGCCGGATTCGACGTGGTGCTGAACTCCCTGGCCGGAGAACACACCGACGCCTCACTCCGCCTCCTCAACCCCGGCGGCCGATTCGTCGAAATGGGCAAAACA
>JABFXP010000963.1 GCA_013361685.1 Catenulispora sp.
GGCGCCGGCGCCGCGCCGCCGGGCGCCCCGGTCATCGCGCCGAACCCCACCGCCACCCACGCCCTGGGCCCCGGCGCCGCGATCGAGCTGGCGGGCGTACTGGACCGGCTGCCGGAGCGGCTGGTGCTGTTCGCGGTCGCCGGCGCCGACTTCTCGCTGGGGCCCGGACTGTCCGAGCCGGTCGCCGCGGCGGTGCGGGCGGTGGCCCGGGACATCGTCAGGGAGCTGATCCGGGAGGGTCTTTCGGCCCGGTCCGGCCGGGACCTTCCGTCCTGGTCCGGCGCCGAGGCCTAGCCGACGCTGATGCCATGAGCCGTGACGCCGCTTCCTCTCCGCCCGCCACCGCCCGGCACTGGCAGGTGCGCGGCACCGTGCAGGGTGTCGGATTCCGCCCCTTCACGCACCGGCTGGCCACCGAACTGCAGCTGTCCGGAACGGTGCGGAACCGGGCCGGGGTCGTCGAGATCGACGCCTTCGGCGCCCCCGAGGCGCTGGAGGCGTTCCGGTCCCGGCTGCGTTCGGACGCGCCGCCGCTGGCGGCCATCGCCGAGATCGTCGAACTCCCGCCCGGCGGCCACGCGGCCCCGGGCGCCGGCTTCAGAATCCTGGCCAGTGTGGACGACCCCTGCGACGCCCCGGAGTTCGTCGAGGTCCCGCCGGACGCGGGCCTGTGCCAGGCCTGCCGCGCCGAGGTCCTGGACCCCGCCGACCGGCGGCACGGCTACCCGTTCACCAACTGCACCGACTGCGGGCCGCGGGCCACGATCATCGACGACCTCCCCTACGACCGCGCCCGCACCTCCATGTCGGAGTTCCCGCTGTGCCCGCGGTGCCGCGCGGAATACCTGGACCCGGGCGACCGCCGGTTCCACGCCGAACCGGTCGCCTGCCCGGACTGCGGCCCGCGCCTGAGCTGGCGGCCCGGCGGCACGCTGCCGAACCTTCAGCAGGCGCAGGGCGCCGCCGCCCTCCGGATCGCGCTGGAGCGGCTCGCCGAAGGCGGCGTCATCGCCCTGAAGGGCCTGGGCGGCTACCAGCTGGTGTGCGACGCCACCGACGAGGACGCCGTGGCCCGCCTGCGCCGGCTGAAACAGCGGCCGGACAAGCCCTTCGCCGTCATGGCCGAGGACCTCGCGCAGATCAGGGCCCTGGCCCGGGTGTCCGGTGCCGAGCAGGGGCTGCTGGCCTCGCCGGCGCGGCCGATCGTGCTGGTGCGCCCGGCGCCGCGGGGCCGGCCGCGGCTGGCCGGCGGGATCGCGCCCGGCGCGCCCCGGCTGGGCCTGTTCCTGCCCACCACCCCGCTGCACCTGCTGCTGGTCCGCGGCGCGGGCCGCCCGCTGGTGGTCACCAGCGGCAACACCGCCGACATGCCGATCATCATCGACGACCTGCGGGCCGCGCAGGCGCTGGGCCCGGTCTGCGACGGGCTGCTGGCCCACGACCGGACCATCCGCGCCCGGTACGACGACTCGGTGGCCCGGGTCGTCCACGACCAGCCGACCGTGCTGCGCCGGGCCCGCGGCTACGCCCCGGAGGCCATCGACCTGCCGATCGCCGCGCCCCGGCCGCTGCTGGCCATGGGCGCGCAGCTCAAGCACACCTTCACCCTGGCCGTCGGCGGCCACGCGGTCGTCGGCCCGCACACCGGCGACCTGGCGGCGCTGGCGGCCCTGGAGGCCTTCGACGAGGCCGCCGGGCGCATGGAGCACATCCACCGCGTCAAGCCCGACATCGTGGTCCACGACCTGCACCCGGAGTACCTGTCCACGCGCGCCGCGACCGCGTGGGAGCCGGAGCGGCGCATGGCCGTGCAGCACCACCACGCGCACATCGCCTCCTGCGCCGCCGAGCACGGGATCACCGGTCCCGTCCTCGGCGTGGCCTACGACGGTCTGGGGCTCGGCGGCGACGGGACGCTGTGGGGCGGCGAGGTCCTGTTGGCGGACCTGTGCGCGTTCCGGCGCCTGGGGCGGTTCGGCACCGCGCCGATGCCCGGCGGCGAGGCGGCGGTGCGGCACCCGCTGCGGATGGCCCTGGGCTACCTGGCCGGCGGCGAGGACCTGGGAGGGCTGCGGCCGGACGCGGAGCTGACGGCGGGCGTGCTCGCCGGGCTCCGGGACCGGGAGCCGGAGTACGCCAAGGTCCTGCGACTGGCCGCCTCCGGCACCCGCTCGCCGCGGGTCTCCAGCGCCGGCCGGCTGTTCGACGCCGCCTCGGCCCTGCTCGGGCTCTGCGACCACGCCGGCTATGAGGGCCACGCCGCCGTCCTGCTGGAGGGCGCGGCCCAGGACGTCGCGGCCGACCCGCTGCCCTGGCGGGTCACCGAGTCCGCGGGCCTGTGGGTGCTGGATCCCGTGACCACCCTGACCGGCCTGCTGCTCCGCCGCCGCGAGGGCGCCCCGGTCCCCGAGCTCGCCGCCGCCTTCCACGAGGCGCTCACGCTGGCCACGGTCGAGCTGGTGCGGCACTGCGCGGTCGGCACCGGGGTGCGCACCGTGTGCCTGTCCGGCGGGGTGTGGCAGAACAACCGGCTCACCGAGTCCGTCGCCCAGGCCCTGGAGGGCGACGGCTACCGGGTCCTGATCAACCAGCGCGTCCCCACCAACGACGGCGGCATCAGCTTCGGACAGGCCGCGGTCGCCGCCGCGCGGCTCGCAGAAGGCTGAGGAGCAGATCATGTGTCTGGCGATCCCGGGACGGCTGGAGAGCGTGGAGCCGGCCGACCCCTTCCCCACCGGCAGCGCCGACTTCGGCGGCATCCGCAAACAGGTGTGCCTGGCGTTCGTCCCCGATGCCGTGGTCGGCGACTACGTGCTCGTCCACGTCGGCTACGCCATCGGCGTCATCGACGAGGACGAGGCGCAGCGCACGCTGGCGGTGCTGCGCGCCATGGGCGACGTGATCGAGACCGAACTGGCCGGAGGCTCGTCGTGAAGTATCTGGACGAGTACCGCGATCCGGCGCTGGCCCGCCGGCTGCTCGCCGAGCTCGGCACCGTCGCGACCCGGCCGTGGCGGCTGATGGAGGTCTGCGGCGGCCAGACCCACACCCTGGTCCGGCAGGGCATCGACGAGCTCCTGCCGGCCGGGATCCGGATGATCCACGGCCCCGGCTGCCCGGTGTGCGTCACCCCGGTGGAGGTCATCGACCGGGCCCTGGAGCTGGCCGCGACCCCCGGCGTGGTGTTCACCAGCTTCGGCGACATGCTGCGGGTCCCGGGCACCACCACCAGCCTGCTCCAGATCAAGGCGGCCGGCGGCGACGTGCGGGTGGTCTACTCCCCCGCCGACGCCGTGCGGATCGCCGCGGCCGAACCGGAGCGCCAGGTGGTGTTCCTGGCGGTCGGCTTCGAGACCACGGCCCCGGCCAACGCCGCCGCGGTGCTGCTGGCCGAGGCGCTGGGCCTGGAGAACTTCAGCATGCTGGTGAGCCACGTGCTGGTGCCGCCGGCGGTGACGGCGATCCTGGAGGACCCGGACTGCCTGATCGACGGCTTCCTGGCCGCCGGCCACGTCTGCGCCGTCATGGGGTTCACCGAGTACGAGCCCATCGCCGCCCGCTACCGCGTGCCGCTGGTGGTCACCGGCTTCGAGCCGCTGGACCTGCTGGAGGGCATCCTGATGACGGTCCGCCAACTGGAGGCCGGCCGGCACGAGGTGGAGAACCAGTACGCGCGCGCCGTCCGCCGCGACGGCAACCAGAGCGCGCAGGACACGATCCGCCGCGTCTTCCGGGTCGCCGACAAGCAGTGGCGCGGGATCGGCTCGATCCCGGACAGCGGGCTGGTGCTCGCCCCGGCGTACGAGCGGTTCGACGCCGCGGCGCGCTTCCCGGCCGCCGCCCGGGGTCCGGAGCCCGCCTCGGAGTGCATCGCCGGGCAGATCCTCACCGGGCTGAAGGTCCCGACCGACTGCCCCGCCTACGGCACGCGCTGCACGCCCCGGCATCCGCTGGGCGCGCCGATGGTGTCCTCGGAGGGCACGTGCGCCGCGTTCCACTCGGCGGGCCGGACCGCGGTGCCGGTGTCGGTGCAGCTATCGG
>JABFXP010000701.1 GCA_013361685.1 Catenulispora sp.
ACCGCGGGGGCCGTGAGCAGCGCCGCGGCCAGCAGGCCGGCCGTCCGGCGTCGCAGGGTGCGTGGATGGTTCGATCCGGGTCGCATGAGTCCTTTCTAGGCCTCCGGCGCACCCCGGTACATTCTCAACACCATGACATTCACCCGTCCGGCCCTGGCGGCCGGTGCCGGGCGCGGGGTATTGACGTCGGCTCCAATTTACCGGAGGGTAACTTCGAGCGAGCGGCACTTCTTCGCGGACCGTCCCCCCAGATCGATCCGGACCAGCCGAGACCGACCCGGCTCCGGCGAGAAAGCAGGTACCGACCATGCCCGGCCCGGCAGGCGCGACCATCGACGGCGGCGGATCCCACCTGGCGGTGGCCGCGACCCTGGTGCGGGCCGGGGTGATCCGGCCCGGACCGCCGCATCGCAGCGTCGGGCAGCTGCGGGCGCTCATGTCCTGGGGCGCGACCATCGCCGGCGGCTTCCGCGCCGCCGCCGCCCGCACCCCGAACGCCGAGGCCGTGATCGACGAGCGGGTCGTGCTGACCTACCGAGAGCTGACCACGCGCGCCACCCGCCTGGCCAACGGCCTGCAGGCGCGCGGCGTGCAGCCCGGCGACCGCGTCGCGCTGCTGTGCCGCAACCACGCCGGGATGGTGACCTGCTTCATCGCCTGCGCCGAGCTGGGCGTGGACGCCGTGCTGCTGAACACCGGGCTGTCGGCCGGGCAGCTGACCCAGGTGCTTCAGGAGCAGCAGCCGCGCGCGGTGATCGCCGACACCGAGTTCGACGCGGTGCTCGGCGGCTGCCCCCAGGACGCGCTGCGCGTCAACGCCTGGTACGAGCAGGGCGCCGAGGTGCCGCTGACCTTGGACGACGTCATCGACGCGGCCTCGGCCACCGCCCGCCGGCCGCCGGCCAAGCCCGGCCGGATCATCGTGCTCACCTCCGGCACCACCGGCGCCCCGAAGGGCGCGCGCCGGCCCAACCCGCCGGGGATCGGGGCGGCCGCGTCGATCCTGAGCCGGATCCCGCTGCGCGCCGGGGAACGGATCCTGGTCCCGGCCCCGATGTTCCACTCCTGGGGGCTGGCCGCGCTGCAGATCAGCATGCCGCTGCGGGCGACGCTGATCATGCAGCGGCGGTTCGACCCGGAGGCGACGCTCAAGGCGATCCAGGCCAAGCGGCCCACCGCGGTGTTCGCCGTGCCGGTGATGGTGCAGCGGATGCTTGATCTCGGCGAGGACGTGATCAAGAAGTACGACACCTCCTCGGTGCGGATCGTCGCGCTGTCCGGGTCGGCGATCCCGGCCGCGTCGGTGACGAAGTTCCTCGACACCTTCGGGCCGGTCCTGTACAACTTCTACGGCTCCACCGAGGTCTCCTGGGCGTCCATCGCGGACCCCAAGGACCTGCGGCAGGCCCCGACCACCGCCGGCCGGCCGCCGCTGGGGTCGAAGATCGTGATCCGGGACGTGGAGTCCGGCGAGCCGGTGCCCACCGGCAAGGTGGGCCGGATCTTCGTCTGGAACGACATGCTGTTCGAGGGGTACACCAACGGCGCCAACAAGGAGGTCGCCGACGGGTACATGGCCACCGGCGACCGGGGCTACGTCGACGCCCACGGGCTGCTGTTCGTCTCCGGCCGCGACGACGACATGATCGTCTCCGGCGGCGAGAACGTCTTCCCGCGCGAGGTCGAGGAGCTCATAGCGGCCCAGCCGGGGGTCCGGGAGTGCGCGGTGGTCGGGGTGCCGGACGCCGAATGGGGGCAGCGGTTCGCGGCGTACGTCGCGCTGCTGCCGGGCGCGGCGATGACCGAAGAAGAAGTCAAGACCCTGGTGAAGGGCAGCTTGGCGCGGTTCTCGGTGCCCAGGGAAGTGCACTTCGTCGAGGAACTTCCGCGCAACGCCACGGGGAAGGTGGTCAGCCGGCTGCTCGCTGAGTGATCCGGCCGGCAAGAGCCGTCCGTCCCGTCCGAGCAGGGAGCCGCCATGTCCGCCAGTCGCAGCGAAATCGCCGGCCCCAAGGGGACACACGCGCGCGTCCTGCGCATCCTGATGCGCTCCGGCGTGCTGGTGCCGGCGCGTCCGGACCGGAACGCCCGCCAGCTGACCAGCCTCGCGCGCTGGGGCGCCACCGTCTCGGGCGGCTATCGCGCCGCCGCCGCGCGGTCGCCGAGGCGGCTCGCGGTGATCGACGAGCGCCGCGAGGTGACGTTCCGCGAGCTGCACCGGCGGGCCGTGCGGCTGGCCGACGGCCTGGAGCAGTTGGGCGCGCGGCCGGGGAGCAGGGTGGCGATCCTGTGCCGGAACCACGCCTGGTTCGTGGAGACGGTGCTGGCGTGCGCCGAACTCGGCGCCGACGTGATGCTGCTGAACACCGGCCTGTCGGCGCGTGCCACGGCCGAGGTGCTGCGGACCCACCAGCCGGCCGTGGTGGTCGCCGACGCCGAGTTCGCCGAGCACGTGGCCACCGCGCACATCGCCGCGCCGCTGGTCGTGGCGTGGCCGGAGGCCAGCGGTCCGGGGACCGGGCGTCCCTTCGGGCCCTCGGCGCGCCGGGTCGGCGCGGTCGGGACCGTCGACGACGTCATCGCCACGGCGTCCGGCCGCAAACGGCGGCCCCCGGAGGTTCCGGGGCGGCTGATCGTGCTCACCTCCGGGACGACCGGCGCGCCGAAGGGCGCCTACCGTTCCAATCCGCCGGGCCTGAGCGCCGCGGCGGCGCTGCTGTCCCGCATTCCGCTGCGCGCATGCGAATCGCTGCTGGTGACGACGCCGCTGTTCCACATGTGGGGCCTGGCCGCGTTGCAGATCAGCATGCCGCTGCGCAACACCCTGATCTTGCAGCGGCGGTTCGAGCCGAAGGCGGCGCTACAGGCGATCGCGGACTTCGGGTGCTCGGTGGTGTTCGGCGTGCCGGTCGTGGTGCAGCGGATCCTGGAGCTGCCGCCGGGGCTGCGCGACTCCTACGACACCTCGTCGCTGCGGATCGTGGCCACTTCCGGCGCGGCGATCCCGTCGCCGGTGGTCACGTCGTTCATGGACGTCTTCGGCGACGTCCTCTACAACTTCTACGGATCCACCGAGGTCTCCTGGGCCGCCGTCGCCGACCCCGCGGACCTGCGGATCGCGCCGACCACGGCCGGCCGGCCGCCGATGGACTCCCGGCTGAAGGTCCTCGACGAGCACGGCGCCGTCGTGCCGCGCGGCGTCACCGGCCGCATCTTCGTCTGGAACGACATGCTGTTCGCCGGGTACACCGACGGCGCCACGAAGGAGTACCGCGCCGGCTACATGGCGACCAACGACCGCGGCCACGTCGACTCCTCCGGACGGCTGTTCGTGCACGGCCGCGACGCCGACATGATCGTGTGCGACGGCGAGCAGCTGTTCCCCCGCGAGGTCGAGGACCTGCTGGCCGCGCTGCCGGAGATCCGCGAGGCGGCGGTGGTCGGGGTGCCGGACGCCGACTCCGGACAGCGGTTCGCCGCGTATGTGGTGGTCCGGCCGGGCGCGGAGCTGACCGCGGCCGGACTGCGCGCGGTGGTGAAGCGGCACCTGCCCGGCGCCGCGGTGCCGCGCGACGTGGTGTTCGTCGACGCGCTGCCACGCAACGCCACCGGAAAGGTGATGGTGCGGAATCTGCCGCCGTCGCTGGCCGGGTCCTGAACTGTACGGCGTGGGGCCTGTCGCACAGCGGCGCTGCAGAATCGACTGCATCGGCCGATGCCGCCGCCCAGACCTGCGCGGAAATAGCCACCCTGTCGCGCAGCGGCGCTGCGAGATCAGCCGCCTTCGCTGCCGACCGCCGGGCGGTGCCGGCTCATCACCCGAATCCGCTCAGAACAACATCGGCGTGTCGTACACCAGAGGCCGCCGCCGCTCAGCCGTCCGAACGCCGGCGACCGCCGCGTCCTCCCCCGCCGCCGCGGTGTGCCGCCCGGCCAGCAGCCGCGAGTCCAGAAGCAGCGGAGCCCCGTCGCCGACCGCCACGAAGATGTGCTTGCCGATCACCGCCCGCACCTCCCCCGCCAGCGTGCCGTCCTCGTCCAGCGCCTCGACCTCGCGGTAGGTCGCCGGGGCGCCGTCGCCGAGGCCGAAGAACTCGGTGTTGTCGGTGATCGGGCCGTCGGGGATCGCCTCTATCGTGTGCTCGGCCAGGATTCGCAGCGCCTTTCCGCGCGCCTCGGCCAGCGCCGAGTTCAGCCCCGCCGTCTCCGGCAGCCCCCACCAGGCTTCGACCTTCGCCCGCGAGCGGAAGCGTTCCTTGGCCAGCCCCGACGCCGACAGCGTGAGCTCCGCGCGCCGGATCGCCGGCAGCGAGCCGGTGGCGATCACCGTATAGCCGATCGCGCCCTGCTCCAGCAGCCGCGCGACACCGCGCTGCACCGCCGTGATCCCGACCTTCAGCATCCCCGGCGCGAACCACGCCAGGTAGAGCTGGTAGCTGCGGCCGTCGTCGGTGACCCGGTCGCGCGCGACGGCCAGGCCGTGGTCTCGGCTCTGGCACAGCGGGCACTGGGCCAGCGTCGCCCCCGCGTCGATCTCAGCGTTCTCAGCACACGCGGTCCGGCCGGTCCCCGGCGCGGTCCAGCCGATGCACCGACGGCGCCCGGACCAGCTCAGCGCCAGGCGCGCACCCGGAATCAGGGCTTTGAGCCGCAGGTCGCCGCCCTCGACGGCGGTCAGGGCCGGACGCTCCTCGAACCAGCTCAGCCCGGTGCACAGGCGGTCGGCGGCCGGCTCTTGTGCGGGTGCTGAGGTGCTGTCGTCCGCCACGAGCACCACGGTATATGGCACCACTGACAACTTTTGACGCGGGCTCCCCGAACGGCGTGAATCAGGCCGACGCGGCCGCACCGGGCTGCGCGGTCTCGCCGGCGCCGGCCTCGTCGAGCTTGAGCTCAGCCGCGCACTCGGCATAGGCCCCGAGCTCAGCCCCGGCCTCGTGCTCGCCGTCAGAGCCGCGCTCAGCCCCACCGAGCTTCACGCACTCCACCTCGGGCACCCGCATCCCGACCAGCAGCACATCAGCCATCAGACTCGGGTTGCCCCCGGCCAGGATCGACTGCCCCATCCCGCACATCAGCGCGTCGAAATCCTCCACCGCCAGATCCTCGCGCACGATCCCGGCCTGCTGCGCCTGCCGCACCAGCGCGAACTTGCGGTCGTGCAGGTCCTGGCGGAAGTACGCGCAGTCCTCGCGCTGGGCATCGGCGGTGGACTGCACCTGGAAGGTCTCGCGCAGCCCCACGTCCTCGCCCATCAGGCAGGCCAGGGCGTGGATGAAACCGCGGATCGCCGCCGCCGGGGCCTCGGTGACCATCGCCTGCTCGGCCCGGACGATCACCGCCTCCAGCCGGTACAGCACCAGCTCGACGGTCAGCGCCTCCTTGGTCGGGAAGTGCCGGTACACGGTGCCCACTCCGAGGCCGGCGCGCTGCGCGACCTCGTCCATCTGCATGGCCATGCCCTGCGTGCGGAACAGGTCGTCGGCAGCCGAGATGATCGCCTCCCGGTTGCGCCGGGCGTCGGCGCGCAGGGGTCGGTTCGGCGGGGACTGAGTGAGGACCATGACTGAACGTTACACCGCCGGAACGTGAAACGGAAGTTGAGTTCCGTTTCCACTTGACAACCGGAGGGAGCTCTCCGGTACTGTCGTGCTCATTAAACCGGAACCGTAACTCACCTTCCGCTTCAGGGGGAACGTACCTCATGTCAGCTGTTGCACCGAGCGCCGCACCGGCCCCTGCGGCCACCCGCGCGGTGAACCGCGGGGCGGCCCTGGCGCTGCTCGCGGTCACCCAGTTCGTGCTGGTCCTGGACGCCGGCATCGTCGGCGTGGCGCTGCCCTCACTCGTCAAGGGCCTGGGCTTCCAGCAGAACGACCTGTCCTGGGTCACCAATGCCTACACTTTGATGTTCGGCGGCTTCCTGCTCCTGGGCGGGCGGCTGGCCGACTACTTCGGACGCCGCCGGATGTTCATGGGCGGCCTGATCCTGTTCTCCGTGGCCTCGCTGGTCGGATCGATGTCGCCGTCGCCGGGCTGGCTGATCGGCGCCCGCGCGATCCAGGGCTTCGCCGCCGCGGTGGTCTCCCCCGCCGCGCTGTCCCTGCTGCTGATCTCCTTCCCGGACAACACCGACTCCGAGAAGGCCGAGCGCAACAAGGCGCTGGGCGTCTGGGGCGCGGTGGCCGGGGCCGGCGGTGCCGTCGGCCTGATCCTGGGCGGCATGCTCACCGACTGGTTCGGCTGGGAGGCCTGCTTCTGGGTGAACGTCCCGATCGGCGTGGCCGCCGCCCTGCTGGCCCCGCGGGTGCTGCCGATCGGCGCCCCCAGCGGTGCCCGCACCGGATTCGACCTGGCCGGCGCGTTCAGCGTCACCGCGGGTCTGGCCGGCGTGGTGTTCGTGCTCGTCAACGCCCAGAAGGTGGGCTGGACCTCGCCGGAGACCCTGGGTCTGGGCGCGGCCAGCGTGGCCCTGCTGATCGCCTTCGTGGTGGTCGAGGCCCGCACCCGGGTGCCGCTGGTGCCGCTGTCGATCTTCCGGCGGCCGGTGCTGCGCGGGGCGAACGTCGCCTCGGTGCTGCAGGTCATGGGCCTGATGCCGGCGTTCTTCTTCATGACGCTGTACACCCAGCAGGTCCTGGGCTACTCGCCGCTGAAGTCCGGCCTGTCGCTGGTCCCGATCGCGCTGGCGATCGTGGTCGCGGCCACGGTGGCCGGGCAGTTCGTGGCCAAGCTCGGGATCAAGGCCACCACGGTCGGCGGCATGGTCGTGATGGCCGCCGGGCTGCTGTGGGCCTCGGGTATGCCGGCCGACGGCAACTACGTCACCGACCTGCTGCTCCCGCAGGTGGTGATCGGCCTGGGCGCCGGCCACGCCTGGGTGGCGCTGACCATCGCCGGCACCGCCGGCGCCTCGGAGGAGGAGTCCGGTCTGGCCTCGGGCCTGCTGAACACCTCCCAGCAGGTCGGCGGAGCGCTGGGCCTGGCGATCCTGGCCGCGGTGGCCTCGGCCCGCACCTCGCACCTGGCCGAGATCGGCAAGGACCAGGCGCACCAGCTGGCCGGCGGGTTCGGCACGGCGCTGCTGGCCGGCGCGGGACTGGGCGTGCTGGCCGCGATCGCCACGGTGTTCCTGCTCCCGGGCAAGAACGCGATGCCGGCGGTCGACGAGCACGCGATCGAGCTGGCCGAGGAGACCGACCACGTCGCGATCCTGCCGGTCGGCGACGCCGTCGGGGCGAAGTGAGCCGCGGCTAGCCGCCCGACTCCCCCACGGCGGGGCCCGGAACCAGGGACGACCTGGGGCCGGGCCTCGCGGCGTGTCCCCCGAATGACGCGCGCGCCGGGCGTCGCGCCCGGGTTTCGTCGGTCGCGGCGAGTACGGTCGCATCATGTTCGAGAACACGAAGGCCTTCAGTGGCTTCTCAGTGGACGACATCCCCGCCGCCAAACAGTTCTACAACCAAGTCCTGGGCATCCCGCTCGACGAGGTCAACGGAATGCTCCACCTGCACATCAGCGGGGGCAACGACATCCTGGTCTATCCCAAGGGCACGGCGCACAAGGCCGCGACGTTCACGATCCTGAACTTCCCGGTGCCGGACATCGAGTCCGCGGTGAAGCAGCTCAAGGAGCGCGGTGTCGCCTTCGAGCAGCTGCCCGGCGTCGGCGAGGACGGCATCGCCCGCAACAACGGTCCGCTGATCGCCTGGTTCAAGGACCCGGCCGGCAACTGGCTCTCGGTCCTGCAACAGGATGAATAGTCAAGGTTAGCCAGGACTTTCCCCGCCGCGCGGGGACTAGCCGGCCGGCCGCCACCGCCTCCTTCCGCAGCTCACCGCCAGGCCTCGCACACCCCGCAGTGGGATAATCACCCGGGGGGACCCTCTCGAGGGGGGTGCGGGGGGCTCGCGGAAGGACGCGGAGCATGTCCGATCTCATCGGGACGGAGATCCCGTTGTTCAAAGGGCGGGTCGTCACCTCGCAGGACGCCGACTTCGACACCGCCCGCAAGGTCTGGAACGGCGTCATCGACCACTGCCCGGCGGTGATCGCCGAGTGCCGGGACGCCGAGGACGTGGCGGCCGCGCTGGCCCACGCGCGCGACCGGGACCTGGAGGTCTCGGTGCGCGGCGGCGCGCACAACTTCGGCGGCAACGCCTGCTGGCCGGACTCGCTGGTGGTGGACCTGCGGGCGATGAACCGGGTGAGCGTGGACCCGGCGGCCCGGGTCGCCCGCTGCGGCGGCGGCGCGCTGCTGCGCGAACTCGACGCCGCCACCCAGGAACACGGCCTGGCCACGCCGGCCGGAACCATCAGCAACACCGGCGTCGGCGGCCTGACCCTCGGCGGCGGTTTCGGCTGGCTCACCCACGACCACGGCATGACGATCGACAACCTGCTGTCGGCGCACATGGTGCTCGCCGACGGCTCGTCCGTGGAGGTCTCGCCGCAGGAGAACGCCGACCTGTTCTGGGCGATCCGGGGCGGCGGCGGCAACTTCGGCGTGGTCACCGAGTTCCGGTTCGCACTGCACCCGGTCGGGCCGATGGTGCACATGGGTCTGCTGTTCTGGGCGCTGCCGCAGGGCGCCGAGGCGCTGGCGGTCATGCGGGACACCGTGGACGCGCTGCCGCCGGGGTTCGGCGGCCTGCTCGCCATCGGGCTGAACGCGCCGCCGGCGCCGTTCGTGCCGCAGGAGCACCACTTCACACCCGGGTACGCGCTGATCCTGGCCGGGTTCGGGACCGCCGAGGAACACGCGGCGGTGGTGGACGCGGCACGGGCCAAGCTGGCTCCGCTGTTCGACTTCGTGACGCCGATGCCGTACACGGCGCTGCAACAGATGCTCGACGAGGCGGCGCCTCCCGGGATCCTGGCTTATGAGCGCGCGCTGTATCTGAACAGTCTGAGCGAGGACGTCATCGCGGTGATGGCCGAGTACTCGGGCCGGAAGAGTTCGCCGATGTCGTTCTCGCCGGCGTTCCGCATGGACGGCGCGTACTCGGCGGTGCCGGAGGACGCCACCGCCTTCGGCGGGTCGCGGCAGCCCGGATACACCGTCAACCTGGCCTGCGTGGCGCCGACGCCGGAGCTGTGGGAGGCGGACCGGGCCTGGGTGCGGGAGTACTGGTCGGCGCTGGTCCCCTACGCCCGGGGCGAGGGCAGCTATGTGAACTTCATGGTCGAGGCGGACCAGCGACGGATCCTGGCGGCCTACGGGCCGGAGAAGTACCAGCGGCTGGCCAAGATCAAGGCGCAGTACGACCCGGAGAACCTCTTCCGGCACAACGCGAACATCAAGCCCGCGCTGTAGGGCGGGCCCGGCCGGGCCTGGCCGACACCGGCGGACGACGGCGGCGCGGCGCGCGGACGACCCCCCGAGGCCGTCCACCGGCCGCGCCGCCGTTCCACCATGATCGGCTATTTGCCGCCCGGAATCGCGAACCACCCCGCGACCGACGCGGCGAACATCATGTCGCCGCCGACCTTCAGCTTGCCCTTCAAGAACAGCTCCACGCCGCCGGCGCCGCCGGTGACCAGCCGCAGGAACGGCACGCCGTCGGCGGTGATGGTGGCGCGCGGGTGCTCGGTGAGCTCCTTGGAGGTGGTGCACACGCCGTCCTTGATGGACGCCTGGTAGGTGTTCTTGCCGCCGTCCGGGCCGCCGGTGATCACGAAGTGCACCGCGACCGTCTGGCCCTTGGCCTTGTCCGCGCGGAAGTGGTCGCCCATCCGCCGGAAGATCTCGTCCAGCACCTGGTCGCGCAGAGCGGCGTCGGAGAGCACCTCGCGCAGCTCGGCGTCCGAGAGCTGGCCGACCATGCCGGCCAGCGCGTTCGGGTCGGCTCCGGCGAGCTCGACGGGCAGCCCGGTGTTCCCTGCGGTCTCGGACATGGCGATTCCCCTCTGGATCGTTACGTCATTCTACGGTACGTTCAGTTGCGTCACAGTGTTCTCCGCTGACGCGGCGTCCGCAAGGGGGCAAGGGAATTGGGCTTCAACCTGGACTCGCTCGGCGTCTGGACCGAGCCGAAGCACTTCACCGCCGACCGCGACCGCATCGCCGCCTACGCCGCGGCGACCAACGACCCCGTCGCCGAGCACCTCAAGGGCGAACTGGCGCCGCCGGTCTTCGCGGTGGTGCCGGCCTTCGAGTCCAGCGCCGAGGCGGTGCTGGCGGTGGCGCCGGCCGAACTGCTGATGATGCTCGTCCACGGCGAGCAGGACTTCTTCTACCACCGGCCGATCACCCCGGGCCTGGAACTGGTCACCCGCTCGGCGCCGCTGGGCGTGCGCCAGACCTCGGCCGGCGTGGTGGTGGCGGTGAAGTCCGAGACCCGCACCGCCGGCGGCGACCTGGTCAACGAGCAGTGGATGTCCACGTTCTTCCGCGGCGCCCAGAACCAGGAGCCGGCCGGCGAGCAGGCGCCGGACCACGCCCTGGACGCCGCGACGCGCGCCGCCGAGCCGGCCGGGGAGGCCGCGCAGCACGTGGACGCCGACCAGCCGGTCCGCTACGCCGAACCGTCCGGCGACCACAACCCGATCCACCTGGACGAGGACTTCGCCCGCGCCGTCGGGCTGCCGGGGGTCATCAACCACGGGCTGTGCACGATGGCGTTCACCTCGCACGCTGTGACCGGCGTCGCACAGGCCGACCCTCGCACCCTGAAGCGGCTGGCCGTACGCTTCGCCAAGCCGGTGCTGCCCGGGCAGGACATCAGCACCCGGGTGTGGGCCGCCGGGGCCGGGACGTTCCGGTTCGAGACCACGTCGGACTCCGGCGTCGTGGTGGTCAAGGACGGCCTGGCCGTCTTCGGGTCCTGACCCGCGCCGCCGCTTCGTAGGCTGGTTCCACGCCGGGGGCGGGCACCGGCCCGCACCGGCAGCGCCCTTACAGCCCGCACAGCTTTTCGAACACCGGAAAACACTCTTCTCCAAGGAGCAGCATGGGAGTCCTGGACGGCAAGGTCGCGATCGTCACCGGATCGGCGCGCGGCATCGGGCGGGCCACCGCCGACCTGCTCGCCTCGCAGGGTGCCAGCGTCCTGATCAACGATCTGGACGCCGACGTCGCCGCCGAGACCGCGGCCGAGATCGCCAAGGCGCACGGCGCCGACACCACGGTCTTCGGCGGCGACCTGACCGCCGAAGGCGTCCCGGAAGCCCTCGTCGCCAAGGCCGTGGACGCCTTCGGCAAGATCGACATCCTGGTCAACAACGCCGGCTACACCCTCGACAAGCCGATCCACCTCATGACCGACGACTGGTTCCAGCGCATGCTGGACATCCACACGGTCGTCCCCTTCCGCACCATCCGCGCGGCGGCGCCCCACTTCCGCGACCCGGCCAAGCGCGAACGCGAACAGGGCGTCGAGGTCTTCCGCAAGATCGTCAACATCAGCTCGGTCTCCGGCACCATGGGCAACGCCGGCCAGGCCAACTACTCCGCGGCCAAGTCGGCGGTCGTCGGCCTGACCAAGACCCTGGCCAAGGAGTGGGGCCAGTTCAAGGTCAACGTCAACGCGGTGGCCTTCGGCCACATCGAGACCCGCCTCACCGCCGCCAAGACCGACGACAACACGATGACCATCGGCGGCGAGACAGTGCAGCTCGGCATCCCCGAGGCCATGGTCGGCGCGACGTCGTTCCTGATCCCGCTGGGCCGCCCCGGGACCCCGGAGGAGGCGGCCGGCGGGGTGTTCTTCCTGTGCTCGCCGTGGTCGAACTACGTGTCGGGGCAGGTTTTGAACGTCACCGGCGGGCAGTGGATCGGGATGATGTCGTAGGACTGCTTCTCAGCGCTGGTCAGGGCCGCCTTCGGGCGGCCCTTAGTGGTTGTGGGGACTCGGCATTTTACGCGCGGCAAGTCGCCCACAACCTTGCCGAACGCTTGTTCGAAACCAGCGCGCTGGGAATCGCAGAGCATCCGAGACGCGGCGCGACGCCGTCCACGGCCGGTCCGCACTGACCAGTCAGCCTTCGATCGCAGCATGCCTGCGACTTCGAGCTTCTCCGCCGTTCGCCTCCGGCCGACCGCAAAGCGCTGTTACGGTATCGCTCGTTCAAGCGCACCAGGAAGCGCGCTCAACCGAACGTGCTGACATTGTCGCAGCGATGCTGCGAGACTTGCTTTCGCGGCAGCGGGAGAGGGTGGGAACAGCGTGAAGTACTTGGCCGACCTGCTGAAATTCGCCATCAACGACAACGGCCGCACGGCCCGGTTGGCGGTGCTCGCGGTGCTCGTGGCGATCGCCGCCCTCAGCACCGCGGCGGCCTTGCAGACGCGGTGAGCTCAGGCCACGCCATGACCGCCACCACAGCGACCGACGACGCCGCCAAAGAGATCCTCGCCGCGTACCGGCTCCATATGCTGCGAAGGGACGCGAGCCTGGATCTGCCGGCCATCGCCGCGATCATGGTCCTGCGATGGGCCGCCTGGTCCCAGGGGCCGGCACGCGGCGCGTGGCGGGCCGTCAAAGACGTGCTGCACGACCAGAACGCGCTGGCCGCCGCGCTGAACGACATACTGCGACGCCAGGCGCCCGAACTCGCCGCCGTCGTCCGGTTCGAACCGGACATGCCGTGGATGGCCGCCGTCATCCAGACCGTCGATCGCCACTCCCCGGAGTGTTTCGCCGACGTCTTCGAGATCATCCTGGTGGACCTGGCGCGGAGCAACGATCTGCGCACCGGGGAGTTCCACACGCCGCGCAGCGTCGCCGACCTCATGGTCGCCCTCGTCCAGCCCCGTTCCCAACGGACCGTCTACGACCCGGCCTGCGGCAGCGGGGGCATCCTGGCCGCGGTCGCCCGGCGGACCGACGGGTTGAAATCCGTGGTCGGGCGGGCCCTGAATCCCACCGCACTGGCGCTGGCCCTGTCAGCGCTGTTCCTGCACGGCCAAAAGGCCGACATCCTCCTTGCGGACGCGATGATCTCACATCCGCGGTTCGACTTCGTGCTGTCCAACCCGCCGTTCAACGTGAAGGATCCGTCGCACGGGGGAAACTTCGCCTGGATCCAGATGGCCCTGGACAGCCTGGCCGTCGACGGCCGGGCCGCGATCATCCTGCCCGCCGCGGCCGCGGGGTCGGCCCGCGAGGCCGCGCAGCGCGGCCGGCTGGTCGAAGCCGACCTCCTGGAAGCGGTGATCACCCTTCCCGCGCAACTCTTCCCCGGAACCGACGTCGCTCCGCACATCTGGGTCCTGACCAAGCGGAAGCGCCCGGCAAGCCGAGGTCAGATACTCCTGATCGACGCCACCCGGGCCGGCAAGAGGCGAGGACGCGGGGACCACGAACTCATCGAGCCGGAAACGGCCGACATCGTCGACTGCCTGATGACCTGGCGAGCTTTCGCACGAGTCGACGTCAGCCACGGCGACGACCGCGTGTCCGCCGCCGCGATCTCCTCCGAGGACCTCGCCAAATCCGGCTACGTGGTCGCGCCGGGAAGGCACATCGCGCGCAAGCCCGCCGCCGTCAACCCGCCGAAAGCCCAAGCACTGCTCGAGCAGTACGCCGAACTGCGCGAGGAGTCCGACCGCCTCGACGCGCTCCTCGCCGGGGCCGCCTCGTTCCGGCCGCGCACCCAGGGCCCGTGCCAGGACGACCCGTTCGGCGGCAAGGTCCCCTCCTCGTGGCGGATCGTTCCGCTGGCCACGCTCCTGTCCGAGGCCACCGAATACACCGGCAAGCCCGTCCTCACCGGCCCTTCGGGCAAGGCGCTCCCCCGCGAACTGCACACCGACGCCGGCGTGCCGGTGGTCATGCCCCAGGACATCGGTGACAACACCCTGAGCGCCGACCGCGCTTTCCGCGTCGCGGAGCAGACCGCACGGCGTCTCGAGCAGTTCCGACTGCGTCCCGGGGACATCGTCCTGGCCCGCCGCGGTGAGATGGGCCGCCGCGCGCTCGTCCGGGCTGATCACGAGGGCTGGTTGTTCGGCACCGGCTGCATCCGCGTTCGCTGCGGCGACGTGGTCGATCCCGGCTACCTCGCCGCGTATCTGGGCCGACCGCAGGTGCGCGAGTGGCTGAACGCCCATGCTCAGGGCACGACAGCCCTGCTGTCGATCACGGCGACGACCCTTGGGAACCTCCAGATCGTGCTGCCGCCGCGCGAAGTGCAGACAGCGGTGCGGAACGCGGATGAGTTCGCTGGACGCCGGCTGGCGTTGGCCGCCGAGGCCATCGAGGTGATCACCAGACTACGCGGCGCGCTGCTGGCTGAGATCGCGGCACACTGAGGAAACCGGCTGAGTCACCTCTGCTCCGCAGGGTCCTTCCGATTCCGGGCCAGCGGCAGGACGCCGATCGCGGCCGCCACCGCCGCGATGGCGACCGCGTACCAGCCGTGCCGGAAGTCCTGCACCACCTGCCCGCCTCGCGGCGTTCCCAGCACACTGACCAGGACCGCGACCCCGAGCACCGAGCCGATCTGCCGGCCCATCGCGGTCAGCGCCGAACCGGTCGCGAACTGCGCGGGCGGGACGGTGGCCGCGGCGGCGCCGGTGAGGACCGGCACGTTCAGGCCGACGCCGACGCCGACCAGGATCCAGCCCGGCAGGAAGGTGGCGGCGTAGGCGGAGTGCGCGTCCAGCGTCGCGGCCCACCACAGCACGCCGGCGGCCATGGCCAGGGCGCCGGTCAGCGCGACGCGGCCGGCGCCGAAGCGCGCGACGACGGGCCCG
>JABFXP010000512.1 GCA_013361685.1 Catenulispora sp.
GACGAGGTCCGCGAGGCCTACATGGCGCGCTGGATAGCCGCCGCGCTGCGGGACACGCCGGACCGGCCCGTTCTCGTGGTCTGCGGCGGATTCCACCGGCCGGCACTGCTGCGTCGCATCGCAGAGCTCTCCTACCGCGAGATGAACGACGCCTGCTGGCCCGAGATCCCCGCACCGGAGGAGGGCACGACCGCGATCAGCTACCTCGTGCCGTACTCGTTCCGGCGCCTGGACGCCTTCGACGGCTACCAGTCCGGCATGCCGTCCCCCGCCTACTACCAGCGGCTGTGGGACCTGGGCCCACGCGGCGCCGCCGGGGCGCTCACCGGCGAGGTCGTGGACCGGCTGCGCGCCCGCAACCAGCCGGTCTCGACGGCGGACCTGATCGCGGCGCGGGTGACCGGCGAGGGATTGGCCGCGGTGCGCGGACACCGGCATCCGGCGCGCGCCGACCTGCTCGACGGCCTGGTCTCGGCGCTGGTCGGGGAGGCGCTGGACCAGCCGCTGCCGTGGACCGGGCGCGGCGGGCTGGCGGTCGGGACGCATCCGGCCGTCGTGGAGATGGTCGCGGCGCTGTCCGGCGACCGGGTCGGACGTCTGCATCCCGATACGCCGCTGCCGCCGCTGGTGCACGACGCCGAGGCGGAGCTGGAGCGGCACGGTCTCGACGAGCCGCGCACCGCGAAGCTGGACCTCACGATCCCGGTCCAGCGGGAGGCCAGCCGGCTGCTGCACCGGCTCAGGGTGCTGCGCATCCCCGGCTACGAACGGCTCTCTGGTCCGGATCCGGCGGTGGAGGACAGCACGTTCGTCGAAGAGTGGCGGGTCACGGTGGACCCGGACCGCTTGGCGGCGCTGATCGAGGCCGGCGGCCACGGCCCCACCGTGGAACTCGCGGCGCGGGCCGTGATCGGCGAACGCGTGCTGGCCGGCGGCGGACTGGCCGTCGCGGCCCGGGCGCTGTTCGACGCGGTGCTGTGCGGGATCGAGGACCTGTCCGAGCAGGTGCTGTCCGGACTGGCCGGCACGGTCGCCGCCGACAGCGACGTCGACGCTCTGGGCGCGGTGCTCACGGCGGTACTCGGGCTGTGGCGGCACGACCGGCTGCTGGACGCCGAACAGTCGGAGACGCTGGGGGCGGTCGTCGTCGCAGCGGTCGAGCGGTTGTTGTGGCTGCTGGAGCTGGTGCGGGGGAGCGGTGGCCCGATGCCGGCGGAGCCCTTGCGGATCGCGGCCGTGCGCGCCGTGCGGGACGCCGTCCGGCACGCCGCCGCGCGGCTGGGGCTGGACGCAGTGCGCGCCACCGCGGTGATGGCACGGATCGCCGGCAACGACGCGGCGCCTCCGGACTTGCGCGGCGCCGCCTTCGGCTTCGCGTGGTCGCTGGGAACGCCGCCGCCGGAGACCGAGCGCACGATCCGGGCCGCGGGCGGGGCGGCAGTGCTCGGCGACTGGCTGTCGGGACTGTTCGCGCTGGCCCGCGAACAATGCCTGGAGGACGAGTCGGTGCTGACGGTGATCGACGGCCTGGTGGTCGCGATGACCGATCACGACCTGCTGGTGGCGTTGCCGGCGCTGCGCCAGGCCTTCACCTACTTCCCGCCGCGCGAGCGGGAGACCATCGCCGGACACGTGGCGCGGCGGCACGGCTTCGCCGACACCGGCCGGGCGCTGCTGCGCGACCGGATCGACGATCCGCTGGCACTGGCGCGCGGGCGGGAGCTGGACAGCCATGTGCAGGCGGTGCTGGAGCGGGAGGGGCTGGTCTCGTGAACGCGGTTCCGCAGGACCCTGAGCCTGCCCGCGCGCTGGAGCGGTGGCGGATGATCCTCGGCACGCCGGCTTCGGAGCTGGCCCGGTTGCAGTCCTCCGACCGGAGCCGGGACGCGGCGCTGCAATGGCTGTACGGACGGGACGAGGAGTTGGCGAAGCGCGGCGTCCGCAAGGGCGGTGTCGGAGGCGGCGACGGTGAAGGCCGCTCCCCCGACGACGCGGGCCGCCGGGGAGGTTCCGAGGACTCGGTGCTGACCACGGTCGACTGGCTGGAGGGGATCACCAAGCTGTTCCCCAAGGAGACCGTCGAGCGGCTGACCCGCGACGCCGTCGAGCGCTATCAGATCCTCGACGTGGTCACCGATCCGCGGGTGCTGGAGCGGGTGGAACCGAGTCCCACACTGCTGAAGGCGGTGTTGCGGACCAAGCACCTGATGGACCCGAAGGTTCTGGAACTGGCGCGCAAGCTGGTCACGGCGGTGGTCGAGGAGCTGATGCGGCGGCTGGCGACCGAGGTGCGGCACGCGTTCTCCGGGACCCGGCTGCGGCGGCCGTCGCAGGTGCGGCTGGCGCGCAACTTCGACGTGAAGCGCACGCTGCGCGGCAACCTCGGCCACTACCAGCCGGAGGAACGCAAGCTCTACATCGAGGACGCGCACTTCTTCACCCGTTCGCGGCGCCGGGTGGACGACTGGCAGGTGATCCTGCTGGTCGACCAGTCCGGCTCGATGGTGTCGTCGGTGATCCACTCGGCGGTGACGGCGGCCTGCCTGTGGGGGCTGCCCGGGGTGCGGACACACCTGGTGGCGTTCGACACCTCGGTGGTGGATCTGACGCGGGACGTGACCGATCCGGTGGAGCTGCTGATGAAGGTTCAGCTCGGCGGCGGCACGGACATCGCGCAGGCGGTGCGGTACGCGGGGGAGCTGGTGGAGAACCCGCGGCGGACGATCGTGGTTCTGATATCAGACCTCTATGAGGGCGTCAGTCCCGCCGGGATGCTGCGCGGGGTGAAGTCGCTGATCGAGCAGGGATGCCGGTTCCTGGCGTTGTGCGCGCTGGATGAGGAGGCGTCCCCGGACTTCGACCGGGACATGGGACAGCGGCTCGCGGATCTCGGGGCGTATGTGGGTGCGATGACGCCGGGCGAGCTGGCGGCGTTCGTGGCGGAGGCGGTGAACGGGTGAGCGGGCGGGCTGATCTGCTGGCGTTGACCGAGGACGCGTTGGTGTCGCTGACGAATCGCGGGCTGTACAAGCGGGCCGCGAAGGAGGTGGCCGGAGGCTCCGGGCCGACGGTCGAGGCCGACGGGGAGGTGGTGCGCGGGACGTTCCCGGACGGGGTCGTCTGCGCGGTGCCGCCGGGCGGGCTGGAGGCGGCCGAGTGCAGTTGCGGGGCCGCGGGGGCGTGCCGGCACGTGGTGGCGGTGGTGCTGGCTTATCAGGCTGCTGGTCCGGCTTCGGGCGCCGGCGCCGGGGAGCCGCCGGAGGCTTGGTCGCCGGGCGACTTCGACGACGCCGCCTTGGAGGCGTTGCTCGGCAAGCGGTCCATGGCTTCGGCGAGGCGGCGGCTGGCCGCGGGGTTCCTGGCGCGGGTGTCCGTCGCCACGGCTGAGGAGCCGGTGCCGTGGGTGGAGCTGCCGAACTGCTCGGTGCGGTTCTTGGTGCCGCGTGATCTGGCTTATGCGCGCAGCGATGCGCGGGATGACAAAGATGCGATCGCGCTGGCGGTGTGGGCGTGGCGGGCTTGGGCTGAGCGGGCGGCGGAGGTGGGGGATCGGCATTTTTCGGTGGGGGGTCCCGCTGCGGGTGCGGCTGGGACTGGCGCTGGCGCTGAGTCCGGGGCCGACGGGGGTGCGACGGGCTCGGACTCGTCGTTGCCTTCTCCCTCTCCCTCTCCCTCGGCTGAAGGTGAGGGCTCGGCGGCCGCCGTCGTCGATCCCTTGAAGCAGGTGCAGGAACTCGCTGCGGACATCTTCCTCACCGGCGTGGCCCACCTCGGCGCCGGGTTCACACCGCGGCTGGCGCGGGTCCGCCGCGACTTGGACCGGGCCGGGCTGCGGTGGCCGTTGTTGGCCGCCGACGATCTCGCCGACCAACTCGCCGCGCACACCGAACGCGCCGCCCGGCACCGTCCGGAACTGGTCGCGGACCTGCTGGCCGAACTGGCGGCCCGGGCCCGGGCGGCGGGCTCGGTGCGGGGCCAGCCCCGCTCCCGGGTGCTGGGCACCGACGAGGCGGCGGAGGTGGCGCTGCAGATCGGAAG
>JABFXP010000308.1 GCA_013361685.1 Catenulispora sp.
CTTCCGATCTGGCGGTCTCCGCGCTGGTCGCCGACCTGGACGGCGCGGTGGCGGCGCGCGCGCTGGAGCACCTGAGCCCGGAACTGCCCGCGGCGGACCGGCTGGCGGCGGTGTGCCGGGTGCTGGAGCGCGCGGCGGACCAGGCCGGGGTGCCGGTGGACCGGCTGGCCCTGGTCGGCGTCGGCACCACCGGCGTGATCGACAACGAGGGCCGGGTGGTGAAGAGCGTCAAGCTGACGGACTGGTCCGGGGTGGCGCTGCAAGCCGAGCTGTCGGCGCTGCTGACGCCGCCGGTGCTGGTCGAGAACGACATGCGGCTGGCGGTGCTGGCCGAACACTGGCGAGGCGCGGCGGCCGGGCACGAGAACGTGATGTATCTGCACATCGGCAACCGGATCGGCCTGGGCCTGCTGTTCGGCGGCGTCCCGTACCGGGGCTCGCACGCGGCGTCCGGCGAGCTCGGCGGGCATCCGAACAGCCGCTGGACGGCGTTCCAGCACGTCATGGACTACGCGCTGGCGGTCGACCCGGCGGAGTTGCGGGCCCCGTCGCAGGCCGCGTTGTTCGTGATGGAGCGGGCGGACGCCGGCGACGCCAAGGCGGCCGCGGCGTTCGAGGCGTTCGCCGGCGGTCTGGCCGAGGGGCTGGTCAGCCTGGTGACGCCGCTGGACCCGGACCTGGTGGTGATCGGCGGGAGCCTGGCGCGGACCGGCTCCCGCCTCGCCGAGCCGATCAAGGCGCTGCTCGACGAGGTGTGCCTGTACCCGCCGGAGGTGCGGGTGTCAGAGCTCGGGGGCGACGCGGTCGGCGTGGGCGCGGTACGGCTCGCCCTCGACCATGCCGAGCCGGTGCTGTTCGCCTCGCTGTCGTCGGGGGCTGCGGGGGCTGCTGGGGCCGCGCAGTCGTCGGCGGCGTAGGCCGCTGAGTCTGCCGAGTCCGCGATCGCCGGTGCGGTCGTGACAGCCGGATTTCCGAAACCTTTCAGGGAAATTGTGGCTGCGGCGCCGCATCCGGTAGCCCTGCTATGCGTCACAGCTCCATGACTCGGCGGATCCGCAACGCGAGCTGGATCTCCAGGCTGCGGGCCGGTTCCTGCCAGTCGGGGCCGAGGAGCCGAGCGGTGCGTTCCAGGCGCTGGGTCACGGTGTTGACGTGGATGTGCAGGGCCTCGCCGGTGCGGCCGAGACTGCGCCCGGCGGCGAAGTACTGCTCGACGGTGCCGAGCAGGTCGGTGCCGCGCTTGGCGTCGTAGTCGATGAGCGGGCCGAGGGCGCGGCGGACCACGTCGCCGGGGTCGCCGCCGCCGAGGACGAGGGCGAGGAAGCCGAGGTCGCAGGAGGCGGCGGCGCAGCCGGCCCGGCCCAGGGCGTGCAGGGCGCCGAGGCATCTGACGGCCTCGGCGTGCGCGTCGGCGTAGGCGGCGACCTCGGCTTTCGGGCCGCCGGCGCCGACGGTGACGGGATGGGCCAGTCCGCCGCTCAGGGCGGTGTGCACCCGCTGCGCGGCGGCGGAGGGGTCGTCTCCGGGAAGGAGCAGGACGACGCGGCCCTCGTGCGAGCCGGCGAGGCCGCCCTCGGCGCCGGCCAGGCGACCGGCCGCGAACTGCACGCGGGGACGGTCGGCGGGTGCGGCGTCGGCGGCGACCACGACGTGCGGGCGGTCCAGCTCCACGCCGACCCGGCGAGCGCGCTCGGCGAGGGTGGAGGTGTGGCGCACCGGCACGGCGAGCAGGTCGTCGAGCAGATCGCCGCCCAACCGCTCGGCCGCTTCGGCTTCCGAGCGGCGCATCAGCAGGTGAAGCGCCACGACGAGCGCCGCCCGCTCGAGAATGCGCTGATCGACATCGCTGAACGACTCCGGCGCCCGCAAGATCAGCGCGCCGAGCGGTTCGGCCGCCGCGGCCACCGCCGCGACGACGAGGTCGCCGGAGCGGACCGCGTGACCGGTCGCCGCGGACTGCGCGATCAGGTCGGCGGCGCCGCCGAGTACGGCGCCGGGGGCGGGAGCTGAGGCGGCGGACGGCTGGGCGGACGCCGTCGAGCGCGCATTCCTTCCGGCCACCGCGACAGCGCCGGTCGCCGAGGCGGCGGGAGTCTCGGCCGATCCTGTCGAGCGCGCATTCCTTCCGGCCGCTGCGAGAGCGCCGGTCGCCGAGGCGGCGGTGTCGATCAGCCCCGTCGAGCCAGCACCCCTTCCGGCCGCCGCGGCAGAACCAGTGCCCGAGGCATCAGACGTCTCGACCGACCCCTTCGAGCTCGCACTCCTTCCGTCCGCCACAACACCACGGGTCGCCGAGGCAGCGGAGGTGTCGACCAGCCCCGTCGAGCGCGCACCGCTTCCGCCCGCAACGACACCACCAGTCGCCGAGGCGGCGGACGGCTCGACCGACGCCTTCGAGCGCGCAGTCCTGCCAGCCGCCGCGACAGCGCCGACGGCCAGGCCACCGGCCGAACCGAATCCGGCCGCCGAGCCGACGCCTTCGAGCGCTCCCAGCCCCGCCACGTCCCCGGCGACAGCGGTCACCACCCCGTCCGCGTCGACCACCACCAGCCCGCCGTCCAGCGCCTCCGCGACGGCGGCCGCGATCCCCTCCACGTCGCCGCCGCACAGCACCAGGTCGGCGAGTTTGTCGTGGACCGCCGCCGCGCGTTCGACGGATTCGCTGTGGGCGCGGACCAGTTCGTTCGCCGTGCGCAGTTCTCCCAGTGCGTCGCGCGTGGCCTGCAACAGCCGTGCGTTGTCGATCGCGACCGCGGCGTGCGCCGCCAGCGAGCCCAGGAGCGTGATCTCGTGCCGGGCGAACGGTCTGGCCGTGCGGTTGGCCGCGAACAGCACACCGATGACCCGGCTGCCCAGGGTCAAGGGCACGCCGAGGATGGCGATCAGGCCTTCCTCGCCGACCGCGTCGTCGATCTCGGCGGTGTGGTGGAACCGCGCGTCCTGCGGGTAGTCCGAGGTCACGTAGGGCTTCGCGGTCTGCGCCACCAGGCCGCCGAGTCCCGCTCCCATCGGCAGCCGCAGCGACTGGAAGTGCGCCGACACCGAGCCGTGGGTGACCCGCATGTAGGTGTCGGCGCGGTCCGGGTCGTCGAGCGTCAGGTAGGTGACGTCCGCGCCGATCAGGGTGTGGGCCCGCGACACGATCGCCTTCAGGACCGCGTCCAGGTCGCGGAGGGCGGCCAGGTCGCCGGCGGTCTCGAACAGGGCGACCAGTTCCGCTTCGCGGCGGCGGGAGCGGGCCAGGGTGGCGCGGACTTCCAGGGCGACCCGCTTGGCGCTCTCCAGCTCCGCCAGCTCCTCGGCGTCCGCGCCGGCCACGCGGGCGGCGACGACCGGGCCGTCGTACTCGATGGCGGCGGCGTCGCGGGCCAGCAAGTCGAGGAACACCGAGGCGGTGGCGAGGGCGGACATGGCGCCCAGCATCACTCGGACCTCACCGTGCTGTCCATCCGCCGTCCATCGCCAAAGAGGCGCCGGACACCGAGGCCGCCGACGGGGAGCACAGGTACGCCACCAGCTCGGCGACCTCCGACGGTTCGATCAAGCGCTTGACGGCCGAGCGCTCCAGCATGATCTTCGCGACCACCTCGTCCTCGGGGATGCCGTGCGCGGCGGCCTGGCCGGCGATCTGCTGCTCGACCAGCGGGGTGCGCACGTAGCCGGGGTTCACGCAGTTCGAGGTGACCCCGTGTGGGGCGCCCTCCAGGGCCGCGACCTTCGACAGGCCTTCCAGTCCGTGTTTGGCCGACACGTAGGCGGCTTTGAACTCCGAGGCGCGCAGGCCGTGCGCCGAGGAGATGTTCACGATCCGGCCCCATCCCTGCTCGTACATGTGCGGCAGCGACTCGCGGATCAGCCGGAACGGCGCCTCGAGCATCAGCCGCAGGATCAGCGCGAAGGTCTCGACGGGGAACTCGTGCAGCGGCGCCACGTGCTGCCGGCCCGCGTTGTTCACCAGCACGTCCACCCCGCCGACCCGGTGCGGCAGCGCCGAGGCCTGGTCCGGGTCGCTCAGATCGGCCACCAGCGCCGTGCCCCCGACCTGCTCGGCGGCGGCGTGCGCGCCCTCGGCGCTGAGGTCGGCGACCACCACCTTCGCCCCGGCCGCGGCCAGCCGCCGCGCGCAGGCCAGGCCGATGCCGCCGGCCGCACCGGTGACCAGGGCCGTGCGGCCGGAGAGGTCGAGATTGGCCACGGTGGCGACCGGGTCCACAGCAGAAGGCGTCATACTCGATCACGCTAGAGACGAGTCGAGGCGCTTCCCATGTCGGACGTCGCCACATACCCGGGGTCGCACATGGTTGCCGCAGCCATGTCTGCGTCGGATGGACGGCCCGGCGGCTATCCGGCCTGCCCGGTGTCGAAGTGGGTGACGAAACCGTCCGCCACCTCGAAGTGCCAGCGGGTCTTCATCGTGCCCCACTGTTCGTTGGTGTAGTCGACCAGCAGATCATGACCGTCCGCCGACTGGTTCGTCACCACCATCCGGCCGTGGGGATCGAACACCTCACGTTGCAGCCACTCCCCCAGCACCCGTGGCGTCCCGTCGTCGGACATCGTGGCGTCCGCCGTCATGGTGGCGTCGAGGGCCGCCTTGTTGTTGGCGTTGAGCGCCTCGACGAAAGCGCGCACCGCCGGGTCCACCAGCTGTGAGGTCTCGATCATAGGGCGATGATCGAATGCCTCGGCAGCTCTCGCAACAGCTGGTGGCCCCGGCAGTCACCACGGGTGGGCTACCCGGCTATCCGGCTACCCGGCTACCCGGCCGTCCAGCTACCCCAGACGCCACTGCTGGTTGGCGCCGCCGTTGCAGTCCCACAGCTCGACCAGGACGCCGTTGACGTTCCCGGACGGCACGTTCCCGCCGGTCACGTCCACGCACAGCCCGGACTGCACACCGGTGATCGTCCCGTCCGGGTTCAGGTTCCACTTCTGGTTGGTCTGGCCGTTGCAGTTCCAGGTGATCACCTTGGTCCCGGCTGTCGTGCCCTGCCCGCTCGCGTCCAGGCAGAGCGTGCCGCCCAGAGTGCGCAGCTCGCCCGCCGAGGTCAGGGTGAAGGCCTGGTTCGTCCCGCCGCCGCAGTCCCAGATCTCCAGCTGGACGCCCGGTGTGGTGTTGCCGTTGTTGACGTCCAGGCAACGGTTCGAGGACGCGCCGACCAGCGGGTGGGTGGTGCCGACACTGGTGCCGGAGCCGTGTGAGACCCGGTACATGACCGAGCCGTGGGCCGGCACCGAGGCGCTGATGGTGCCGGTCGTGGAGGTCAGCACGTGCGACCACAGGTTGTTCAGCGTGTAGGAGGACGCTGAAGAGATCCCGATGGCCGAGGCGGAGGTGGAGATGGTCTGGGTGGAGGAGTTCTCGTTGAACAGCACCACCGCGACGTCACCGTTGGCCAGCGGCTTGGCGAGCACGTCCTTGCCGCCGGAGGAGGCGATCTCGGTGCCCTGCTTGCCCAGCGAGTCCTGGTCGACGGCGATGACGTCCTTGTTGGTGTAGAGCGACAGCGTCGCCGGGGTGGCGCTGCGCAGGTCGGTGCCGGAGATCAGCGGCGCGGCCATCTCCGACCACAGCGACATCTCCGAGCGGTCCTCGGTGAAGGACATCCCGTTGCCGACCTCGAGCATGTCCGGGTCGTTCCAGCCGCCCGGCCCGGCATACGAGGCCAGCCCCACGTTGCTGTGGAAGATCGACAGCATGCTGCCGAAGCTGGCGTTGATGTCGCCGGTGGTGCGCCAGCTGTTGCCGACGCTCGCGCCCCAGGTCCACACCGACTCCTGGCCCCAGTTGCACAGGCTGTACACGATCGGCCGGCCGGTGTTGGCCAGCGCGTCGCGCATCGCCGTGTAGCGGGTCTGGGCCGAGATTCCCTGGTTGTTGCAGTTGTCGTACTTGAGGTAGTCCACGCCCCAGGACGCGAACGAGTTCGCGTCGGTCTGCTCGTGGTTCAGGCTTCCGGGGTAGCCGGCGCAGGTGGCGGTGCCGGCGCTCTCGTAGATGCCGAGCTTGAGGCCCTTGCTGTGGACGTAGGCCGCGGTGCCGGAGATGCCGTCGGGGAACTTGGCCGGATCCGGCACCAGGTGGCCGCCGCTGTCCCGGCTGGAGGTCATCCAGCAGTCGTCGATGTTCACATACTGATAGCCGGCGTCCTTCATGCCGGACGAGACCATGATGTCCGCCGTCTGCTCGACCAGCGCCTCGGAGACGTTGCAGCCGAAGGCGTTCCAGTCGTTCCAGCCCATCTGGGGAGTGCGGGCCAGACCGTTGCCCAGGGCGTGCGCGGGCGCGGAGACCGCGAGCCCGAACATCGTCCCGGCCACCAGGGTGAGCGCGGCGAAGGCGGCACGCAGTGGTCGACTGCGCGAAGCCCGGTTACGCATGGTGCCTCCCTACTCTTCCTCCTCATTCGTCCCCGCCCCGTCGGCGGGGACGACGATCAGCTCCCCCACGGACTCGCGCAGCACCTGCCGCGCCCCGGCCCCCAGACCGTCGTCGCTCACCAGCACCGACGCCTCGTGCAGCGCGGCGATCTCGGACAGTCCCACCACCCCCCACTTGGTGTGGTCGGCCATCACCACCAGCCGGCGCGCGGTGGACACCAGCACCCGGTTGGTCTCGGCCTCCATCAGGTTCGGGCTGGTGAACCCGGCCTCGGCGTCGATGCCGTGCACCCCGATGAAGACGCAGTCCAGGTGCAGGCGGCGGATCGCCTGGATCGCGACCGGGCCGACCAGCGCGTCGGAGATCGTGCGCACCCCGCCGGTGAGGATCACCGTCTGCGGCGGCCCCGGCAGGGTGTGCAGCAGGTCGGCGACCGGCGGCGAGTTCGTCACCACGGTCAGGTCCGGCACCCCGGCCAGCTGCCGGGCGAAGGCGAAGGTGGTGGAGCCGGCCGAGACGCCGATCGCCGTGCCGGGCCGCACCAGCTCGGCCGCGGCGCGGGCGATCGCCTCCTTGGCGCGGCGTTCCCGCGCCGCCTTCACGCTGAACGAGGGCTCGTCGGTGGAGCCGCCGCCGTGCGTGGCGCCGCCGTGCACCTTGGTGACCAGGCCTTGTTCGGCCAGCGCGTCCAGGTCGCGGCGCACCGTCATGTCGGACACGTTCAAGGCCGTGACCAGGTCGGTGACCCGTACCGCGCCGTGCCTGCGCACTTCCTCCAGGATCCACGACTGTCGCTGCGCCGCCAGCATTCCCGTCCAGCCCCCTCACGTCGCGGGTGCCCTGAATCGCCCCGATCCCACCAGGAACGCTCAGAACCGACCACGTGGAGTACACGACAAAAGCCTGATTCGCGCAAGCCCCATCGTTCTTCCGCCCGCCGCCCGGCGGGCGCCGGAGGCCCGCGGTGGCGCTGTTCTCACCAGTAACGATCTCCAACAGCTTCCGAACGTTGCCGTTCGGTAACGAACCCCCTTAATTCAAAGCCCTGACTCTTGACATCCTCACCATCCGGCGGTGGAGTGTGCGCGAGCTTGTTGGTACGTGTGCGAATCAGAACTGGAACGCGGTACTCCCAAAGGAGCAGCTCCATGTCCTCTGCACAGAACTCCCCATACGCTCGAGGCGTATCGCGCCGTTCCCTGTTCCGCGGCGCGGTGGGCCTGGCGGGCGTCAGCGCACTGGGAATCCCGGCGCTCACGGCGTGCTCCAGCAGCAAGAGCAGCAAGAGCAGCGGCAGCTCGGGCGGCAACGCCGGCGCCGCGACCGGAACCGTCACCATCGGGTCCAACGGATCGGACGCGGTCCCCAAGAAGGCGTTCGCCGACCTGTTCGCCGCGGCCGACACCGCGACCGGACTGAACACCACCATCAACACGGTGGACCACAACACGTTCCAGCAGAACATCTCGACGTATCTGCAGGGCACGCCGGACGACATCTTCACCTGGTTCGCGGGCTACCGCATGCAGTTCTTCGCCCAGCAGGGCCTGCTGCACGACGTGAACGACGTCTGGGACAAGATCGGCCCCAACTTCTCCGACGCCATCAAGGCGCAGAGCAAAGGCCTGGACGGCAAGTACTACTTCGTCCCGGACTACTACTACCCCTGGGGCCTGTTCTATTCGAAGTCGCTGTGGTCCTCGAAGGGCTACACCGCCCCGACCACGTGGGACGACTTCATCACGCTGTGCAAGAAGATGAAGTCCGACGGGCTGTCCCCGGTGGCGCTGGGCGAGCAGGACGGCTGGCCGGCCATGGGCACGTTCGACTACATCAACATGCGCGCCAACGGCTACCAGTTCCACATCGAGCTGATGCAGGGCAAGCAGGCCTGGACCGATCCGAAGGTGAAGACCACCTTCGACCACTGGACCGAACTGCTCGGCTACACCTCCCCCGGCGCCAACGGCCGCAAGTGGCAGGACGCGGTGGCCATGGTGATGAACGGCCAGGCCGGGATGTGCGTGCACGGGCTGGACCAGGCCGGGCCGCAGTTCCAGAGCGCGGGCAAGAGCGACGACCTGGACTTCTTCGCCTTCCCGGCGATCGACCCGGCCAACGCCCAGGACGCGGTCGAGGCCCCGATCGACGGCTGGATGATGTCGAAGAAGCCGAAGAACCACGACGGCGCCGTCAAGCTGCTGGAGTGGCTGGGCACCGCGACCGCGCAGAACACGTACCTGGCCTCGTCGCCGAACGACGTGGCCGCCGCGAGCAACCCGGACACGTCGAAGTACAACGCGCTGCAGAAGAAGTCGATCGACTTCGTCTCCTCGGCCAAGCAGATCTCGCAGTTCATGGACCGCGACGCCAACCCGACCTTCGTGTCGACGGTGATGATCCCGGCACTGCAGAAGTTCATCGGCGACCCCTCCTCGATCAGCTCGCAGTTGAGCGCCATCGAGAGCCAGAAGAAGACCATCTACGCCGGCTGATGAGCAAGAAGAAGCGCGGAAACCTCCGCCTGCTCACCGGCCCGGACAAGGCCGTCCTCACCGCGATGGCCGGGATCCCGGCGCTGCTCACCACGGCGCTGATCTGGGTCCCGGCCCTCGGGTCGATCGTGCTGTCGTTCAGCAAGTGGAACGGCATCGGCGGGTTCGACCAGATCCAGTGGATCGGCGGCAAGAACTACTACAACGTGACCCACGGCTATCCGCCGTTCACCCCGGCGTGGCACCACAACCTGATCTGGTTCGCGGTGTTCGTGCTGATCCCCGCGCCGCTGGGCCTGTACCTGGCGACGCAGCTGGACAAGCGGATCGCCGGATCCCGGCTCTACCAGAACATCTTCTTCCTGCCGGTGGTGCTGTCCCTGGCCCTGGTGGGCTTCATGGTGGAGCTGATCTACGCGCCCGAGCAGGGCCTCATCAACAACCTGACCGGTCACACCAAGCCCGGCAACCTGGTGGACTGGATCGGCGATCCGCACCTGAACCTGTTCGCCGTGCTGACGTTGGCGGTGTGGCGGCAGACCGGCTACGTCATGATCCTGTGGCTGGCCGGGCTGAAGGCCGTGGACCCGGCGCTGCGCGAGGCGGCGGCGCTGGACGGCGCGAGCGAGTGGCAGACCTTCCGCCGCGTGGTGCAGCCCGCGCTGCGGCCGGTGACGATCGTGGTCACGGTGATCACCGTGGTGGAGACGCTGCGCGCGTTCGACATCGTCTACGTGGTCAACCGCGGCAAGAACGGCCTGGAGCTGCTCAGCACCCTGATCACCGACAACATCGTCGGCGAGGCGATCCGGGTCGGCTTCGGCTCGGCGCTGGCCTCGATCCTGCTGGTGGTGTCGTTGCTGGTGATCGTCCCCTACCTGGTCGTCACGTTCCGGAAGGAGGACTGATGCGGATCCTCAGGGTGCGCCCGGCGCGGCTGTCCCTGCACGCCTTCCTGATCCTGACCTCACTGGTCTGGCTGGTCCCGGTGGTGTGGGCCCTCTACACCGCGCTGCGGCCCTACGCGGACACGGCCAAGCACGGCTACGTGTCGGTCGGCGGCTCCTACGGCGTCAAGAACTTCACCGACGCCTGGTCGCAGGCCGACATGATGCACTTCTTCGTGAACACCATCGTGATCACGATTCCGGCCCTGCTGATCACCCTGGCCTTCGCCTCGATGGCGGCCTTCGTCATCGCCCGTTTCCGCTGGCGCTACAACGTCGCGCTGCTGGTGCTGTTCACCGCCGGCAACCTGCTGCCGCAGCAGGCGATCATCACCCCGCTGTTCCGCATCTACACGAACGTCAAGCTGCCGAACTGGCTGTCGGACTCGGGCGAGCTCTACGACTCCACGCTCGGCCTGATCCTGATCCACGTGGCGTTCCAGACCGGATTCTGCGTCTTCGTGATGAGCAACTACATGAAGACCATCCCCATCGAGATCAGTGAGGCCGCAGTAGTCGACGGTGCCTCGGTGTTCCGCCAGTACTGGCAGCTCACGCTCCCGCTGTGCCGTCCGGTCCTGGCGGCTCTGGCGACTCTCGAGTTCACCTGGATCTACAACGACTTCTATTGGGCCACCGCACTCATCTCCACCGGCGACAAGCGGCCGATCACCGCGGCGCTGGCGAACCTGCAGGGCGAGTTCTTTACCAACAACAACCTGGTGGCGGCGGGCTCCCTGCTCGTGGCGGTGCCGACGCTGATCGTGTTCTTCGCGCTGCAAAGGCACTTCATCGCCGGTCTGACCTTGGGTTCCAGCAAGGGGTAGGCCGGGCACAGCCGGACGCGGCCGGACGGGCTTGAGGGTGCCCGGTCCGGCCGCGTCTGTGCTTTCTCTGCTTTCTCTGCTTTCTCTGCTTTCTGTTTCTGAGGTCCCCGGCGCTACTCGAACCGGGCGTTCTCCGAGCGTGTCATCCGGCTGAGCAGCGTCATCGAGCCGAGGATCAGCCCGAGGGCGGCGACCACCACGACCGTGGCCGTGAGCGTGTAGGCGGTCACCGGGAACGCCATGGTGACGTGCGGGGCCAGGGAGCGGACGGCGATGAGGGCCATGGCGTAGGCGGCGAGGCCGGCCATCGCTGAGACGGTGACCAGGGGCAGCGCCGATTCCAGGAACACCATGCGGCGGAGCACCGCCATCGGCGTGCCGGTCAGGCGGAGCAGGGTGAAGGGTCTCTTGCGCTCGACGAGGCTGCCGGCGGTGGCCACGGTGATGGAGCAGCCGGCGATGAAGAGGGTGAGGCCCACTCCGAACAGGATCATCTGCTGGGCGGCGTGGAGCATCACGGCGCGCAGGGAGGCCACTTCGCCGAAGGTCATCGGGCCGGTGGCGTTGGTGGACCACTGGTCCGGGCTGCCCATGCCGATCAGGACCGGGGCGTGGACGTCCAGGTAGGTGCGGGCGCGTTCCAGGCCCGCGCGGTCCGCGGCGGTGACCATCAGGGTCGTGACGTCGAGCTTGGACACGTCGATCCCGGTGGGTGCGGGGGCCGGCTGGCCCTGGCCGCTGCGGCGGTCCACATCGCTGAGGCCCATGACCGGCAGGCGGAGCAGCAGCGGGTTGTCGATGAACAGCGAGTCGGCGGCGATCACCGCGACGTCCTGGCCCGGGGCGCAGGTGCCGAGCGCGGGCACGGCCTTGGCGTCGGCGCAGCTGACGTACTGGGACGGCGGGTGCCAGCCCAGCGGCGGCGGGTCGCCGCTGTCCGGGTTCCAGCCCGAGGTGTCCGCGCTGAGGTAGACCGGGATCACCGCGACGCCGGGCATGGCCCGCAGATCACCCAGCACCGAGGCGGCCTTGCCCGGGCTGAGCTGCGTGTCGCCCATGTCGTAGCGGAGCCGCAGGACGTTGGTCAGCGGGGCCCGGTCGCCGGAGGACCCCGCGCGGACCATGCTGGGCAGGAAGCCCGCGACGGCGGTGCCGACGAACACGGCCAGGGTCAGGCCGCTGACCGTCCGGTAGGTGGCGCGCGGGTCGTCGGCCAGCCGGCGGGCGGCCAGGGTCCCGGCCGCGCTGCGGGTGTAGCGGGCCAGCAGCCGCGAGGCCTGCATGGTCACCCACGGGCCCGCCGCCACGATCCCCCACAGGGTGCTGGCCAGCGCCGGATAGACGACCACATCGGAGGAGTCGCTTTTCATGTTCACGGCGACCACGAACAGCGCGATGCCCGTCAGCAGCGGGATCAGGCGCCACAGGGCCGGCGGCTTCGGCGTGGCCTTGCGGCTGACCGCCAGCGGGTCGAACTGCACGCGGCGCAGCGACCGCACCGCCATGAGCGCGGAGGCCAGCGGCACCAGGAACAGCACCCCGAGATAGCCCCACGGCTTCGGCGTCACGACATCGGGGAAGAAGCGGTTGCCGGTGACGTTGACCTTCGCCACCTGCGAGCTCAAGGCGAGGTAGAGGACGGTGCCGCCGATCGCGCCGAGCGCCGCGCCGATGAAGGACTCCACCGAGGCGACGACGCCCACCTGGCGCGGTGTGGCACCGACGAGGCGCATGGCGGCGTACCGCTCCTCCCGGCGCGCGGCCGACAGGCGGGTCGCGGTGCCGACCATGATGCCGATCGGCATCAGGAGCGCGACCGTGGCGAAGGCGAACCCGAACCGGTAGATGTTCGTGGTCCCCTTCACCTCCTTGTCGGTGGACAGCGCGGTGATCGCCTCGGTCGCCGGACGGTTCGTGAGCTCGTCGGGACTGTGGCCGACGACGACCGCGAGTTCGTCCGGTCCGGACAGCGCGGCCCGGCCGATGACGCCGGCCTGGTGGCCGGGGAAGCGGTCGCCGAGCTGGTCGTGCGGGGTCTTGGCGAGCAGGTCGGCCAGGGCCGGGGAGACGTAGTACTCGCCGGGACCGGGGACCTTCGTCATGCCGGGGATGACCGGAGCGTCGGGGGTGAGGGCGGCGACGTCGAGGCGCCGGAGCTCACTGCCCTGGTAGAAGTCCTGGGAGAAGTTCCACAGTTCTTTGGCCCCGGCTTGTTCCGCCGCGGCGAGATCGACGGTGCCCGCGGCGCCGCCGGCCTTGGCCGGACCGCCGGACCTCGGCCCCGAGCCGGAGCCGGAGCCGTCGGTGGAGGTCAGTGCCACGCGGGACGGCGAGCACTCCCAGCACTGCCGGGCGGTCGTGCTCTGATACGCGTTGAACAAGCTGAGGACGCCGAGCATGACGGTGACGCCGACCAGCACCGCAAACGTGGTCAGGGCCAGGCGGGTGCCGGCTTCGCGGCCGCCGCGCAGCGTGAGGCGCATCCCGAGGCGGTACATGGTCACGCCACCGCCGAACCGGGAGTGGTCAACGCGCGGCCGTCGCGGACGACGACCTCGCGGTCGGCGTAGGCGGCCACCCGCGCGTCGTGCGTGACCAGGACCACGGTGGTGCCCTCCGCGCGGGCCGTGCTGACGAGCAGGTTCATGACGTTCTCGCCGGTGAGCGTGTCGAGCGACCCTGTCGGCTCGTCGGCGAACAGCACGCGCGGCCGGTGCACCATCGCCCGGGCCAGCGCCACGCGCTGAGCCTGGCCGCCGGAGAGCTCGCCGGTGCGGTGGGTGCCGCGCTCGGAGAGCTCGAGGCGTTCGAGCCAAGGGGCGGCCTGGGCGTAGGCCTGCTTGCGGGACATTTTGGCGAGCAGCAGCGGAAGGGCGATGTTGTCCAGGGCGGTGAGCTCCGGGACCAGCTGCCCGAACTGGAAGACGAAGCCGAACGAGTCGCGGCGCAGCTCCGTGCGCTTGGCTTCGCCGAGGGTGTCGACCCGCGTCCCGTCGAACCAGATCTCACCCTTGTCGGGCTTGTAGATACCGGCGAGACAGTGCAGCAGGGTGGACTTGCCGGAGCCCGAGGGGCCCATGATCGCGAGGATCTCGCCGCGGTTGACGGTGACGGTCGCCCCGCGCAGGGCCTGGGTCGTGCCGAAGGCGCGGTGGACGTCCCGGGCTTGGAGCACAGGCGCGGCCGGCGTGTCGGGTGCGGACTCGGCCGCCCCCGCGGGCCGGGTGGACCTGATGGAACTGGTGGACCTGGTGGATCCGGTACTCATGGTGAGCCCCCTGTGATTCGTTCAGGACACTGCTTGCGCCAGGGCGGTCAGCCTGGCGGAGGTCAGCTCGATCCAGCGCAGATCGGCTTCGAGGTGGAACAGGCCGTAGTCGGCGAGAAGCGCGTCGACCAGCGGGCCGGTGCGCTTGAGTTCGGTGAGTTCGCGCATCCGCTGCAGATGGGCCGCCCGCTGTGCGTCGAGGTAGCCGGCGGCGTCCTCACCGAGCATCAGGGCGAGGACGACCTTGGAGAAGAGCACCGTCTGCAGATGCGGTTCGGGCTCGACGGTCTGGCCCAGCCAGGTCATGACCTCGGCGCGGCCGAGGTCGGTGATGGCGTAGCGCTTGCGGTCCGGCCCGTCGCCCGGCTCCGCCTCCCCGCCGGCCACCTTCCCGTCGCGCGCCAGCCGGCTGAGGGTCGAGTAGACCTGGCCGTACGGCAGCGGCTTGCCGTTGGCGAAGTGTTCGTCGTAGTCGCGCTTGAGGTCGTAGCCATGGGTCGGCCGACCTCGGGCCAGCAGACCGAGCAGGGTTAGTGGGACGCTCACGGGAGTGACTATACACTCGGAGTATAACCTGAGTGAATACCCGCGCCGAAGTAAGCGCTGAGCTGGTCTTTTCGATGATGGGAGCGGATCGAGGCCCGCCGAGAGATGACGAAAGGCCCGGTTCCGAAGAACCGGGCCTTTCCTTTGTAGCGGGGACAGGATTTGAACCTGCGACCTCTGGGTTATGAGCCCAGCGAGCTACCGAGCTGCTCCACCCCGCGTCGGTGA
>JABFXP010000358.1 GCA_013361685.1 Catenulispora sp.
GCCAGCCAGCCGACGGCGGCCGCGCGCAGGGCGGGCGTGCCGTGGGTCAGCGGGTAGCCGGGGGCGTCGGACCCGGCGCGCAACGCGTCCTGGACGACGGCCGGCACCGGGTCGACCGGCGTGCCGACCGAGAGGTCGACGATCCCGTCCGGGTGTTGTCCGGCCCGCGCCTTGGCGGGCGCGAGCCGGTCCCACGGGAAGTCAGGGAGCTTCCGCATCGTGAAGGATTTCCTCTGGTGGAGCGGGATGTCGCCGGCGGGTCGTCAGTCCTCGGTCGCCTGCGGCGGCAGCGCGGACACCAGCGGGTGGTCCTTCTCGATCAGGCCCATCTTCGAGGCCCCGCCCGGAGAACCGAGGTCGTCGAAGAACTCCACGTTCGCCTTGTAGTAGTCCTTCCACTGCTCCGGGGTGTCGTCTTCGTAGAAGATCGCCTCGACGGGGCACACCGGCTCGCAGGCGCCGCAGTCGACGCACTCGTCCGGGTGGATGTAGAGCATGCGCTCGCCCTCGTAGATGCAGTCGACAGGGCACTCCTCGATGCAGGCCTTGTCCTTCACGTCCACGCAGGGCAGGGCGATGACGTAAGTCACTTTCTCCGGTCCTCCTGTTGATGCGGTGGGCGGCGCAGCGGTGCGGCTGCTGAACCCTAAGCTCGTCCGCCCTTAGTATCACGCGTGAACGGCTGGTTCTCCTAAGCGGGTCAGCCGGTGGACGGTCGGTCTCTCCACGGAGGGAGCATCGAGGCGCACACCAGCGTCCACCCCGTCCCCAGGACCAGGCCGGCGAACACGTCGGTCGGGAAATGGACGCCGAGGACGGGGCGCGAGACCGCCACGGTGAGTACGTAGAGCACCAGAACGATCGCCGCCGCCCGCCGCGCGGCCACCGCCGCCAGCATCGGCACCGCGGCCACGATCAACACCGTGACCAGCGCCGACGTCCCGGTCGCGTGTCCGGAGGGGAACGACGCGCCGTGCTCGGGCACGACGGTGTGGGCGGTGTCCCAGCGCGGACGGTGGCGGTTGACGATCTCCTTGGCGACGTAAGCGATGGCGTAGGCGCCGACCACCGAAGCCGCCGCGAACTTCGCGGAATCCCGCATCCGCAGCGCATAGAACCCGGCCGCCGCCAAGAGCCCGACGCCGAGCGTGACGGTGGGCTCACCGGCCTGCGTGACGGTCTTGAAGAAATCGGTGATCCCGCTGTGGGACAGCGCGAACCGGTTCAGCGAGTCGTCGGCCGACTGGTCGAGCCCCTTGAAGGCTTTGACGATGGTGAGCACGGCGAACAGCGCGAACACGCCGACCAGCCCCGCTCCCCACATGCGCAGGGCGGCCACCCGGGCCCGGTCGTCGAAGGCGGGCGCACGGCGGTGGGACACCGCCGGCCGGGGATCGGTGAGCATCGGCTCACCCTAACCGAGTCACCTGAAGTTCGTCCTATGTTCACCGTTCATTCACTTTGAACGGCGCGTCTTCACTGATCGTTTACACGGATCCCGCGCAAGACGATGTCCAGCAGAAGATAGGGGTTCAGGGGCGGATGCGCGGGGTCCGTGACGGCCTTCTCGCTGCGCCGCTCCACGGCGGTGACGATCGCCGAGCACAGTGCCAGCACGTCGAAGAAGCCGATGTCCGAGCGGAACACGCCGGCCTGTTGGCCCCGCCGCAGCAGCAGCTCGCCGCCGTCCATCATCTCCTGGCAGGTGCGGCCCAGCGCTGTGGTCTGATCGTGGATGGCCTCCTTCACGGCCATCGACAGGCCGCGGTACAGGGCCATGTGCTCGGTCAGCAGCGTCAGCCACTCCGCGAGCGCGGCGTCGGGGTCCTCGCGCTCGGCCGCGAGTACCAGCGCCACTTCGGAGAGTTTGCGGTAACGCTCGGCCAGCACCGCCGCGATCAGGTCCTCGCGGGTCGGGAAACGCCGGTACAGCGTGCCGATCCCGACGCCGGCCTGGCGTGCGATCTCTTCCAAGGACGTGTCGATCCCGTTCGTCGCGAATGCTGACTGCGCGACCTCCACGAGGCGCTCGCGGTTGCGGAGAGCGTCGGCCCTCACGGTGTCATCGATCCCTTCACCACTGTTGAGCAGGACTGATTCAAGGTCCCGCGAAATACGGTTGCCGTCATGCGCAGTAAGACCCTACGCTAAACGGAGTCAGCCTCCGCTTAAGCCCCGCCCGTCAGGTGAAGGACACCATGTCAACAGCGTCCATATCGACAACGCCTCCCACCGAGAAAGTTGTTCCCGCCAGGAATCCCAAGCCCGGGCTCATCCTGGCGACCATCGTGACCTGCCAGCTGATGCTGGTCCTCGACGCCACCATCGTCAACATAGCCCTGCCGAAGATCCGTGACTCGCTGCACTTCTCCGAGGCCAGCCAGTCGTGGGTGCTCAACGCGTACACACTGGCCTTCGGCGGACTGCTCCTGCTGGGCGGCCGCGCCGGCGACATCCTGGGCCGGCGGCGCATGTTCGTCTCCGGAGTCATCGTGTTCACGGTGGCATCCTTCATCGGCGGCCTCGCGCTCGACTCGACCATGCTGCTGGTCTCCCGCGCACTGCAGGGAGTGGGCGCGGCGATGGCCGGGCCGAGCATGCTGGCGCTGATCATCACCACCTTCCCGGAGGGCGCGCCGCGGGTGAAGGCCATGAGCCTGTTCACCGCGGTCTCCAGCGCCGGCGGCTCGGTCGGCCTGCTGCTCGGCGGCATGCTGACCACCTGGGGCTCCTGGCGCCTGGTGATGTACATCAACGTGCCGATCGGCGCGGCGGCGGCGATCGCCGCGGCCCGGCTGCTGAACGAGTCCCCGCGGGCCCAGGGCCGCTTCGACATCCCCGGCGCCATCACCTCGGTGCTCGGGATGAGCAGCCTGGTCTACGGGTTCATCAACGCCTCCGAGCACGGCTGGAGCGACGGCGTCACCGTCGTGGCGTTCGCCGCGGCCCTGGTGCTGCTCACCACGTTCGTGATCACCGAGTCCCGCGTGGAGTTCCCGGTGTTCCCGCTGCGGCTGCTCAAGGACTCCACCCGGGCCCGCGGCTACGGCAGCTACGTGCTCCTGGTCGGCGCGATGTTCTCGATGTTCTACTTCCTGCCGCAGTTCATGCAGCGGGTGCTCGGCTACTCGCCGATCAAGGCCGGCCTGGCCTTCCTGCCGCTGACCGTGACGCTGTTCGCGGTCTCGCGGTTCGTGCCCAAGCTGCTGCCCCGCTTCGGCCCGCGGCCGATGATCGCCACCGGCACCGCGCTGATCAGCGGCGCGCTGCTGTGGCTGGCCCAGGTGAAGGTCGACTCCGGCTTCACCGGCAGCCTGCTGGTGCCGTTCCTGATGTTCGGCCTCGGCGGCGCCATCGCGTTCAGCCCGATCGCGCTGAACATCATGAGCGGCCTGGCGCCCCGGGACTCCGGCGCCGGCTCCGGCCTGATGCAGGCCTGCCAGCAGATCGGCGGCGCGCTGGGCATCGCGGTCCTGGTGACCATCTCCACCTCCGCGGAGAAGGGCAGCCACAACCTGAACCCGAAGGTGAACTTCACCCACGGTCTGGGGACCGGCCTGACGGTCGGCTCGGCGATCGCCTTCGCGGTGTTCCTGCTGTCGTTGACGCTGAAGCCGAAGAGGCCGGCGGGCGGCGGCGGGGCGGCGGCTCCGGTGCCCGTGCCGGTGACCGACTGACGAGCGGGCTCGGGCTGACCGCGAGCGGGCGCCGGTGCAGCTGAACAGTGTCAGGACGGCAGTCTGGCGACCGAGTCGGGGGCTGCCGTTCCGGCGTTCGGCCGCAGGCGGCGCTCAGAGGCCGTAGGGGAAGTACCGGCGGACGCGCCACACGCCGTCGTCGCCGTGCAGATACAGCGCGAAGCCGGTGACGAGGAACCGGGCCTCGTAGCCGGCCAGGATCTCCTGGGCCCGGCTGAGCACGTCCTCGGGCAGCTCGTGGGCGACGGTGACGTGCGGGTGGTAGGGGAAGCGCGCCTCCCGGGCCAGCACGCCGGAACGGACGCGGGCCTCGGTGGCGGCGCACTCCGCGCCGCCGACCGCCACCCGCACGAACGTCACCGGCGAGATCGGCCGGAAGGTGTCCGTGCCCTGCAACACCATCGGGAAGGACCGGCCGGCCGCCGCCACGGCGGCCAGGTGGTCCTCGACCGCCGGCAGGGCGTCCCGGTCCACCTCGCTGGGCGGCAGCAGGGTCACATGCGTCGGGATGGCACGGGCCATCGGGTCGTGGAACGACTCGCGCCACTTCTGCAGCTCGCTGCCGAAGGGCTCGGGGATCGGCACCGCGACCCCGATGGTCGCCGTGTTCTGCCCCCGGGAGTGCGCTCCTGCTTCCGGCCCCTGGGCACGCGGCAGGAAGGGGTTGACGGCCGCGAAGGTCGCCTCAAGCGGATCCGGTGCGCCGCCCACCGTTAGTTCCCCGCCGCGGGCAGGAACCCCGTGCGGTCGTAGACCTCGGCCAGGGTCCGCGCGGCGATGGTGCGGGCCTTGGCCGCGCCCTCGGCCAGCACCGCGTCCAGCTTGTCCGGCTCGGCGAGCAGGGCGTGGGTGCGCTCGCGGAACGGGGTGGCGAATTCGGTGAAGATCTCGGCCAGGTCCTTCTTCAGATCGCCGTAGCCCTTGCCGGCGTAGGCCTGCTCCAGCTCCGGGATGCTCCGGCCGTCCAGCGCCGAGAAGATCGACAGCAGGTTGGAGATGCCGGCCTTGTTCTGCTCGTCGTAGCGGATCTCGCGCTCGGTGTCGGTGACCGCCGAGCGGATCTTCTTCGCCGAGACCTTCGGGTCGTCCAGCAGCTCGATGATGCCGTTCGGCGAGGAGGCCGACTTCGACATCTTCGCGCCCGGGTCCTGCAGGTCGGTGATCTTGCCGGTGGCCTTGATGATGTAGGGGTCCGGCACCGTGAAGTAGTCGCCGTAGCGGCCGTTGAAGCGCTGCGCCAGGTCCCGGGTGAGCTCCAGGTGCTGGCGCTGGTCCTCGCCGACCGGGACGGCGTCGGCGTTGTAGAGCAGCACGTCGGCGGCCATCAGCATCGGGTAGGTGAACAGCCCGACGTTGGTGTTGGCCTGGCCCTGCTTGCCGGACTTGTCCTTGAACTGGGTCATCCGGCTGGCCTCGCCGAAGCCGGTCATGCAGGTCAGCACCCAGGCCAGCTGCGCGTGCTCGGGCACGTGGCTCTGCACGAACAGCGTGCTGCGCGCCGGGTCGATGCCGGCCGCCATCAGCTGCGCCGCCGCGACCCGGGTGCGCTGGCGCAGCAGCTTCGGGTCCTGCTCGATCGTGATCGCGTGCAGGTCCACGACGCAGTAGATGCTCTCGTGCGTGTCCTGCAGCGGCACCCACTGCCGGATCGCGCCGAGGTAGTTGCCGACGTGGAACGAGTCGGCGGTCGGCTGGATCCCGGAGAAGACGCGCTTGCGACCGGAAGACTGAGAAGCGGCTGCCATGTGCGCCATTCTCTCAGATCCGGCGCTCGCTTTGATCGGGTTCTCCCGGGATCTCCTGCCCCGGCTCGCCATCCGGACCGCTGCGGCCACCCTCAGTGTTCGAAGGAGCACCAGAGGTGAGATCAGAGGCCTCGGACGGTGCCGTTCCGGGCTCGGCGGCGCTTTGGTTCCCGGTCTCGGTGTCGGATTCAGCACCGGCTTCGGTTTCGGGACCGGCCTCAATCTCGCCAGCGGCCTCGGCGCCGGTGGCAGGGTCAGTGGCAGGGTCGGTGGCGGCGTCGGTCCCGGTCCCGGCACCCGCCGGCGCCGTCCCGTCCTCGGGCAGCCGCGTGATCCGGATCCGCGCGATCCGCCGGCTGTCCATCTCCACCACCCGCAGCTGGTAGCGCTGGATCTCCGGCTCGGCCGCCTCGGCGTCGTCCAGGACCACGCTGTGGGCGCCGGCGTGCAGGGTGTGCGGGCCGCCGTGACCGCCGTAGCCGCTGTGGCCGTGCGCCAGCTCGTGCGCGGTGTGGCCGCGCGGCGGGTCCAGCGCCACCACCACCTCGTCGCCGAGCTCCGGCAGCCGGCCGAGCTGCGCCACCATGAACCCGGCCGCCGTCTCGTACGGGCCGTCGGGCAGCTCGATGCCGGTCTCGTCCAGGAAGTCGTCCAGGTTCAGCAGGCCGTCGACCTCCATCACCCCGCCGACCAGCCGGGTGGTGCCGGCCTGGCCGATGTCGTACTCGTCCTGGATGTCGCCGATCAGCTCCTCGATCAGGTCCTCCAGGGTGACGATGCCGGCCGTGCCGCCGTACTCGTCGACCACGATCGCCAGGTGCGTGGACTCGTTGCGCATCTCCGACAGCGCCGAGAGCACCTGCTTGGAGGTGGGCAGCATCTTCACCGGCCGGGCGATCTCCTCCAGCCGGATCGAGCGCCCGGCCAGCTCCGGGTTCAGGAAGTCGCGCACGTGCACGAAGCCGATCACGTTGTCCGAGGAGCCCTCGATCACCGGGTAGCGGGAGTGCGGGTAGGAGGCGGCGATCCGGGCCGCCTGCCGGATCGGCATCCCGGCGTCCAGGAACGTCACCTCGGTGCGCGGCACCAGCACCTCGCGCAGCTGCCGGTCGCCGGCGGCGAAGACCTCGTCGATCAGCTCGCGCTCGTCGCTGTTCAGCGTCTCGTTGCCGGCCACCATCAGGCGCAGCTCCTCGGAGGACACCGCCTCCCGGCCCACCGACGGGTCGCCGCCGAACAGCTTCACCACGCCGTTGGTGCACAGCGACAGCAGGAAGATGATCGGCCGGCAGATCGCCGCCATCCGGTTCAGGAACGGCGCGACGGCCAGCGCGGTGGGCTCGGCACGTTGCAACGCCAGCCGTTTGGGTGCCAGCTCACCGATCACCAGGGTGACGAAGGTGATCACCAGGGTGACGCCGACGATCCCGATGAAGCCGGCCAGGCCCTCGCTCAGCCCGGCGCTGATCAGCCCGCGCTTGGCGCTCTCGGACAGCGTGATGGCGCCGTAGGCCGAGGACAGCAGCGCGGTCAGCGTGACGCCGATCTGCACCGTGGCCAGCCAGCGGTTCTGGTCGCGCACCAGCATGGCCACCACCTGGCCCCGGCGGCCCTGCTGCGCGATCGTCTCCACCTGGCTCTCGCGCAACGACACGAGCGCGATCTCGGAGGCCACGAACAGGGCCTCCACGAGGATCAACGCCAACACGACCAGCACGGACACCAGAATGGGGCTCACGCTGTCGATTCTAGGGACCGGCCCGACGGCCCGCTGGGGCTGACGGGACGCAAAGAAACACCTGTGGTCCCCGGTTCTACGCAACGATCGTGCGCGAAGACGCAACAAAGGCAACTTGAGCTGCGAAAACACCGTCCTTATGCTCTGTTCATGATCCCGGAGACACTCCCCGTGCCCTCGGCGGCACAGCGCGTGGCGACCCCGCGCCGCTATCTCATGTGCCCGCCCGACCACTTCGCGGTCACCTACACCATCAACCCGTGGATGGACCCGGAGACCCCGGTCGACGCCTCGCTGGCCGCCCGCCAGTGGGAGGCGCTGCGCGACGCCTACCTGGACCTGGGACACCAGGTGGACGCCATCAAGCCGGTCGAGGGGCTGCCGGACATGGTGTTCGCCGCCAACGGCGCCACCGTCGTGGCCGGCAAGGTGCTGGCCGCCTCGTTCCGCAACCAGGAGCGGCAGCCCGAGGGGCCGGCCTACCGCGAGTGGTTCCGCCGCAACGGCTTCTCCGAGATCCACGATCCGGCCTTCGTCAACGAGGGCGAGGGCGACTTCCTGTTCGCCGGCCGCTGGGTCCTGGCCGGGCACGGGTTCCGCTCGGACCCGCACGCGCATCTGGAGGCGCAGGAGTTCTTCGGGCTGCCGGTGATCGGGCTGCGCCTGGTCGACCCGCGCTACTACCACCTGGACACGGCGATGGCCGTGCTGGACGAGACGACGGTGGCGTACTTCCCCGAGGCGTTCTCGCCGGGCTCGCAGGACGTGCTGCGCCGCCTGTATCCGGACGCGATCATCGCCACCGCCGAGGACGCCGCCGTGTTCGGCCTCAACGCCGTGTCCGACGGCCTGAACGTGCTGCTTCCGCGCGAGGCCACCGGCCTGATCGCGCAACTGGCCGAGCGCGGGTTCCAGCCGATCGGCATGGACCTGTCCGAGCTGCTGAAGGCCGGCGGTTCGGTGAAGTGCTGCACGCTGGAGCTCAGGGACTGAGAGGGCTGACCACCATGACCACCGTCTCCGACATCCCCGCGGCCGAGGCCGCGCGCGTGCCCATCTCCGCCAAGGCGCAGGCGCTGATCGACCAGACCGACGCGCACACCGCGCACAACTACCACCCGCTGCCGGTGGTGATCGCCGAGGCCGACGGCGCCTGGGTGACCGACGTCGACGGCAACCGCTACCTGGACCTGCTGGCCGGGTACTCGGCGCTGAACTTCGGGCACCGCAACCCGGTGCTGCTGGCCGCCGCGCGCGAGCAGCTGTCCCGGGTGACGCTGACCTCCCGGGCGTTCCACCACGACCAGTTCGGGCCGTTCGTGGCCGAGCTGTCCGAGCTGTGCGGCAAGCAGGCGGCGCTGCCGATGAACTCCGGGGCCGAGGCCGTGGAGACCGCGCTGAAGACCGCGCGCAAGTGGGGCTACCAGGTGAAGGGCGTGCCGGAGGACCGCGCGCAGATCATCACCTGCGAGGGCAACTTCCACGGCCGGACGCTGTCCATCGTCTCCTTCTCCACCGACCCCGACGCGCGCACCGGCTTCGGGCCGTTCACGCCCGGGTTCGTCAGCGTGCCCTACGGCGACGCCTCGGCGATCGAGGCGGCCATCACCGACGACACCGTGGCGGTCCTGCTCGAGCCGATCCAGGGCGAGGCCGGCGTGCTGGTGCCGCCGGACGGCTACCTGGCGGCGGTGCGCGAGGTGTGCACGCGGCGCGGCGTCCTGATGATCGCCGACGAGATCCAGTCCGGGCTGGGGCGGACCGGATACACGTTCGCGTGCGACCACGAGGACGTGGTCCCGGACGTCTACGTGCTGGGCAAGGCGCTCGGCGGCGGGATCCTGCCGGTCTCGGCGGTGGTGGCCGACCGGGACGTGCTCGGCGTGTTCAAGCCGGGCGAGCACGGGTCCACCTTCGGCGGCAACCCGCTGGCCTGCGCGGTCGGCCGCGCGGTGGTGGGGCTGCTGGCCACCGGCGAGTACCAGGCGCGGGCCCGGGTGCTGGGGACGCACCTGCACGCGGCGCTGGCCACGCTGCCGGCGGAGATGGTCCGCGAGGTCCGGGGCCGGGGGCTGTGGGCCGGCGTCGACATCGACCCGGCGTTCGGCACCGGGCGCGAGATCTCCGAGCGGCTGATGGCGCGCGGGGTGCTGGCCAAGGACACCCACGGCTCGACGATCCGGATGGCGCCCCCGCTGGTGGTCACCGCCGAGGAACTGGACTGGGCGGTGCGGCAACTACAGAGCGCTGTGGGTTGATACTGTCAGCGAGCCGGGCTCGCGGCAGGGGTACGGCCTGCTGCGAGTCCGGCTCAGTCTGTTAGACGCCTGCGAACGGTGTTCGGTGTCATCCGTCGCGAAGGATTTTCGCGTTTTCTCAGCCTCGGGCCGCCGGTCCCGCTGTTCCCGCCGGTCCCGCCGATCCCCGGCTTGAGCGCCGCAGACCGCTAATCTCAGCACATGGACAGCCTGGACCGCGCGATCATCGACGCCCTGCGCCGCGACGCGCGTGCCTCGTTCGCCGACGTCGGCGTCGAGGTGGGACTGTCCGCGTCGGCGGTGAAGCGGCGGGTGGACAAGCTGCGGGCCGACGGCTCGATCCGCGGCTTCGCGGCGATCGTCGACCAGTCCGCGCTGGGCTGGACCACCGAGGCCTTCGTCGAGGTCTACTGCGGCGACCGGACGTCGCCGGACGTGATCCGGGAGTGCGTGGCCCGGCATCCGGAAGTGGTGGCGGCGTACACGGTGACCGGGGACGCCGACGCGCTGCTGCACCTGGTGGCCGAGGACATGCGGCATCTGGAGGAAGCCCTGGAGCGGATCCGGCGGGAGCCGGAGATCCAGCGGACGCGCTCGGCGCTGGTGCTCACGCGGCTGCTGGCGCGCGATCCTTTGATCTGAACCGGATGCCGATGGCCCGGCACCCTGTCAGGGTGCCGGGCCATCGGTGAACACGAGCTCTTGGTTTCGAGCTCGGATACGGCTCAGACTTTCTTATACGGCTCAGATCAGGCCCAGCTGCTTGACCGCGTCGCGCTCCTCGGCCAGCTCGGCCACCGAGGCGTCGATGCGGGCACGGGAGAAGGCGTCGATGTCCAAACCCTGGACGATCTCCCACTCGCCGTTCTTGGTAGTCACCGGGAACGAGGAGACCAGGCCCTCCGGCACGCCGTAGGAGCCGTCGGAGACGACGCCCATCGAGGTCCAGTCGCCGGCGGCGGTGCCGTTGACCCAGGTGTGCACGTGGTCCAGGGCGGCGTTCGCGGCGGAGGCGGCCGAGGAGAAGCCGCGGGCCTCGATGATCGCCGCGCCGCGCTTGGCGACCGTCGGGATGAAGTCCTTCTCGATCCACTCCTGGTCGTCGACGACCTCGGCCGCGTTCTTCCCGGCGATCTTGGCGTGGAAGATGTCCGGGTACTGGGTCGCGGAGTGGTTGCCCCAGATGGTCATGTTCGAGATGTCGCTGACCGGGACGCCGGTCTTCAGCGCGAGCTGGCCCAGCGCCCGGTTGTGGTCCAGGCGGGTCATCGCGGTGAAGCGGGACTTGGGGACGTCCGGCGCGTGCGCGGCGGCGATCAGGGCGTTGGTGTTCGCCGGGTTGCCGACCACCAGGACCTTGATGTCGTCGGCGGCGTGCGCGTTGATGGCCTCGCCCTGCGGCTTGAAGATGCCGCCGTTGGCCGACAGCAGGTCGCCGCGCTCCATGCCGGCGGTGCGCGGGCGCGCGCCGACCAGCAGGGCCACGTTGGCGCCGGTGAAGCCGTCCTTGGGGTTGTCGTGGATGTCGATGCCGGCCAGCAGCGGGAACGCCGAGTCGACGAGCTCCATCGCGGTGCCCTCGGCGGCCTTGACCGCCTGCGGGATCTCCAGCAGGTTCAGCTTCACCGGGACGTCCGGGCCCAGCAGGTGGCCGGAGGCGATGCGGAACAGCAGCGCGTAGCCGATCTGGCCGGCCGCGCCGGTCACGGTGACGTTGACAGGTGTGCGGGACATCGCTTGTGGCTCCTGCTTTTGTGAAGGTTCCGTATGGATGTGTTTCCGGGGTGTTGCCGGTCCACAGGCTACTCCTGAGGGACCTGCGCGGTTTCCGTCTGGCGCGACGGCTGCCTGTGAGAAAGCAGACAATCGGCGGCGCCGGCACTGATTCTCTGCGCGTTCGGGTCGTGACTGTCGGTGCCGGATGGAAGACTCGGATCCGGTGGTGTGACGCAAGCCACACCGCCGCCCCCGAACGTCCCGAGGAAAGGAAGGCCCCCATGATCACCTCGGAGAACACCCCGAATCTGCCCGGCTGGATCGATCTGGGGTCCCCCGACCCCGAGGCCTCCGCCGAGTTCTACCGCCGGGTCTTCGGCTGGACCGCGGACCAGGTGATGGCGCCCGGCGAGGAGGGCCCCGGCTACTGGTACCTGCGCAAGGACGGCAAGGCGGTCGGCGGCCTGGGCGGTCTGATGGACGCCGGCGCCACGTCGGACTGGATGACCTACGTCCGGGTCGCCGACGCCGCCGCCAGCGTCGCCGCCGCCGAGGCCAACGGCGCCAAGGTCCGCGTGCCGGTGATGCCGATCGGCCCGCAGGGCTCCTTCGCGCAGCTCACCGACCCGGCCGGGGCCGAGTTCGCGGTGTGGCAGCCCGGCGAGTGGACCGGGTTCCAGGCCTGCTGCGTCGACGACACGATGCTCTGGGCCGAGCTGTGGACCCGGAACCCGGGCGCGGCCAAGGCCTTCTACCCGGCTGTGTTCGGCTGGCAGGTCGAGGCGTACGTGCCGGACGCGCCGGCGGAGGCGGGCTACGACATGTGGACCGAGCAGCCCGGCGACTCGATGGCCGCCTTCGGCGGGATCATGGCGATCGGCGACGACGCGCCGGTCCAGGACGAGAAGTGGATCCCGTACTTCATGGTCGCCGACGCCGACGCGACGGTCGCCCGGGCCACCGAGGCCGGCGGCTCGGTGCTGATCCCGGCCTCCGACGCCCCGCCCGGACGGCTGGGGCTGCTCGCCGACCAGTTCGGCGCCCGGTTCGCGTTCCTGCAGCCCGCGCCGATGGCCCAGGAGGCCGGCTCCGGGGAGGCCGGCCAGTAGGGGTCACGCCTCGTCGCCGCACCTGACCTCGGAAACATCTGGACAGGTGAGGCACGATGACAGCATGACCTACACCGATGACGCCAAGGGCCTCCAGGAGGACCTGGTCCGCCTGCGCCGCGACCTGCACCGGATACCCGAGATCGGCTTGGACCTGCCCCGCACGCAGGAGCGGGTCCTGGCGGCCCTGGACGGCCTGCCGCTGGAGATCAGCACCGGCCGGGAGCTGAACTCCGTGGTCGCGGTGCTGCGCGGCGGCGGCACCGGGGACGGGAGCCAGGCGGGCGGCGCGGCCCGGCCCGCGGTGCTGCTGCGCGGCGACATGGACGCGCTGCCGGTGGTGGAGCGCACCGGCCGCGACTTCGTCGCCGACGGCCCGAACATGCACGCCTGCGGCCACGACCTGCACACCGCCATGCTGGTCGGCGCCGCGCAGCTGCTCAGCGCGCACCGCGACCGGCTGGCCGGGGACGTGGTGTTCATGTTCCAGCCCGGCGAGGAGGGTCAGGACGGCGCCGGGCGCATGATCCGCGAAGGCGTGCTGGACGCCGCCGGGCCGCGGGTGGTCGGCGCCTACGGCCTGCACGTGATGTCGAACCGCTTCCGGCGCGGGACGTTCGTCTCCCGGCCGGGCACCTTCATGGCCGGCGCCGACGAGATCGCGGTCACGGTGCGCGGCGCCGGCGCCCACGGCTCGCTGCCGCACACCGGCAAGGACCCGATACCGGTGGCCTGCGAGATGGTGGTGGCGCTGCAATCCCTGGTGACCCGCAAGTTCGACATCTTCGACCCGGTGGTGATCACCGTCGGCGCCTTCCACGCCGGCACGGCGTCCAACATCATCCCGGACGACGCCACCTTCCACGTCACCATGCGCTCCTTCTCCCGCCAGTCCCGGGAGAAGCTGCTGCCGGTGGTCGAGGACCTGCTCAACGGTCTGGCCGCGGCCTACGGCTGCGGCGTCGACATCACCTACAAGGAGCAGTACCCGCCGACCGTGAACCACGCCCCCGAGGTCGACTTCCTGGAGGAGGTCGCCCGGGACCTGTACGGCGAGGAGCGCTTCACGCGGATCCCGAACCCGATCCCGGGCGCCGAGGACTTCTCCCGCGTGCTGGAGGAGGTGCCGGGCACCTACGCGTTCCTCGGCGCGTGCCCGACCGACGACGTGGAGCACGCTCCGTCGAACCACAGCCCGCTGGCCGACTTCGACGACTCGGTGCTCGGCGACGGCGCCGCGCTGCTGGCGGAGCTGGCCGACCGGCGGCTGACGCGGGGCTGAGGCGCCCGCGTCGCCCCCGTCGCCCAAGACGGAACGGAACCCCCGCCGGCCTGAGCCGGCGGGGGTTCCGTTCTGTGTTCTGGGTCTGCCGTGGTTCTGGGTCTGCCGTGCTTACGCGGACGCCATCGCCTTTTGCAGGTTCTCGTCGATCGCGGCGAGGAACTCCTGCGTGGTCAGGTACGGCTGGTCCGGCGAGACCAGGAGCGCCAGGTCCTTGGTCATCTTGCCCTCCTCGACCGTCTGGACGCAGACGCGCTCCAGGGTCTGGGCGAACTTCACGACCTCGGGGGTGTTGTCGAACTGGCCCCGGTAGGACAGGCCCTGGGTCCACGCGTAGATCGAGGCGATCGGGTTGGTGGAGGTGGGCTTGCCCTGCTGGTGCTGCCGGTAGTGGCGGGTCACCGTGCCGTGCGCGGCCTCGGCCTCGACGGTCTTGCCGTCCGGGGCCATCAGCACCGAGGTCATCAGGCCCAGCGAGCCGAAGCCCTGGGCGACGGTGTCGGACTGCACGTCGCCGTCGTAGTTCTTGCACGCCCAGACGTAGCCGCCCTCCCACTTCAGGGCGGAGGCGACCATGTCGTCGATCAGGCGGTGCTCGTAGGTCAGGCCGGCCTTGTCGAACTCGGCCTTGAACTCGGTGTCGAAGACCTCCTGGAAGAGGTCCTTGAAGCGGCCGTCGTAGGCCTTCATGATCGTGTTCTTGGTGCTCAGGTACACCGGGTAGTTGCGCAGCAGGCCGTAGCGCATGCTGGCGCGGGCGAAGTCGCGGATCGACTCGTCCAGGTTGTACATCGCCATCGCGACGCCGCCGCCGGGGAAGTCGAAGACGTTCAGCTCGATCGGCTCGGCGCCGTCCTTCGGGGTGAAGGTCAGGGTCAGCGTGCCCTCGCCGGGGACCACCAGGTCGGTGGCGCGGTACTGGTCGCCGAAGGCGTGGCGGCCGACCACGATCGGCTTGGTCCAGCCCGGCACCAGGCGCGGGATGTTGCTGATCACGATCGGCTCGCGGAAGATGACGCCGCCGAGGATGTTGCGGATGGTGCCGTTCGGCGACTTCCACATCTTCTTCAGGCCGAACTCCTCGACCCGCGCCTCGTCCGGGGTGATGG
>JABFXP010000382.1 GCA_013361685.1 Catenulispora sp.
GAGGTCGGGGCTGCGGCGCGGGTTTGTGCGCGGCGTTTCCGGCGAGCGCGGCGGCCGGTCCGGTGTCGACGGCGACGGCGCGCGCGTCGGCGGGATGGGCGGCGGCGGTGACCAGCAGCGTGTCGGTGAGCATGGCGGCGGTGGCGACGACGGCGAGCGCGGCGCCGGCGGTGGCGAGCGGAACGGCGGGGCGGCGGTCGCCGAGCGCGGTGCGGGCGCGGACGAAGGCCCGGGTGAGGGCGCCGTGGCGGACCGGCGTTTCGATGAAGCGGTAGGTGAGGTCGGCGAACAGGACGGCGAGCGCCATGCGCAGGACGAAGACCGTTTCCGGAGGCCACGTCAGGTCGGCGCCGGGGCGGGTGGCGTCGAAGATCGGCCAGTGCCAGAGGTAGAGGGCGTAGGAGCGTTCGCCGAGCCAGACGAAGGGTTTGGAAGCCAGCAGCCCGGCGACGGCGCTGTCGGCGACCAGGGTTCTGATAAGGACGGCGACGGTGAGGGACAGGGCGATCAGGCCGACCGGGTAAAGGAAGGATTCGGTCGCCGCAACGGCGGCGAAGGACCATACGACACCCGCCATCGCGAGGAGGGACGCCGATTCGATCGAGACGCGACGCAGAGTGCTGGTACTGGTGCGGGTTTCGGACTGTTCACGTGTCTCGCCTTCACCGGCCCGAGCGACCTGGAGCAATGCGGCGATCACCCCGATCAGCAGTTCGAAGGCGCGGGTGTCGGTGCCGTAGTAGACGCGAGAGGGGTCCCGCCACGGCGAGTACAGCAGGACCGTCAGGCCGATGGAGCAAGCAGACAGGAGCGTCGCCCAGCCGATCGCGCGCCACAGGGCCCTGATGCGTTCGGCGTGCACCGCCTGTCCGGCCCGCCCGAGCGCGACGAGCAGGAACACCGGCCAGATGACATAGAACTGTTCTTCGACTGCCAGTGACCACAGGTGCAGCAGCAGGCTTGGCCTTCCGGTGCCGCCGAAGTAGGACTGGCCCTTGGCGACGAACCACCAGTTGGTGACGTAGAGCAGGGAGGCGGTGGCGTCGTCGCGGAACCCGGCGGCTTCGCCCGGCAGGCGCAGGATGACCAGTGCGCAGACGCCGGCGATGACGACGAAGAACGCGGGGAGCAGGCGGCGGGCACGCCGCAGGTAGAAGCGGCGCAGGGCGACAGCACCTGTGGCGAGGTATTCGCGGGCTAGCAGGCCGGTGATGAGGTAGCCGGACAGGACGAAGAAGACGTCGACGCCGAGGAAGCCGCCGCGCATGCGGGCCACGCCCGCGTGATAGAGGAGGACGGCGGCCACCGCGACGGCACGCAGGCCGTCGAGGGCGCGGATGCGGTGTTCCCGGGTCGATGGCGGCGAGTCGCCTTCCGCAAACGCCGGCAGTGCGACGAATTGGTGACACGGCAGCGGCCGCGCCTCCTCATCAGGCTCCATACACTCCGCCATCCCAAGTCACAGCCCTGATGCGGCGGCCCGGCGGAACGCCCCGACCCTGCCTGGGGGTCGCTCCACCTTATGCACTAATTGTCATGATTCGTCAATGATCACTCGAGGTGGTCCGACTTCGAATCACCCGTCCAGCCCATCGCCGCCCCGCCCGTGGCGCCGCTGTGTTTCCAGCCGGTAACCATCCGCTGTCGAGCGGGTATTGAATCAGGAAGCTGATTTCAAGCCGCCGACACACCGGCACCGTCGAATGAAATTGCGAATCTAAATGCACACTCGTCCCGCTCAAGCGCTCTCCAGCAAACCCGAGTTCTTCATAGCCGGGCAGGTCGCAACGGGCATCACCGCATTAGCGAGTCAGGGGGAATTCGTACAAGCAATTTGTTCCACGATATTTCCGGCGGGTAGCCGGTTGGCTAGGCTGAGCGTCGCTGCGCGGGGGCGGGAATGGACGGACGAGGCTACTGGCGCGCGCCAGGGGGTGGTGCGTCGCGCCTGAGCCGTGGGCTGGGGGCGACCTTGATCGACATCGTGTTGGCGCAACGGGCTGTGCTGTGGCGCGAGGGGCTGACCGCGCTCCTGGCGCGCGAGCCCGACTTCCGGGTGGTGGTCAGGCCCGCGCGGCTGGAGGACGTCTGGCCCGCCGTGCGGCGGCGCCGGCCGGACGTGGTGCTGCTGGACGCCGAACTGCCCGGGGAGCCGGCCCTGGACGGAGTGTGTTCCCACCTCTGCACGCGCCGCCCCGACGTCAAGGTGCTGATCCTGGTGGAGCGCTGGGCCGCGACCCTGGCCGGGCTGACCCGGCTGGCCCCGCAGACCGGCTTCCTGACCGTGGACGCCTCCCCGGCCCAGCTGGTCGACGGCCTGCGCCGGATCGTCGACGGCAAGCCGGTGCTGGATCTGGAGCTGGCGGTCGCCGCGCTGTCGGCCGTCGACAACCCGCTCACCGACCGGGAGCGCGAGGTGCTGCTGAAGTCGGTGGACGGCGCGCCCACCAAAGCCATCGCGGCCGAGCTGTTCCTAAGCACCGGCACCGTGCGCAACTATCTGTCGCGGGCCATGGCCAAGACCGGGGCCCGCAGCCGGATCGAGGCCGTGCGCATCGCCCGTGACGAGGGCTGGATCTGAGGGTCCTGACGGGCCCGACCAGTGGGCGAGCAGTTCCCGGTACAGGGCGGAGCGGGCGGCGAGTTCGTCGTGGGTTCCCACGTCGGCGCGGACGCCGTCCAGGACCAGCACGCGGTCGGCCCGCAGGGCGGAGCTGAGGCGGTGGGCGATGACGATCAGCGCGCCGCCGCGCTCGGCGAAGGCCCGCTCGGCGCGGCGTTCGGCGGCCGGGTCCAGGTGGCAGGTCGCCTCGTCCAGGACGGCCAGCGGCGCGGGCGACAGGTGCGCGCGGGTCAGGGCTATGAGTTGCCGTTCGCCGGCCGACAGGCCGGCGGGGGCAATGGCTGCGTCGAGGCCGCCGAGGCGGGTGACGAGATCGGCGGCGCCGACGGCGGCCATGGCGGCGGCCAGGTCTTCGTCTGGCGCGTCCGGGCGGAGGTAGGAGAGGTTCTCCCGCACGGTCCCGGCGAAGACGTAGGCCTCCTGTGGGATCAGGACCCTGAGGCGGGCGAGGTGTTCGGGGGCGAGGTCGGCGGCGTCGGAGCCGGCGAGGACGACGGTGCCGGCGTCGGGCCGGCGCAGGCCGCAGATCAGGGCGGCGAGGGTGGACTTGCCGATGCCGCTGGGGCCGATGACGGCGAGGTGGTCGCCGGGGGCGACGGTCAGGTCCAGGTCGCGCAGGACCGGTTCGGAGGCGGGGCCGTAGGCGAAGGTGACGTTGCTCAGGACGAGGCCGCCGGTGGTGAAGGCGGGGTCCGGCTCGGGTGCGGGTGCGGATACGAGCTCGGGTGCGGGCTCAGCTGCGGGTGCGGGCCGCATCGGCGTGGACGACGCAGGCGACGTCGATGGCACAGACGACGGCACCGGCCTGGTGGCTTCCAGCAGGCGGGTCAGCGTGATGGAGAATCGCAGGCCACTGTCCCCGAGCCCGGATATCGCGCCGCGCAGTGCGGGTTGCAGACCCGAGACGACGAACGTCAGTGCGCCGACGAGCGATCCGGCGGTCAGACCGTGGCGCAGGAACGCCGGACTCGCGGCGAGCAGGACCAGCGCCGGGAGCCAGCCGCCCACGGCGAAGCACAGCGGCCGCAGGGCGGCGGCGCGGGCCAGCGAGCGTTCGGCGCGGGCCTGTGCGGTGACCGGTGCGGCGACGAGCTCGGCCGCGTACCGCTCCGCGCCGCCGGCCGTGACGTCGCGCACGGCCGCCAGCACGGGTCCGGCCGTCGCGGCCACGCGTTCCTCGCCCAGGACGCAGGCCCGCTGACGTCCGGCGGCCACCCGCAGGACCGCGAGGAACATCGCGAAACCGGCCACGAACGGCGGCAGGACCACGGCGGCGATCAGCGGATCCAGCGCGACGGCGCCGACGGCGGTCCCGACCGCGGCGACGACGAAGCCGCGGATCGCCACGATGATGCCGGCGAAGGCGTCGCGGACCGTCTCCACCTG
>JABFXP010000329.1 GCA_013361685.1 Catenulispora sp.
AGCCCAAACAACCACAAAGCCCAACCACCCAACCCCAAGCGTCAGCAGTCCCGAAACCCAGGCGCCTGATTCAGAATCTGCGCCCGCTCCGAAACGAACCGACCATGAGCCTCCGACCCCGCAGCTTCCGGCCGGAAAACCGCCACACGGTGGCAGTTCTGAAAAGCGAGCTTCACCGCGAACCGCCGCTCCAAACTCCCGCGAATGGCATCCGACGCCAAAGCCCGCAGCAGCTGCCCCCGCTCAGCCTCCGTCGGCGCACTCTGATTGTCAGCGAACTCGCGGAGCGGATCGCCGGCACGCAGATCCGCCGCCAGCTTCGCGACCAGCGCGTAGGCATACGGCAGCGACGCCGCGACCGTGTCGGCGAACTCTGCCTCGTTCACATCGCCGACTTCGGCCTGGCGCAGCAGGGTGGGTGTGACGTCCAGGGACATGCGGGTTCTCCTTCTCTCGACGCCGTGGGCGCCGGGCAGCGGCTACTGATGTCGATCGACAATGAATGTCGTTTTCAATAGCTGAGAGTAGACGATCCCAGCCCACCAGCCGCCTTCCACCCTCACACCGGCGTGTCGCGCGCGTTGAACAGCACCGCAAGCTGCGTCCGGCTAGCACAGGACGTCGCCGCCAGCACTCGTGTCAGGTGCTTCTTCACCGTGTCGACCCCGATGAACAGCCGCCCCGCGATCTGCCTGTTCGTCAGCCCCTGCGCGGCGAGGTCCGCGACGTCCCACTCGCGAGGCGTCAGCTGCCACGCGTTGTGAGCGGCGCGGGCACGGTGCCGGGCCAGCTGCTCTATCGCCAGTGGCGCAAGGTGTCGGCGCAGCATCCGCAGCACCGCGAGGTCGCGGTCAGAGACACGCGGCACACCTTCCCGCACCGCCACGCTGACCAGCAGCACACCCGACGGCCCGGCGTCGATGAGCATCGCGGCCTTGTCGGTGATGCCGTGCGGACGTAGGTAGTCACGCACGAATTCGGAGCGGGGAGCGAAATCGCCGAGGCGCAGGACGCCGGCGTCGGCCAGCCGTGTCAGGAACTCCTCGGAGCGGAACGGATCCTCGCGGACCCACCGGTCGGTGTAGCTGGCCATGAACTCGGCCGAGTAGCCGGACAGCACGCCACAGCCGAGCTGCAGCGCCTCCGTGGCGGTGTCTCCGTGCAGGACAGCGATGCCCAGGAACCCGAACCAGCTCCGCAGCGCCCGCACCAGCCGCTCACGGAACTCAGCCAGGTCCGCCGCCTGGTCCACCGCCTCCACGACGCCGACCGCGCGGCGGTAGTCCTCGGCGCTCAGCGGCTCGTCGGCGGGCAGCGGGCGGGGCGTGGGGGCGGGGCCGGGCAGTGCGGTGGTCACGCTGTCGATATTCCACCTTCGGGCCATACCGAGGCCACCCGTCGGCGCGGAGGATGAAGCCATGAACGACGCGAGCTTCGAGAACACCGCTCCTCCCTCCTTTGCCCCGCACTCCCCCGCCGACGCCCGCCGCTGGTTCATCACCGGCGCCAACAGCGGCTTCGGCCTCGCCTTCGTCCGCGCTGCGCTGGCCGCCGGCGATGAGGTGGTCGCCGCTGTGCGCCGCCCCGGAACGCTGGCGGAGCTCGCCGCGTCGTCCGCCGGCCGCCTCACCGTCGTGGAGCTCGACGTCCGCGACGCCGCCGCCCGCACCCGAGCGGTGCAGGCCGCAGGCCGGATCGACGTGCTGGTGAACAACGCCGGCTACGGCATCCTCGGCGCGTTCGAGGAGGTCGGCGACGCTGAGCTCCGCGACGCGTTCGAGGTGATGTTCTTCGGCGCCGTGGCCCTCACGCAGCTGGTCCTCCCCCAGATGCGCGCCCGCCGCAGCGGCACCATCGTCCAGCTCAGCAGCATGGGCGGCCTGCTGTCCTTCCCCGGCGTCGGCTCCTACAGCGCGGCGAAGGGCGCCCTGGAGCTGGCCAGCGAGGCCCTGGCCGCCGAGGTGGCGCCGCTGGGCATCAAGGTCCTGATCGTGGAGCCCGGCGCCTTCCGCACCGGCTTCGCGACCCCGTCCGCGCTCCAGCCGGCCGCCTCACGCATCGCCGACTACGAGGCCACATCCGGCGCCACCCGCGAAACCCTGACCTCCTCCGACGGCTCCCAGGACGGCGACCCGGCGAAGGCCGCCGCCGCGGTCCTGGAAGTGCTGAGCTGGCCGCAACCGCCGCTGCGCCTGGCCCTGGGCAACGACTCGGTGGACGCGATCCGGGCAAAACTCGCGGCGGTCGGCGCGGACCTGGACGCGACCGAGAAGCTGGGCCGCGCGATGGCCGTCTAGGAAGCCGACGTGACGTAAGGCGACGCGTAGCGCGTCACGAAAGCAGCGCCGCGAGATCCGTCTCGGTAGCGAACCGCTCCGCAGTCCCGTGGATCGTGCACGCGAAAGCCCCGGCAACCAGCCCGCGCCGCATGCACTCCTCGACATCCGCACCGCGCAGCACCCCCGAGACGAACCCGGACACGAACGCGTCGCCGGCGCCGTTGCTGTCAACCACCGGCGCCGGCGGCGTCACGGCCGGGTAGTGGCGCACCGCGTCGGAGCCCCGCGTCGCCAAGTACGCACCGCGCGCGCCGTCCGTAGCAACCACCGTCCGAGCCCGCCCCCGCCCCAGCACCTCCCGCAGCACCGCATCCCGCCGCTCCCCGAGATTCGCGGCACTCATGAACACATGGTCAGCGGCATAAGCGAACGGCTTGTGATGCTCGTTGACACCATCCCAGTCATGCAGATCCGTGGAGATCGACGCCCCACTCCGCAAAACAACCGGCAGCACATGAACGGCATGCCCCGCAATGACCACATGCACATGTCGCGACGCAGCAAGCCAGCCCTCGTAGAAACTCTCCGGCAGAAACTCCCCCGCCACACCACGCGCATCGTAGAACGACATCCGCCGCCCATCAGCCGACACCAGATTCACCGCCCGCGTCGTCCCCGCCGCCGACGGCAGCCACGAGAAGTCGAGCTTCTCCTCCTCGAACCGCCGCAGCACCATCTCGCCGAACTCGTCCTCACCGAGGAAGTCGGCGAACTTCACGCGCAGCCCCAGCGACCGGCTCGCCAACGCCACCGCGGTCCCGGTGTGGGCCACGTAGGAGATGACCGGCTCCACCGCCACCGAGTCCGCGTACGGCATCGGCAGCTCCGGCACCCGGACGATCGTGTCGACCCCCGCCCCGCCGATCACCAGCACATCGAACTCTGATTCGGACGTCATCCCAGTCCCTCCCCTATCCCGAACCGTGACCGCGATCGTGGCCGCTATCGCCGCACCCGCGGCCCCGACCCCGTCGATCCCCGAACCACCAACTCCGGCGCGAACACGAACTCCGTGTGCGGAGCATGCCCCCCGCCGACCTCCTCCAGCAGCGCCCGCACCGCCGCCGCGCCCATCGCCGCGACCGGCTGCCGCACCGTGGTCAGCGGCGGATCGGTGTACGCGATCAGCGGCGAGTCGTCGTACCCCACCACCGAGATGTCACCGGGCACCGCCATACCCCGGGCCCGCACCTCGGCGATCGCGCCCAGCGCCATCATGTCCGAGGCGCACACGATCCCCGTGCAGCCCTTGTCCAGCAGCTTCGCCGCCGCCGCACGGCCGCCCTCGAACCCGTAGAGCGAGTACTCCACGAACTGGTGCGGCTCGGCGACGCCGAGGCTGTCCCGCAGCGCGGTGGTGAACCCCTCTATCTTCCGGATCACCGGCACGTACCGCTTCGGCCCGACCGCCAGCCCGATCCGCTCATGTCCCAGATCCACCAGGTGGTTCACCGACAGCCGCGCGGCCAGGGCGTCGTCCGGGGAGATGAACGGCGCCGCGATCCCGTCGGCGAACCCGTTGATCAGCACGAACGGCACGCCGCGCGCGGTCAGCCGGTGGTAGCGCTCCTTGGACGCCGTGGTGTCGGCGTGCAGGCCCGAGACGAACACGATGCCCACCACGCCGTGCTCGATCAGCAGATCCACCACGTCGTCCTCGGTGGCCCCGCCCGGGGAGATGGTGGCCAGCACCGGCGTGTAGCCGTCCTGCGACAGGGCCCGCTCCACGGCCTGCGCCATCGCCGGGAAGATCGGGTTGTCCAGCTCGGGGATGATCAGCCCGATCAGCGCGGTGTTGCGCTGCCGCAGCCGGGTGGGCCGCTCGTACCCCATGACGTCCAGCGCGGCCAGCACCGCCTGCCGGGTGGCGGCGGCCACGCCCGGCTTGCCGTTCAACACGCGGCTCACCGTCGCCTCGCTGACCTTCGCCTGCGCGGCGATGTCGGCGAGACGTGCGGTGGAAGGCAGTGCGGTCTGATCCGTCATGGCGCCCATTCTGTACTCTCTTCGCCCGGCTCTCTCAATGCTCTCCGGCGTCCCGGCCCTGCTACACCCGCCACCAGGCGGCGCAGTCCGGCGGCAGCGTGACGCCGCGCGCCGACTCCTGGACCGCCGCCGAGGCCAGCAGCAGCGTCCCCGGCGCCGGCAGCGTCACCGGCTCGCTGCCGGTGTTGACCGTGCAGACGAAGCCGTCGCCGCGCCGGAACACCAGCACCGCCTCCGGCGCCGGCAGCCAGATCAGGGTGCTGTCATCGGTCTCGGCGCCGAGCTCGGGCAGCCGCCGGCGCAGCGCCAGCGCCGAGCGGTACAGCTCCAGCATCGAGTCCGGATCACCGGTCTGGGCCTGGACGGTGACGGCGGTCCAGGACGCCGGGGCCGGCAGCCACGCCGCGGTGGACCCGGCCGGGCCGAAGCCGAACGGCGGCTCCGAGCCGGACCACGGCAGCGGCACCCGGCAGCCGTCGCGGCCCTTGGACGGGTCGCCGGACTGGATGCCCTGCGGGTCCACCAGGAACTCCACCGGGATGTCCAGCACTTCGGCCAGGCCGAGCTCCTCGCCCTGGTACACGTACGCCGACCCGGGCAGCGCCAGCATCAGCAGCGCCGCGGCGCGGGCCCGGGCCTGGCCGACCGCGCCGCCGCCGTAGCGGGTGACGTGCCGCTTCATGTCGTGGTTCGACAGCACCCAGGTGGACGGCGCCCCGACCGAGCCGGCGGTGGCCAGCGAGTGGTCGATGGCGTGCCGCAGCGCTTCGGCCTCGAAGGGCTGGGCCAGGTAGTCGAAGTTGAACGCCTGGTGCAGCTCGTCCGGCCGCACGTAGTTCGCCAGCCGCTCCGGGGTCGGCGCCCAGGCCTCGGCGACGCCGATCCGCTCGCCGGGGTAGGAGTCCAGCAGCAGCCGCCAGGCGCGGTAGATCTCGTGCACGCCGTCCTGGTCGAAGAACGGCAGCACCGCGTTGCCGATCATCTCCACGTGGTCGGCGTGGCCGACGTCGGGCAGCCCCGGCGCCTTCACCATGCCGTGCGCGACGTCGATCCGGAAGCCGTCGACGCCGAGGTCCAGCCAGAACCGCAGCACGTCCAGGAACTCCGAGCGCACCTCCTCCAGGTCCCAGTTCAGGTCCGGCTGCCCGGGCGCGAACAGGTGCAGGTACCACTGCCCCGGGCTGCCGTCGGCGTCGGTGGTCCGGGTCCAGGCCGGCCCGCCGAACACCGACTCCCAGTCGTTCGGCGGCAGTTCGCCGTGCGCGCCGCGCCCGTCGCGGAAGATGTACCGGTCGCGCGCGGCGCTCCCCGCCGGGGCCGCGAGCGCCTCGACGAACCACGCGTGCTCGTCGGAGGTGTGGTTGGGCACCAGGTCCACGATCACCCGCAGGTCCCGGGCGTGCGCGTCCTTCAGCAGCTCCCGGAAGTCGTCCAGTCCGCCGAACACCGGGTCCACGGCCCGGTAGTCGGCGACGTCGTACCCGAAGTCGGCCATCGGCGAGGTGAAGAACGGCGTGATCCACAGCGCGTCCACGCCGAGATCGGCCAGGTACGGCAGCCGGGAGCGGATGCCGGGCAGGTCGCCGACGCCGTCGCCGTCGGAGTCGGCGAAGGAGCGGATGTAGATCTGGTAGATGACCGCGTCCCGCCACCATTCGGTGCGGCCGGCGCGGGCTTCCCCGGCCGGAGCGGCCTCGACGGCGAGTGTCTCGGTAGTCATGGAGCTTCGTGCCTCAGATCGTCAAAAAGTCATCAGGAGTGTGCGGTCAGCCCTTGGCGCTGCCGGAGGTCAGTCCGGCCACCAGGTTGCGCTGGACGAGCAGGAACATCACGGCGGCCGGGATGGCGATCAGCACCGAGGAGGCGGTCATCAGCCCCCATTCGCCCTTGTACTGCGAGACGAAGGTGCGCAGGCCCACCGCCAGCGTGTACTTGTCCGAGCCCTGCATGAAGGTGTTGGCGAAGGCGACCTCGGCCCACGCGGTGAGGAAGGAGTAGAAGGCGACGACGGCCAGGCCCGGCCGGGCCAGCGGCAGCACCAGGCGCCAGAAGGTGCCGAACGGGTTGAGCCCGTCGACCTTGCCGGCCTCGTCGATCTCGATCGGGATGGTGTCGAAGTAGCCCTTGAGCATCCAGGCGCAGTACGGCACGGCGGTGGTGAGGTACACCAGCACCAGCCCGGCGTAGGAGTTCACCAGGTGCAGCTTCGACATCAGGTTGTACAGCGGGACGATGAGCACCGCGATCGGGAACATCTGCACGATCAGCAGCAGCCACATGGTGGCGCGGTAGCCCGGGAACCGCATGCGGGACACGGCGTAGCCGCAGGTGGCGGCGATGAACACGGCCAGCGCCATGGTGAGCACCGAGACCAGGATCGAGTTGCCGAACCAGGTGAGGAAGTCGGTGTCGTTGAGCACCTTGCTGTAGTTGCCGAAGTTCAGGTGGCTGAAGTCGCCGGGGTGCGCCCACTGGCCGTTGCCGGTCTTCAGCGAGGTCAGGGCGACCCAGGCGATCGGGAAGATCGCGATGAAGGAGGCGGCGATCAGCGTGGCGTGGATGGCGGCCGAGGCCAGCGGCGAGCGCTTGTTCCGGTGGTGGCGGCGGCTCATGCCTGGACCTCCAGCTTGGCCTGCGAGCGGCGGTAGACGGTGGCGAAGACGATGAGCATCGACAGGATCACCACGCCGTAGGAGGCGGCCTCGGCGTACTGCCGGATGTTCTGGAAGGCGACCTGGTAGGCGTGGGTGACCAGGATGTCCGTGGAGCCGGCCGGCCCGCCCTCGGTGACCAGGAAGATGACGTCGAACTTGTTGAAGGTCCAGATGACGCCGAGCAGCGTGACGGTCATCATCACCGGCCGCAGCCCGGGCAGCGTCACCATCCGGAACCGCTGCCAGGGGCTCGCACCGTCCATCTCGGCGGCTTCATAGAGCTCACTGGGGATGGTCTGCAGGCCGCCGAGGAAGGAGACCATCATGAACGGCACGCCCATCCAGACGTTGACCGCGATCACCGCGATCTTCGCCGAGGTCGGTTGGGACAGCCACTGCACGCCGTGCATGCCGAAGAACTTCAGGACCGCGTTGAACACGCCGTTGTCGTTGTAGAGCAGACGCCAGGCGAACGCGGCGACGAAGCCGGGGATGGCCCACGGCAGGATCAGCATCAGCCGGTAGCCGGCCCGGAACCGGATCTTGCGGTTCAGCAGGATCGCCAGGCCCAGACCGATCGCGATGTGGAAGAAGACGTTGACGAAGGTCCAGATCAGCGTCCAGCTCAGGGTGCTGTAGAAGTGGCCGTCGTTGCCGGACAGGATGTCCCAGTAGTTGTGCAGCCCCACCGACTTGTACGTCGGCGCGATGTGGTTCACGCCGATGTCGCGCCCGATGTTGGACTCGTCGGCGTTGGTCGTCGACAGGTAGACACCCCAGAAGAAGGGGTAGCCGACCAGCACCAGCATGACGATGACGACCGGTGCGGCCATCGCCCAGCCGTACCAGTACTTGTCGAACGAGCCGCGTATACCGCGCAGCGCCCTCATATTCCTGTCCCTACCTGACTTCAGACCCTGATCCCGAACCCGGACCCCGTCGTACTTGCTCCAGAGGTGAGCCGCGCGGGACCAGGACCCTCACAACCCGGTCCCACGCGGCTGGCTTTCGAACGGCCTACTTCTTGTAGTCCGTCAGGATCTGCGCGAACTGCGTCGCGGCGTCGTTCAGCCCGTCCTGCGCCGACTTCTGGCCGCCCATGATGGCCTGGTAGTCGGTGTCCAGCGGGGTGAACAGGTCCGAGGCCCCGGCCACCGGCGGGCGGCCGACGGCCGACTTCAGCGGCTCGGCGAAGGCCGACAGCAGCTTGCTGCCGGAGACCTGCGGGTCGGAGTAGGCCGAGGTGCGGGTCGGCAGCACGTTGTTCTTGGCCGCGATGGTGGCCTGGTTCTGCGCGTTGTTCAGGAACGCCACGAACAGGTAGCTGGCGTCCAGGTTCTTCGAGCCCGCGTAGACCACCAGGTTGTGGCCGCCGACCGGGGCGCCGGCCTTGACCGAGCCGGCCGGGACGGTCGCCACGCCCAGGTTGTCGGCGTTGCTGAACGCCGTGCCCTTCAGGTCGTCGGCGGTGGACCACGGGCCGTTGATGACCATGGCGACCTTGCCGTCCTTGAAGGCGGTCTGCATGTTGTTGTAGCCGTCCTTGGTCACGTCGGTGACCGCGGCGCCGGACTTCACCAGGTCCTGCGCGATCTCCACGCCCTTGAGCGCCTTGGCGTCGGCGATCGTGATCTTCTTCGCCGAGACGTCGATCAGGTCGCCGCCCTCGCCGTAGATGAACGGCAGCGCGAAGTAGCCCGCGGCGTTGATGAACGCGCCGGTCGCGCCGGTCTTGGCCTTGATCTGCTGGGCGTCGGTCTTCAGCTCGTCCCAGGTCTTCGGCGCGCTGGCGATGCCGGCCTTGGTGAACAGGTCCTTGTTGTACAGCAGCGCCAGGGTGTCGGTGACCTGCGGCACGCCGTAGGTCTTGCCGTTGTAGTGGTCCGAGGCGTTCGGGCCGGCCAGGTAGTCGGACTCGTCGGCCAGCGCCGGCGTGCCGTCCAGCGGCTGCAGGTAGCCCAGCTGCGCGAACGCGGGGGTCCAGCCGACGTCGGCGCGCAGCACGTCCGGGGCGCCGTTGCCGGACTGGGCGGCGGTCTTGAACTTGTCCTTGGCGTCCGAGAACGGGACGTTGACGTAGTTCACCTTGATGTTCGGGTACTTCGCCTCGAACGCCTTGATGATCGGCTGGTAGTTCGGCGCCTCGTTGGTGGCGTCGGAGGTGTCCCACCAGGTGACGGTGCCCTTCACCGCGGCCGGGTCGGTGTTCGCGGCAGCGGCGCCGCCGGAGGACTTGCTGCTGCTGCAAGCACTTGCAGCAAGCGCCAGCGCTGCTATCGCCGCGATCCCGGCGCTGCGCTTGGCAGTGATGCTCCGTCGCATCGAAGACTCCTTGAAAGGGGAGGGGAAGGAGTGCCGCTGCTATCTGCGGCGCGGACCCTGACGCTAGCAAGGCGTCTCGCGTTGCTGAAAGAGTTTGCAGCAAGTTTTCTGCAACTTGCGGATAACGATGCGGCAACGTGGACTTCACACACCAGCAGGAACAGCCTCGGGTAATCGAGTCATCACTCTCCGCCGAAGCGGAGCACCCCGCCGAGCCGCCGACGCCGGCTGACGAGCGCTTCCAACGCAGCGCCGACAGCCGTCACGACCAGCAGCGCAGCCCCCAGCAGCAGAGTCACGGTGAGGTCCACACGGATCGGGGCGGCGTAGCCGTCGGTGAACGCGGTCAGGTCCAGCGCCGGGCCCAGCAGCCGGGGCAGCAGCACGCCGATCACCACGCCGGCGACCGCCGCCGCCAGGGCGGTCGGCACCAGCTGGACCGCCGTGACCACGCCCGCGGCCCGGGCCGGCAGGCCCATCGTGCGCAGGAACGAGACCGCCCGGCCGCGCTCGCGAGCCGTTGCTGCAAGTTCCAGAATGATGACCAGGACCGCAAAGGCGGCCGAGGCCGCGGCGCAGACCTCGAAGATGCCCGCGACCGAGCGGTTCAGACCGTCGGAGCGCATCGCGGTGAGCTGCTCGCTCCGCACGGCGACGTCGTAGAGGGCCGGTCCGACGCCGAGCAGCGCCGCGCGGATCTGCGCCGTCGAGACCGGTCCGGACAGCGCCACCACCGAGGGCCGGGTGGCGTCCGAGACCTTCGCCAGCAACTCGGCGGGCAGCACGACGTAGGAACGGCCCGGCGTCGTCGGGCCCACGGCGGCGCGCAGGGCACCGTCGTCCGGATCGGGCACGGGACCGGCGATGCGGGCTGAGACCGTGCTCGTCAGGAAGCTGACGGTGAAGGTCCCGGCCGGGTAGTCCCGCATCGCGGCCGGGGAGGCGAGGACCGGGATCGTGCCGTCGGGATCCGGCGCGGTCGGCAGGCCGGGCACGAGGTCCGGCCCGACGCCGAGGAACGCCACCTGCCGCTCGGCACCGGTGTCGTCGTCGACGGTGGAACGCTGGAAGACGGTGACGGTGTCGGCGCGGACTCCCGGCAGGGCCCGAAGCCGGTCCATCGCCTCCGGCGAGAAGCCCTGGGAGCGGACGACGGCGTCGGCGCCGAGGCGGTCGGCCGAGGCCGTCACACCGTGACGCAGGGTGCTGACGACAACGCCGCCGAACACCGCACCGGACACGGTGAGCACCAGGACCGCCAGCGCCACGGCCGGAGTCTGGCCACGTTCGGCGGCGCGCGCCAGCCCGAGCCAGCCCGCGGTGGAGCGCCCGCGTCCGACGAGACGGGCGGCGGCCAGCACCGGACGCGGGAGGGCCCGCAACAGCAGCACCGCGACGACGGCGCCCAGCAGGACGGGGACGGTGGCGATCAGCGGGTCGACAGTGCCGCCGACGGTGGTGCCAGCGACGCCGCGGCTGCGCAGGGCCAGGACACCGCCGACGGCGAGGACCGCGACGAGGGCTTCGAGGGTACGGCGGCGCCCCGGGGACAACAGGCGGCGGTCGGCGGCACGGGCGGTGCCAGCCGTCTGGGCCTGGGCGACGCCGAGTTCGGTGCGGGCGAGGACGGTGAGCGGGACGGCGGCCAGACTGAAGGCGGCCACGACGAGGGTGGGCCAGAGTTGGCCGCCGGCGGTCTCGCTCGCGCCCACTCCATGGGCTGGGCCGCTTCCACCGCTTACGACCAGTGCGCCGAGCAGGCGGCCCAGTATCGCGGCCGGGACGATGACGAAGGCTGATTCGGCCGCGAGAAGTATGGCCGCTTGGCGACGGGAGGAGCCGCGAGCCCGTTGCAGGGCCACGGATCCGGCCCGGCGCGCGGCCACCAGCCGGGCGGCGGCGAAGACCGCGGCCAGCTCGACGGCGAGCAGCCCGGCCACGGCGAACGATTCGAGCGCGCCGGTGGCCACCAGGCGTGTGCGGAAGGCCTCGAACTCGTTCAGCAGCCCGGTTTCAGTCGTCGCCTTGTTAATGGGGTTTTCCAGGCCTCGGCACATCTGTGTGCCGAACTGGTAGGGGTTGCAGATGGCCGGCAGGGCGCGCTGCTGGAAGTGGAGCAGCGCGGTCCGCAGGGTATTGATGTCCGCGACGGACAGCGTCGCCGGATCGACTGTGCGCCGCCACTGTGCGACGGCTTGGACGTTGACGTCGCCGTGCACCAGCGTCGCCAGCCCCGCGTCGGAGACCAGGACGGCGCCGGCCCAGAACGCCCGCGGGGTGAGGGTCCCGATCTGTTCCAGCTGCGGCGTCAGGAGGTCGGCGTTCTGTTCGAAGAAGGCGTTGTCGTCCGGAGACAGCGCGGCGCCGACGGCGGATTCGAAGACCCCTGACACGACGCCGTCCACGGGGTGTTTGACGCCGTTGACGTCCGCCTGCGGGTCGCCGAGGCGGACGTGCGCGCCGACGCCGAGGTGGAGGTCGGCGCTCGCCCGGCGGCTGATCCCGAAGGCGACGATGCCCGGTTCGGGCGGCGCGGTCTGCGGGTCGGTGCCCTCGACGTACTTCACGAGGTGCGCGGCCCGGCTGTCGTCGATGAAGGTGGTGACGGCGGGCAGACCGCCGGGCTTGGCGATGGTGTCGCCGTCCGTGGCGACGCCGAAAGCGCGGTAGGTGTGGGCGACCCGGCTCAGGACGCGCCCGGCGGACGGACCGAGCTGCTCGCCCACGGCGTTCTGGAAAGCGCCGAACTCTTCACCGTCCGCGCCGGTGTCGACGACGGTGAGGCCGACGGTCAGCGAGCGGTCGTCGAGGGAGGCGGCTGAGACGTTCTGGCGCAGAGCACGGTCGGCGAGTCCCCGCAGCGCGCGCGGTCCGGCGGCCGCTGTCACGGAGGCGCCCAGTACCAGGATCGCGACCAGGAGCAGGGGGACGGCGTCGGTGCGGATGCCGCCGCGGATCAGGCGCAAGGCGACGCCCCAGCCGAGGGCGTGGTCGCCTGGTTCGGCGCGGTGGGCCGGGCCGTTCGGGTCGGCCTGGCGGGACGCGCTGGTGTGGAAGAGGCGGCCGACGCGGCCCGAGCGGCCGACATCGCCGTCGGCGATCGGTCGGACCGGGCCGGCGTAGTCGTCGGCACGGTCGAAGTCGATCTCGAACTCCGGCTCGTGGGACATCGGGTCTCCTGGTCTGTACATGAAGGCGCGACAGAAGGTTGAGAAGGGGCGGAGGACCGCGACGAGCCGCTACAACTCGTCCCCGGCCCGCAGCATCCGGGCCAGGTCCACCCGCGACAGCGCCCGCGCGGCGAGCATCACGACCACGACCACCGCCGCGGCGGTGACGGCGGCGATCCCGGCTCCGCGCAGCCACGGCGCCACGGCGGCGACGTGCGGGAACACCGGGGCGCCGGCGTCGTCGACGGTCACCGGCGGCACGGTGAGCAGCGCGGTCCGCACCCCGATGCCGACCCCGGCGACCACCGCGACCAGCGCCAGCACCGCCTGCTCGAGCCACAGCGCGGCGGACAGTTGGCGGGGCAGGGCACCGATCGCGCGCAACACCGCGAACTCGCGGCGCCGGCTGCGCAGCGCGGCCACCGCCGAGACGGCGAACCCGACCGCGGCGAACACCGGCGCGGTGGCGGCGCTGATCACCAGCAGGGCGGCCTCGCCGGCGGCGAAGCCGCCGCCGCGCAGGCGCGCGGCCACGCCGGTGCGGGATGTCAGCGTTCCGAGTTCGGCGTGCGCGGCGACGTACGTGGAGGCGGCGGCGGAGGCGGCGCCCGCTGCGGAACTCGAGGTCGTCAGGCGAGCCAGCCACTCGACCGACCACTCGGCTTCGGCGTCGTGGGCGTCCAGGATCCGCGCGAGGGTGGCGCGGTCGACGATCACCGCGGCGGCGTCTTGGGCGAGGCCGGGGAACGCGGTCATCCGGCCGGTGACGGCGAGGGTGACGTGGGACCCGTCGGACAGGACCGCGGGGATCTTCTGGCCGACCGCGGCTGCGGCGCTGTGGAGGAAAGCATCGGTAGCGACGGCCGGGACGAGGGGCCCGGCCGCGTAAGCACGGTCCGCGGGCGCGGCGCCGGGGCGGATGGTGTAGCTGGTCGGACTGTTTCCCTGGACGTTGAAGACGTGGCCGCTCGCGTAGTGGAGAGTGAGTCGGCCGGGTGCTGCGGCAGAGTCGCAGAGGGTGGGGACGGATTGCGGGATCGCGGCGACGGAGCCGGCGCAGTCGTCGGGCGGCGGAATGAAACTGCCGAGGTTCGCGGCGCCGCCGGACAGGTGCCAGGGCTCGGAGGCGGGGATGTCGAGCGGGGCCTTGGCCGTGCCGGTGTCCGCTGTCAGGGAGCTGATGGTGAGAGTGACGTCGACCGAGCCCAGGGCGAGGACGTTGCCGACGGCGAGGCCTTCGAGGCGGAGAGGAAAAGCAGGCGTGTTGCCGGTGCCGAGGGCCGTGAGGGAAACGGACTCGGGGTGGGGCTGGCCGAGACGGTCGGGGGCGGCGATGGGAAGTTCGAGGAGCGCGCCGTCACGGTCCCGGAGGCGGAGGCGCAAGGTCGTGTCGCGGAGATAGCCCTGCGCGGCGAGTGGGTCGGCGACGGCACCCGGGACCGTGATCGGATGGACGGCCATGGTCACGTCGAAGGTCAGACCGGTCGGCGTTCCGGGGATGGGAATCGAGGGGTCGGCGGGGAGTCGATCGCCGGGTGCCGCACCGGCAAGCGGGGCGAACAGATCGGCTGCGGAGGTCGGCGCCAGATCACTGCGCAGGGTGAGGATGCCGGGCGCGGCGTTCGCGTCGATGCCCAGGAGGTCGGTGTCATGGTCACCGACTCGGGCGACGCTGGTGGCCACCGGGGTCACCGCCGAGACACCGGGGATCCGGGTGTAGGCAGAGCGCTGATACTCCTCGGGAAGCATGCTCGCCGTGAGGCGGGCGTCGGCACCGACCTGGAAGGCGGCACGGTCGTCGGCGGAGCGGGCGCGCATCGCGGAGGCGGTCACGGTCATCGCGCCCACGGCCAGGGCGAGGACCAGAAGCAGGACTGTGCCGGCGTGGCGGGCCGCGCGGCGGCTCACCTGCCAGCCGCCGAGGGCGGCGGACAGGTGTCGGGTGTCGTCCAGGCGATGGTCGGCGAGACGTGCGGCCGGCGGAAGGAAGCGAAGCGCCAGGGCGGCCAGAGCGGCTGCGGTCATGGCGGGGGCG
>JABFXP010000189.1 GCA_013361685.1 Catenulispora sp.
GCCGCGCGGCGGCGACGCCATCACCGGCATCGCCGAGGCCGAACGGCACGGCGCCGTCGTGAACCAGGCCGGCACCGCGCGCGACGCGAACGGCACCCTGGTCACCGCGGGCGGCCGGGTCCTGGCCGTGACCGCGGTCGCGGCCGACCTCGCGGCGGCGCGCGCCAAGGCCTACGAGGGCGTGGCGGCGGTCCGCTTCGACGGGGCGCAGTACCGTACCGACATCGCGGCGAAAGCAACAGCCTGACACGCCGTCGATGGCCCGAATCCCTTGCCGTTCCATCCGAAAGTGTGTATTCACGCCACGCTGCTGACCACCCCGGCGCTTTCGCGCTAGCCTTCGCAACAGGCTCGTAAGCGGCCTGGACGCTTGGGGGATCCATCAGCACGGTGACTGCGACCACGGCGCGGGTGAGCGCCCACAGGGCGGCTCGCGCGCTGCTGCGCGTGCGCGCGTGGGTGATAGCCGGATACGCCCTCAGCGCCGCGGCGGCCTGCGCGGCGCTGATCGCCCTTGTGCACGCCCGCGGCTGGGCCGCCGAAGCCCCCGGGGCGTTGTCGGCCGGCGCGGCGGTGTGCCTGGTCTGGGCGCTGCCCGCGGTGCGCGCCTTTCGCAGCGCCGCGGTGTTGCCCAAGACCGTGCCGCTGTCCGGCTCGTCCGCCCCCGAACTGGAGCTGCTGGTCCGCCAGCTGGCGCTGCAATTGCAGGTGCCGCCGCCGGCCGGGATCGAGCTGTCCCCGGACTGCGACGCCTGGCTCGACCCCCGCCCCGGCGGCCCGGTGCTGGTCATCGGCGCGCCGTTCCTGTGGTGGCTGCGGGTCAGCGAGCTGCGGGGCCTGCTGGCTCCACTGGTGGCCGGGATGGCGGCGGCCGGGGACGACCGGATCGTGCGGGCCCGTGTCTTCGCCGCGCGGGCGGTCGGCGCGCTGAGCGGGCGGCCGGGACGCAGACCGCGGGTGCTGCCGGCTTCGCGGCTCAAGCTCGCCGGATACTTCGAGGCCCGAGCCGAGGCCCTCGAGCGGGTCGTGGCCTGGGAGGCGGTCGCCGCCTCGCGGATGATCGAGCCCGCCGCCCGGGCCTACGCGCACGAGCAGATCAACATGGCGGCGGCCGGCTGGGACCGGGTGCTCACCCGGCTCGCGCAGCCGGCCTGGGAGTCCGGGTTCTGCCCGGTCGGGCTGAACGTGGCGCTGGTCGGCGCGCTCACCTCGCTGGGGCGCCGGGACCGGATGGCGGGCTCGCTGGCCACCCGGCTGAGCGAGCGCCCGGCGTGCGACCTGCTGGAGGAGCCCGGCGTGGTGGACGCCCGCACGTCGCGGATGGCCGCGGAGCTGTTCGACGGCCGCCGGATCGAGCGTTCGGTGACCTGGGACCGCTACGTCGGCGCGGTGACCGAGCCCGAGGTGGTGCGGCAGGCCGGGACGGTGCCCGAGGACCATCCCGCCGCCCGGCGGATAAGGAAGCTGATCACCGAGGCCGGCATCCCGGCCGCGCGGCGCGGCGACATCGTGGACGCGCTGGACGCCGTGGACGCGGTGGGCGATGCGGTGGATGACGCCGTGGACGACGCGGTCGAGCTGTGGGACGAGGCGGTGGCGGACGCCGACGGAGCGGACGACGCCGGTGCGGCGGGCGATCCTTCGACCGACGCCGAGACGGCCGTACCGGCCCACGTCACCGCCGGACTCGACGCCGGCACCCGGATCCCCGCTCCGCGTCCGGCGGTCGGCGAAGGCCTGCTTCCGGCTCAGGTTCCGGTGCCGCACCCCTCCGAGCAGCCCGACGCCGACTGCCTCGCCGCCTACCTCGCGCTGCGCCTGGTCGAGGCCCGCCTCGCGGCCTGGGATCTGGACTGGCTCGACGGCCCGGTGCTGCGCGACCGCGCGGGCGATCCGGTGCCGATCTACGACATAGCGGGCTCGCTCGCCGACGCCGGCGACGTCTCCCGCCTGTCGGACTGGCTCGCGCGCAACGCGATCTGAGCAGCGGCCGCACGCAACCTGAACAGGCCGGGAACGTCCCTATGATGAGGACGCAATCCCGATCTTGAGGAACCCGCATGTCCGCCACCGGCCGCTCGTTGGATCACGCTGTTCATCTGCTTCCGTTGCGGGGCTTCCTTGGCGTCACCTATGTGTATGCGGCCTTCCAGAAGCTCCACGACCCCGCGTTCCTCGATCCGACGGGACCCGGTTCGTTCGCCGCCCAGGCCGCGGCGTTCAAGCACACCTCACCCATCGGCTTCGCCCTGGGGCCGGCGCACGACCACGCCCTCCTGTTCGGCCTGCTCATCGCGTTCGGCGAGCTGGCGGTGGGCCTCGGAACGCTCCTCGGCCTGTGGACGCGGCTGGCCGCCGCCGGTGGGGTGCTCCTCGCTCTGACCTTCTTCCTGACTGTCAGCTGGAACACCGATCCGTATTACTACGGCTCCGATCTCGGCTTCGCGGTCGCCTTCCTGACGCTCGCGCTGGCCGGGCCGGGGCGCTGGTCGCTGGACGCCTGGCTGGCCTCGGCGCCCAGCACGATGTGGGTGGGCAGAGAGCTGGACTCCCGGCGCCTCCTCCTCAAGCGGATCGCGGCGACCGGTATCACCGGCGGAGTCGCGCTGATCGGCGCCGCGGGCGTCGGCAAACTGGGCCGGTCCGGCAGGTCGGGCCGGGTAAACCCGGAGCCGCAGGCTCAGCCGCGTTCGGCAGGGTCGACGACGGCCCCCGCCGCCCCCGGCCTGGAGATCCCCCTCACGTCCATCCCCGCCACCGGTGCGGCCCGCCTGACCGCGCCCAACGGCGACCCGGTCTTCGTCGCCCGCACCGCCGACGGCGGCTACCGGGCATGCAGCGGCATCTGCACCCACGCCGGCTGTCCGGTCGGCGTCGACCCGGCCAAGAGCGTCCTGCTGTGTCCCTGTCACGGCTCCAGCTTCGACCCGAAGAGCGGCGCGGTCATCACCGGCCCGGCCACGGACCCGCTGCCGTCGTTCCCGGTCGCGGTCGCCGACGGCATCCTGCGCGTCCAGAAGACCTGACCGTCAGTCGCGGCTCGACAGCGCCGCCGTGGCCGCCGCCTTGCAGGACGCCACGTCCGCGGCGGACGTCAGCTGCGCGCACAGCCGCATCCCGGACTTCGGGTCGTTGTAATGCACCATGTAGTAGCTGGTCAGCCCCCGGACGCAGACATCCCGCAGCGACTTGTCCTTCTCCGTCGCGCACTGCGCCTCGGAGAACGCGACCCGGTCGATGTTGTACTTCATGATCCGGCTTCCCAGGCCCATGGTGCACGAGGCCACAGCCGCGGAGGTGTCGGCCGTCCGGCACCAGGCCAAGCCCTCCGCGTACTTGTCCGCGTTCAGAGACAAGTAGTACTGGGGCGCGTAGTAATAGCACGGACCCTGATAGCGGGCCGCCTGCTGCGCGCACGGATACATCGGGTCGCTCGCCTTCAGCCACGAGCTGTTCTTCACGCCCGGGACGTCGACTTCGAAGTTCTGCATGAACACGCCCTCGGCGCAGGACGTGCGCTGCGCCGGCAGCTTGAAGTAGTCGCAGAACGCCAGCGCCTTGGGCAGGTCCATGTCGGCGACGAACATCGCGCCGTGGCCGATGCCGTGCAGGCAGGAGCCGTCCAGCTCCGGCGCGCAGAGCGTGTGCAGGGCCTGCTGCGGGTCCGGGGCGTGGAGCACGGCGTGCTCCACGACGCCGTGCAGGTAGCCGTTGCCGCAGACGCCGTCCTGGAACGAGACCGCCTTCTTGAAGTCGTACGCGTACTTCTCCAGCGCGGCGTGGCCCAGGTCGTGCGCTATCGGGTGGCAGATCCGGGCGATCTCCGGGTGCTGGTCCACGATCTGCTGGAGCAGCGTGAGGGCCTGCGCCGGATCGGTCTGGTCCAGCTTGGCGACGACCTGGTCGCGGACCGCCTCGTAGTGGGAGGGCGGCTGGACCGGCGCGCCGGTCGGGGCGGTGGCCGGGGCGGAACCGGAGGCGCTGGGTGTGGTGGGCGTTGTGG
>JABFXP010000077.1 GCA_013361685.1 Catenulispora sp.
CCAGGAACACCTCACCGCCCCGGCACCGGCCCACTACTCCCCCGCAGCGAAATCGGCGGCGCAAAAAGCCGGTGCCGAGCAGCGGCCTCAGGCTCCGCGATCCGCGCCGTCAGCAGATCCACGGCAGTGGCGCCGATCTCCAGCGACGGGACGTCCGCGGCGGTCAGCTGTGGACGGAACTCCTCCGCCCACTGGCGGCCTGCGACGCCGACCACCGAGAACTGGGCCGGGACCTCCAGGCCTGCTCGTTCCAGGGCTCGTTGCACTCCCGGCAGCGCTGCTTCGTTGATGGTCACGATCGCGGTGGTCTGTGGGTGCTCGGTGAGGAGGCGGGAGGTGCATTCCTCGCCGGCGGGGGCTTCGTCGGGGCAGCAGGACTCTGTGCCGGTCAGGCCGCGGCTGCGGACCGCGTCGTGGAAGCCTTCGTGGGCGCGGGTGGCGGGGCCGTAACCGGCGGACATCAGTTCGGGGGAGCGGTTCATCAGGGCTATGTGGGTGTGGCCCAGGTCTGCCAGGTGGTGGACGCAGCGGCTGACCAGGGTCGCGTAGTCCAGGTCGACCCACCAGGTGCGGTCGGGATTGTTGCTGCGGCCGATGGTGACGAAGGGGGTGCCGGCTTGCTCCAGGCGGGTGATGCGGGGGTCGGTCAGGCGGAGTTCCATCAGGATCACGCCGTCGACGCGGCGACCGCTTATCAGGCGGTCGAAGGAGTCGCCGTGGTCGGCGCCGGAGGGAGAGAGCAGGACGTCCAGGTCGACGCGGCCGGCGGCTTCGACCACGCTGGCTACGAAGTCCAGTTGCATCGACGTCAGGCGGCCGCCGGCTGGGGGGATCACCAGGCCCAGGGTGCGGGTGCGGCCTTCTTTCAGGGCGCGGGCGGTGGCGTTGGGCCGGTAGTCGAGTTCGTCGATGACCGCTTGGATGCGCCGGCGGGTCTCCTCCGACACCGGACGCTTCCCGCTGAGCGCGTACGACACAGTGCTACGCGCCACCCCCGAGCGGCGGGCGATCTCTCCGATGTTCATGTTCCTCCGCGGTAGGAGAACGAACCGGTTCACCGAGTCGGAGTCTACGGTGTCGCGGGTATGCGTCATGGCCGCGGGATGCGGCGAAGGGAACGAGGCGTGGGGAATCGAAGGGCAGGGAAACGAAGAGGAGAGAAACTGGGCGCTGGAAAGAAAGAGCCCGGAGTATGAGCGGCACCTCATACTCCGGGCGACCGGACACGCCTCACGCCTCAGCTCGGCGAACACGCCTCACGCCGCGGCGCAGCGCTCACGCCTCAGCGCGGCGTGAAGTCCTGGTTGGTGCCAGGCGCGTTCTTGCACGACCACTGATCGAGCTGCTGTCCAGCCGTGCTGCTCGCGCCGTAGACGTCCAGACACAGACCACTGTTCTGGTTCCGGAACTCATAACTCCCATCAGACTGCTGAATCGGAAGCCACAGACTGTTCGCCGCACCGTTCGGCGCCTGCTGCACGATGTCCGGCTGCCCGCCTGTGGTGGAGCTGCCGGACACCGCCACGTCGTCGCCGGAGTTCTGCGCCTGGATCTCCCCGTAGCCGCCGGACACCGGCACGAACTGGAACTGCTGGTTGCTCTGACCGTTGCAGGTCCACTGGTCGATCGCGGCGCCGGCGGCGCTGGTGTTGCCGTAGACGTCCACGCACAGCCCGTCGCTGCCGATGGTCAGCCGGTGATATCCGCTCGGGAAGCCTCCGCCGGTCGGGCCGGAGACCGTCCAGACGAACGACGCGGACCCGGACGCGCCGGTGGTGTCGGTCGCGGTCACCGTCGCGGTGTAGGTCCCGGCCGTGGTGGGCGTACCCGTGATCAGGCCGGAGGAGGAGATCGACAAGCCCGGGGGCAGGCCGCCGGCCGTGTAGGTCAGCGTCTGGCCGGATGCCGAGTCGGTGGCCTGGAGCTGCGGGCCGGTGACCGCTTGGCCGACCGTTCCGCTCTGCGCTCCGGGGTTGGTCACCGTCACCGTGTTGCCGCCCGTGGAGCCGTCCGGGGTCAGGTAGACGGCGAAGGCGTCGTGGGCGGACTGGAACGTGAACGGCACCGTGATCGAGCCGCCGGACGTGCTGACCTTCTGGCTGTAGACGACCTGCGGGGCGGTCAGGGGTGCCTGGTCGGGGATCCGGTCCACGCGGACGTTCACGCTGCCGCTGCCGGAGAGCCAGGATACTGATGACAGACCGTTGAATGTCACTGACGCGGTGCCGGTGTAGCCGTTCGAGTCGCCGATGACGGCCACCGCGCGCTTGTTCGTGGAGTCCTCGGAGGCCGAGATCGCTGTCGAGCCGACTTGTCCGGAGGTGCTGACGAGCGTGCCGGTCATGTCGGCGTAGTCCCGCAGCGCCCACCAGCCGCCGGTCGGCTGCCAGGTCCCGTTGACCTGGGTGAGCACGCCGGTCAGGTTGGGCGTGATGCAGCACACCCAGTTGCCGCGCATCGCGTTGGTGTAGCCGGACTGGGCGAAGCGCGCCAGGTACCAGGCGGTGACGCCGGCGGTCTGCCGGTCGGCCGGCTGGTACTCGTTGGCCGACAGGGGCAGGTGGCCGATGCCGGCCGATGTCAGAGCGCTGTTGAGAGCCTGGGAGACGGTGACCGGGTCGTCGACGTCGCCCTCGTCGTGGTTCGTGATCATGTCCGGGACGGTGCCGGCCGACTTCACGTGCGCCAGCCACGTCTGCCACTGGCTCAGTCTGGCCTGCGGGGTGTACGCGAACGACGGGCCCACGATCTGTGCCCCGGGCGCGACCCGCCGGATCTCGCGGTAGGCCGTGTCCCACATCTGGAAGTACTGAGTGCTGTTGACTCCGGCTTTCCAGAACACTGAGATGTCGGGCTCGTTGTCGATGTCATAGGCCAGCTTCAGCCCCGAGGCCTGCAACGCGGCCACCGTCTGGTCGATGAAGGTCGCCCAGTTCGAGCAGTTTCCGTTGTCGCACGGGTACACCGTGTTCGAGGGCTGACCCCCGTTCAGGCCGTAGAGGTCGGTGAGCAGCACCTGGTACTGCGCGTGATAGGGCGGCTGGGTCAGTCGCCGCGCCTCGGCCAGGATCGAGTTGATGTCCGCCTGTGTGGCGGAGCCGAGCTGGTAGTTGTCCTTGATCCAGCCGCCGGAGAACCAGCCGCCGCCGCGGAAGGCGTTGATTCCCAGCGGCTGGATGAACTGGTCCACCGGCTGCGTGCCGTCCGAGGTGAAGCCGTACAGGAAGCCCTCGCCCACTCCGGTGGCAGGGCCGGTCGGCGCGGCGAGGTTGACTGTCAGCGCCTCCGTGGCGGCGGTCTGGCCGCGCGCCGGGGAGAGCGACGGAGCCGCGAGGGCCAGGATCAGAGCGGCCGCGGACGCGATCCGCCTCATGCTCGTTCGTACTCTCATCCGCAGAATCCTTGTCGAATCGATTCGACCTGACGATGGTGAAGGGCGCCCGGCCGACTGTCGGCCGGGCGCCGTCCCCGTCCTCGTTCGGGCTATGACGCCGTCAGCCGAGGGTCCATTGCTGGTTGCTGCCGCCGTTACAGGTCCACAGCTCGACCAGGGCGCCGTCGGCGGTGGAGGCTCCGGTGACATCGAGACAGAGTCCTGATTGGACGCCGGTGATCGTGCCGTTGGAGTTGAGGTTCCACTGCTGGTTGGTCTGGCCGTTGCAGGAGTAGACGATGGCCTTGGTGCCGTTCGTCGTGCCCTTGGCGTTGGCGTCCAGGCACAGGGTGGTGCCGTTGACGGTGACCGTCAGCTCCCCGGAGGAGTTGTGCGTCCAGGTCTGGTTCGCCTGGCCGTTGCAGCTGTAGATCTGCTGCTGGGTACCCAGGGTGGTGGTCGAGTTCGGGTCGTCCAGGCACTTCCCGGCGCCGACCGCATGGAGCGCACCGGTGCTCCCGCCAGTGCTCCCGCCGCTGGCGTATCCGGCGGCGACGATGTTGGCCTGGACGGAGTTCTCGGTGGCGTCGGAGGGGTAGCCGGAGGTCATGACGCCTTCATAGAAGG
>JABFXP010000788.1 GCA_013361685.1 Catenulispora sp.
CTCTGTCCGCCGCTCTGTCCACTGGTCTGTCCGTCAGGCTGTCCGTCGCTCTGTCCGGGGCGTTCATCGTCCGCCCCCTGACGATCGGCGCATGGCGCGTTCGGCGACGGCCCGCAGCGGCAGGCCCAGTTTCACCGCGGCGGCCGCCAGGTCGTCGTGTTCGGGCTTGGCGCCGTGCGGGCCGTGCTTGATGCGGACCGGCAGGCCGCCGACCTCGACGGTTTCGAAGTCGCGCGGCGCGACGGTGCGGGTCGTGGCGGTGCGCCGGATGCCGAGCGTCCCGGTCTCGGCGAAGACCACTTCCTTGAGCCGGTCGGCATCCTGCGGCCGGGTCAGCACACTGAGGACGTGGGCCGGGCGTCCCTTCTTCATCACCGCCGGGGTGGCCCAGGCGTCGAGGGCCCCGGCGTCCAGGACGCGGGCGATGACGTAGCCGAGGAGTTCGCCGGTGACGTCGTCCACGTTCGTCTCCAGGACGGTCACCGGCTCGTCCGCGCCCGGGAGCCGGTCGCCGAGCGTCACGGTGACGACGTTGGGCCGGTCGGGCAGGCGGCGGGTCCCGGCGCCGTAGCCGGTGGTGCGCAGGGTCATGGCCGGGGCCGCGCTGTAGCGGGCGCCGCCGGCGCGCAGCAACGCCGCGCCGGTCGGCGTGACGGTCTCCCCGGGCAGGTCCGTGCCGGTGATCTCCGCGCCTTCGAGCAGGGCGAGGGTGGCCGGGGCCGGGGCGGGGATGAGGCCGTGGGCGCTGTTCACACGGCCGGTGCCCAGCGGCAGCGGTGCGCAGACGACGTCGTCGACGCCCAGCGTGTGCAGCGCGGCGGCCACGCCGACGATGTCGACGAGGGTGTCGTGGCCGCCGAGTTCGTGCAGGTGGACGGCGGCCGGGTCGGCGGCGTGGATCCGGCCCTCGGCGTCGGCGATCGCGCGCAGCGCGGCGACGGCGAACTCGGCGACCGGCTCGGGGGTGGCGCCGGATGCCAGGGCTATGAGATCAGCGGCCCGTCGCTCCGTGGCCGGGTCGGTGACGTGGACGTGGACGCGGGTCGCGGTCAGGCCGTGGTCGGTGACGTGTTCGGCGGTCAGTTCCCAGCCGTCGAGCCCGGTCGCCCGGATCGCGGCGCGGACCGGTTCCAGCGGGGCGCCGGCGTCCAGCAGCGCGGCGAGCAGCATGTCGCCGGCGAGTCCGGTGAAGGGGTTGATCCAGCAGATCACCGGTGGGCCTCCGTGCGGGTCCGGACGGCGCGGGCCAGCCGGTGGGCGGCCATGGCCGCGCCGAATCCGGAGTCGATGTTGACCACGGTGATCCCGGCGGCGCAGGAGCTGAGCATGGCCAGCAGCGCGGTGACGCCTTCGAGGGCGGCGCCGTAGCCGGTGGAGGTGGGGACGGCGATCACCGGGCAGCGCACCAGGCCGCCGACCACGCTGGCCAGCGCTCCTTCCATGCCGGCGACCACGATCACCGCGTCCTGACGTTCCAGCTGCGGCCGGACCTGGAGGACGCGGTCGAGGCCGGCGACGCCGACGTCGTGGACGACGGTGACGTTCAGCCCGACGGCGGCGGCCACGGCGGCGGCCTCGGCGGCGACCGGGCGGTCGGAGGTGCCGGCCGCGACGACCGCGACGTCGAAGTCCGTGACGCTCGCCGGGCGCCACAGGAGCAGCCGGGCCTCGGGGTCGTAGCTGCCGCCCGCGACGGCTTCGAGCACTGTTCCGGCGGTGTCCGCGGTGACGCGGGTGGCCAGGACCGGCCCGGTGTTGTGGGTCAGCAGCGCGGTGGTGATGGCGGCGATCTGCTCGGCGGTCTTGCCGGGGCCGTAGACGATCTCCGGCAGGCCCTGGCGGCGTTCCCGGTCCAGGTCGAGCCGGGCGAATCCGAGGTCGAGGGTCATGGCGCGGAGCCGGCGAGGTAGGGGATGGTCTGCGGCCCCTCGGGCAGCACGCACAGCCGGGCGCCGGTCCCGGCCGCGGCGAGGGCTTCGGCGACGGTGGCCGAGATGTCTTGGGTCTGTTCCAGGTGCGCGGCGGCGAGGTCGGCGTCGCGCAGATGGGAGGTGTGCATGACGACGCGGCTGCTCGCCTGGATCCGGGCCTGGATCTGCACCTGCCACTGGTCCGGGACGGTCCGGGTACGGGCGCTGATGGCGTCGAACAGGGCGCGCGGCGACGGCGCGGAGGCGAGCACCTCGCGGTAGGAACCGTGGTCCGGGAACCCGTCGCGGCACTCGGCGGCGCAGACGATCGTGCCGCCGGGCTTGACCACCTGGTGGGCGGCCGACATCCCCTTCACGGACTGATAGAGGTTCTGGTCCAGCGGGAAGCCGGAGTTGGTGGTGACCACGACGTCGAACGGCGCCGGGACCGGCCGCATCGCGGTGCGGCGCGCGAAGGCGGTGGCGGCGGCGTGCATCGCGGGCAGGTCGCCGCCGAAGGCCGCGACGATGTCCTGGTCGCGGTTGAGGACCACGTCCAGGGCGAAGGTCACGCCGGTCGCCTCGGCGATGGCGCGCACGTCGTCGTGGACGGGGTTGCCGTCGATGACGCCCCAGGTGGCGCGCGGGTCGCCGATCCGGGCGGCGTCGTGCAGGACCAGGACGGTCTCCAGCGCGGCCAGGCCCGGCGCGACGAGTTTGGGGCCGCCGGAGAACCCGGCGAAGAAGTGCGGTTCGACGAAGCCGGTGGTGATGCGGACGTCGGCTTGCGCCCATTCGCTGTTCAGCCAGACCGGGACGCCGCGGCCGAAGGTGCCCATCCAGGTCAGCCCGGCGGGGTCGCGGGCGTCGTGGTTGACGATCCGGACCCGGTCCACGACCTCGGCGCCGAACATCCGCCGCAGCTCGGCGTCGTCGTTTCCGCGGTGGGTGCCGGTGGCGACCAGGATGACCACGTCTTCGAGGCGGACCACGCCCTCGAGTTCGGCCAGCACGGCCGGGATCATCAGGTGTCTGGGCTGCGGCCGGGTGCCGTCGCAGGCCGAGATCGCGACCGTCTGGCCGGGCCGGACCCGGCTGCGCAGCGGCGGCCCGGCTACCGGGTCGCGCAGGGCGGCGCGCAGCACGGCGGCCGGATCGGCGGCGGCTTCGTGCCGGACCGGCTCGACGACCGTGGTCACCGCCGGGTCCACGTCGATGTCCAGGCCTGTTTCGCCGTAGGCGAGCCGGACTCTCATGCCGGGCCCATCAGGCCCGGCCCAGCACGTGCCGCTGCCGGCCCAGGCCGTCGATCTCGGCCTCGACCAGATCGCCGGGGCTCAGGTAGGGGAAGTCGTTGGCGCCGAAGGCGACGCCGGCCGGGGTGCCGGTGTTGATGACGTCTCCGGGCTCCAGGACCATGAACTGGCTCAGGTACCACACGATGTGGTGGACGCCGAAGATCATGTCCTTGGTGTGGCCGTTCTGCCGCGGCTCGCCGTTGACCCACAGCCGCATCGCCAGCGCCTGCGGGTCGCCGACCTCGTCCGGGGTGACCAGGTGCGGCCCCAGCGGGTTGAAGGTCTCGCAGGATTTGCCCTTGTCCCACTGTCCGCCGCGCTCGTGCTGGAACTCGCGCTCGGAGACGTCGTCGGCGATGGCGTAGCCGGCGATGACCTCGTGCGCGTCGCCGAGGGTGTCCAGGTAGCGGGCGGTGCGGCCGATGACGACGGCGAGTTCGATCTCGTAGTCGGTCTTCTGGCTCCCCCGGGGCACCAGGACCGTGTCGTCGGGGCCGACGACGGTGTTCGACGCCTTCAGGAACACCACCGGTTCGGCCGGCGGCGGCGTGCCGGTCTCGGCGGCGTGGTCCCGGTAGTTCAGGCCGATGCAGACCACTTTCCCGGGGCGGGCCACCGGAGCGCCCAGGCGCTGTCCGCTGATGTCGATCCGGGGCAGTCCGCCGGCGGCGAGCGCGGCCCGGACCCGGGACACGCCGCCGTCGGCCAGGAAGGCTCCGTCGATGTCGGCGCTGAGGGTCCGCAGGTCGTAGACCGCGCCGTCGGTGTGCAGCACGGCGGGCCGTTCGGCGCCGGCCGGACCGAACCGCAGCAGCTTCACCGCTGTTCCCCGGGCTCGGCGAGGTGGTCGCGCAGCCACTTCTCGGTGGTGCTGACGTGGATGAGCGCGGTCGCCTGGGCCAGCGCCGGGTCGCCGGCGGCCAGCGCGTCGTAGATGGCCTGGTGCTCGGCGACGGTGCGGTCGGCGACGGCGTCGTCGACCATGCCGCGCCAGACCCGGGCCCGCACGGTGCGGCTGGAGATGCCCTCCAGGATCGAGGTGAGGGTCCGGTTGCCGGTGGCGGCGGTCACGGTGCGGTGGAAGGCCGCGTCGTGCCGGTTCAGCAGTTCGACGTCGTCCTTGGCCGCGCGCATCGCCTCGAGGTGGCCGCGCAGCTCGGCGAGTCCGGCCTCGGTGATCCGCTCGGCGGCCACGGCGGTGGCGATCGGCTCGAAGAGCCTGCGCACCTCGGTCAGCTCCAGCTGGGTGTCGCCCTGCAACAGTTCGACGGCCGAGCCGAGGCCTTCGAGCAGGACCGCGGGCTCCAGGCTGGTCACGTAGGTGCCGTCGCCGCGCCGGATCTCCAGCACTCTGGCCACCACCAGAGCCTTGACCGCTTCGCGCATCAGGTTCCGGGACAGGCCCAGCTCGGCGGCGAGCTGCTGCTCCGGCGGCAGCCGGGAGCCCGGCGGCAGTTCTCCGGACTGGATGAGCTCCCTGATGCGCAGGATCGCTTTGTCGGTCAAGGACATGACCGTCAGAGTACCATTAACATCCCATGTCTATAAGCCGGATCAGGTCGTTCGATGGGAACACTGGACGGCAGGCCGTCACAAGCCTTAAATACATCCCATGTCTTCCGGCCCGGAACATTCCGCGACCCCGACCGATCCGAGCGACCTGATCACCGCCGTCGAAGCCGTCGACGTCCGCTTCCCGACCTCCCGTCACCTCGACGGCTCCGACGCCATGAATCCGGAGCCCGACTACTCGGCCGCCTACGTGACGGTCCACACCACCGGCGGCGCCACCGGCCACGGCCTGGCCTTCACGGTAGGCCGCGGAAACGAGGTCGCAATCGCCGCGGTCCGGGCCCTGGCCCCGCTGGTCGTCGGCCTGCCGGTGGACCGGGTCCTGGGCGACCTGGGCGGCTTCTCCCAGCGGCTGACCGGCGACAGCCAGCTGCGGTGGCTGGGGCCGGACAAGGGCGCCATCCACATGGCCGCCGCCGCCATCGTCAACGCGGTGTGGGACCTGTACGGCCGGATCGCGGACAAGCCGGTGTGGCGGCTGCTGGCCGAGCTCAGCCCCGAACAGCTGGTGGACCTCGTCGACTTCCGCTACCTGCAGGACGCGCTGACCCGCGGCGAGGCGCTGGAGATCCTGCGCCGCGCCGAACCCGGACGAGCCGAGCGCACGGCCCGGCTGCTGGAACACGGCTACCCCGCCTACACCACCACACCGGGCTGGCTCGGCTACTCCGACGAGAAACTGGTCCGGCTGTCCAAACAGGCCGTCGCCGACGGCTTCGGCCTGATCAAGCTCAAGGTCGGCGCCGACCTCGGCGACGACCTGCGGCGGCTGCGGCTGGCCCGGGAGGCGGTCGGACCCGGCGTCCGCATCGCCGTCGACGCCAACCAGGCCTGGGGCGTGCAGCAGGCGATCGGCTGGATGCGGCAGCTGGCACCGTACGAGCCCTACTGGATCGAGGAGCCCACCAGCCCCGACGACATCCTCGGCCACGCCGCCGTCCGGCGCGCGGTGGCGCCGGTGAAGGTCGCCACCGGCGAGCACGTCCACAACCAGGTGATGTTCAAGCAGATGCTGCAAGCCGGCTCCCTGGACGTGCTGCAACTCGACGCCAGCCGCACCGCCGGGGTCACCGAGAACGTCGCGATCCTGTTGCTGGCGGCCAAGTTCGGCGTCCCGGTGTGCCCGCACGCCGGCGGGGTCGGACTGTGCGAGATGGTCCAGCACCTGGCCATGTTCGACTACGTCGCGGTCAGCGGCACCACCCAGGACCGCGTCATCGAGTACGTCGACCACCTGCACGAGCACTTCACCGACCCGGTGCGGATCCGCGAGGGCCGCTACCTGGCCCCCACCGCCGCCGGTCTGTCCGCCCGGATGTGGCCGGACTCGATCGCCGAGCACCGCTACCCGGACGGCCCGGTCTGGAGCGGCGTGGCCGCGTAACACTCCCCCACCCCTGAACGTGCACGTGCTCATCCACCTCCTTGGAAGGAAGCAGCACCATGGGATTCAGGCTCCTGGCCGTCGGCACCGCCGCGGCCGTGACTCTCACCGCGTTGACCGCATGCTCCAGCAGCAAAGGCGGGAGCGGCGGAGCGGCGGTGATCGGTGTGGACTATCCGCGTTCGGACACCGACTTCTGGAACTCCTACATCCAGTACACCCCGCAGTCCGCCACCCAGCTGGGCATCACGCTCAAGACCAGCAACTCCCAGAACGACGTGGCCAAGCTCGCCGCGAACGCCCAGGCGTTCATCGCCGAGGGCGTCAAGGGCGTGGTGATGGCGCCGCAGGACACCGCGGCCATCGCCCCGACGCTGAGCCAGCTCGCCGCCAAGAAGATCCCCGTCGTCTCGGTGGACACCCGGCCCGACTCCGGCAACGTCTACATGGTGGTGCGCGCCGACAACCGGGCGTACGGCACCAAGGCCTGCGAGTTCCTGGGCACCAAGCTGTCCGGGCACGGCTCGGTGGTGATGCTGGAAGGCGACCTGGCCTCGATCAACGGTCGCGACCGCACCGAGGCGTTCAACGACTGCATGAAGAAGGACTTCCCCGGCATCACCGTCTACGGCGAGGCCGCCAACTGGGACGCGGCGGCCGCCGCGCAGAAGCTGCAGACCGACCTGACCGCGCACCCGGACATCAAGGGCGTCTACATGGAGTCCAGCTTCGCCCTGTCCGGAACGCTGCAACTGCTCCAGCAGAAGGGGCTGGCCGTTCCGCCGACCGACCCCAAGCACGTGTTCGTGGTCTCCAACGACGGCATCCCGGAGGAGCTGAAGGACATCGCCGCCGGCAAGATCGACGCCACCGTCTCGCAGCCGGCCGACCTGTACGCCAAGTACGCGCTCTACTACGTCCAGGCCGCGGTGCAGGGCAAGAGCTTCAGCCCCGGGCCGACCGACCACCAGAGCACCATCATCCAGGTCCGTCCGGGGCTGCTGGAAGACCAGCTCGCGGCTCCGCTGGTCACCGCCGACGGCGGCGAGTACGGCGGCACGCCGAGCCTGAAGAGCACCGACACCTCGTTGTGGGGCAACCACCTCGGCTGACGCGGAAGGCGGACACCGGCACCATGAGCACGGCAGCGCCCGTCGCGCAGGCGACGGGCATCACGAAACGCTTCGGCTCCACCGTCGCCCTGCACGACGCCCACATCACCGTCGAGCCCGGTGACACCCACGCGCTGGTCGGCCGCAACGGCGCCGGCAAGTCCACACTGGTCTCGGTCCTGACCGGCTTGCAGGCACCGGACGAGGGCACCGTCACCTTCGACGGCCGGCCCGCGCCCCGGCTCGCCGACCGCGACGCCTGGCGGCGCCGGGTGGCGTGCGTATATCAGAAATCGACGATCATCCCGCAGCTCACGGTCGCGGAGAACCTGTTCCTGAACCGGCACACCAGGAACAAGGGGCTGATCAGCTGGCCCGCCCTGCGCCGGCAGGCCCGGGAGGTGCTGGCGGCCTGGTCGGTGGACGTCGACGCCGGCACGGTCGCCGCCGACCTGAGCGTCGAGCAGCGGCAGTTCGTGGAGATCGCCAGGGCGCTGTCGTTCGGCGCCCGGTTCATCATCCTGGACGAGCCGACCGCCCAGCTGGACGCGGCGGCGATCACCCGGCTGTTCGGACGGATCAAAGAACTGCAACAGCAGGGTGTCACCTTCTTGTTCATCAGCCACCATCTGCAGGAGGTCTACGAGATCTGCGACACCGTCACCGTCTTCCGCGACGCCCGGCACATCCTGACCGCCCCGGTGGCCCAGACCCCGCAGGCCGAGCTGGTCGCGGCGATGACCGGGGAGGCCGCGGCAGCACGGCCGGACGCCGGCCCGCGCCCGACCCGTCCGTCCGAACCCGCCCTGTCGGTGACCGCGCTGTGCGCCGGCGACCGGTACCAGGACGTGTCGTTCACCGTCGGCGGCGGCGAGATCGTCGGCCTGGCGGGCGCGGCGAGCAGCGGCCGGACCGAGGTCGCCGAAACCGTCGCCGGTCTGCGCGCCGCCGACTCCGGCGAGGTGCAGGTCGCCGGGACCACCCCGCGGCCGGGCAGCGTCCCGGCCGCCCTGTCCGCCGGGGTCGGTTTCGTACCGCAGGACCGCCACCGGCAGGGCTACATCCCGGAGATGTCGGTGGCGGACAACAGCACGCTCACCATCCCGGACCGGCTGGGCCGCTCCGGATTCCTCAACCACCGCCGGCGGGACGCCCTGGCCGCCGCGCAGATCGCGGAACTGCAGATCCGGGCCTCCGGCCCCGGCCAGCACGTGTCCGGGCTCTCCGGCGGCAACCAGCAGAAGGTGGTGATGGCCCGCGCACTGGCTTCCGACCCCCGGCTGCTGGTGCTGATCAACCCGACCGCCGGAGTGGACGTGCGGTCCAAGGAGTTCCTGCTCGGCACGGTGGAGCAGACCGCGGCCGCCGGCACCGGCGTGCTCATCGCCTCCGACGAGCTGGACGACCTGCGCGGCTGCGACCGCGTCGTGGTGATGTTCGCCGGCCGGGTGGTCACCGAGATGGCGCGCGGCTGGCACGATCACGCGCTGGTGGCCGCGATGGAGGGAGTGGGAGGTGGGATCGATGCCTGAGACCACGGCGGTGCCGGCTTCGGAGAATGCCGGGAACGGCGGAGACGGCGGGGGTTCCGGGAACCGCGGGGCCGGCGCGGGCGGCGCGGCCGGGGACACCGGCGCGACCGGCGAGGCCGGGAAGAGCGCGGGCGCCGGTCCCCTGGCCGCCCTCCTGCCCCGGCGGATCGCCGTGGCCCGGCTGCGCGACTTCGCCCTGGTGCCGGCGATCGTCGTCATCGCGATCATCGGGCAGATCGTGAACCCGGTGTTCCTGCAGAAGGACAACCTCATCAACGTCCTGCAGACCATGTCGGAGATCGCCGTCCTGGTCCTGGCCGAGACGCTGGTGCTGATCGTCAAACGGATGGACCTGTCGCTGGAGTCCACCATGGGCCTGGCCCCGGGCCTGGCCGCGTGGCTCACCGTCCCCAAGGGCGCCGGCCACGGACTCGGCCTGCTCCCCGGCGGCTGGGCGGTGCCGGCCACCCTGGCCGTCGGCGCGGCGATCGGCGCGGTCAACGCACTGCTCATCATCCGCTTCGGGCTCAACGGATTCATCGTCACACTGGGCATGCTGATCGTCGTGCGCGGCCTGCTGACCGGGATCTCCGGCGGCAAGACGTTCTTCTACCTGCCCTCCTCGATGCTCTACCTGGGCACCGCGCAATGGTTCGGCATGCCGGCCTCGGTGTGGGTGACGCTGCTGCTGTTCGCGATCGGCATCGTCGTACTGGGCTGGACGGGCTTCGGCCGCTCGCTGTACGCCATCGGCGGCAACATCGACGCCGCGAAGGCCGCCGGCATCCGCACCGACCGCGTCCTGTGGACCGTGCTGGTCACCGCCGGCCTGCTGGCCGCGCTCAGCGGCCTGATGCTCTCCGGCCGGCTGGCGTCCGTGGCCTCGGCCCAGGGCAACGGCGACATCTTCACCGTCTTCGCCGCGGCCGTGATCGGCGGCATCAGCCTGAACGGCGGCAAGGGCAGCATGTTCGGCGCCTTCACCGGCGTCCTGCTGCTGTTCCTGATCCAGAACGTCCTGACCCTCGGCGGCGTACCGGCCCAGTGGATCGGCGCCCTCAACGGCTCGATCATCCTGGTGGCGCTCGTGATCTCCCGCATCACCGGCGGAAAGGCCCAGGATTGACGATCCAGACCACGACGCGAACCACCCACCAGGCGCCGAGCACACCCGGCCGGATGAAAGTTTCACCGCCGGCCGACGACGACCAGGCTCTGGAGCTGGGTGTCCCCCGCGACTCCGGCGCGGCTCGTTGACGCGCCCCGGCCCGCACCCCGAAAGTGCGGGCACCGACGACAACAGTGGGGAATGATGCTGCCCAGAACGATAGGAGTCCTGCTCGCCGCAGGCCTCGCCGCGACCGCGGTCACCGCCCTCGGCTCCACCGCCGCGACCGCCGACACTGCCGGCAGCGCCGGCAGCACGACCGGCCACACGCTGCCCGCGGACACCCGGTTCTCGGTGACACCGGACAACGAAGCCGCCCGCCAGGCCCTGACCGACCTGCAACACCACGACCTGCCGGACGCCGTGACGATGGCGAAGCTGGCCACCTGGCCGGAGGCGACCTGGTTCACCAGCGGCACCCCGGACCAGGTCCGCACGCAGGTTCGCAACACGGTGCGGACCGCGCAGGCGGAACACGCGGTGCCAGTGCTGGTGGCGTACTACATCCCGCTGCGCGACTGCAGCCAGTACTCGGCAGGCGGCGCCCCGTCCGACGCCGCGTATCAGCAGTGGATATCAGCGTTCGCCCAAGGCATCGGCGACAGCCGCGCGGTGGTGATCGTCGAACCCGACGCCCTGGCGAACCTGCCCTCGGATTGCAGCCCCACCACGGACCCGACCGGCACCCTGACCGCAGGCCGCATCGCAGACATCAACTACGCGGTGACAGCGCTGGAGGCCCGGCCGCAGTCAGTCGTCTACCTGGACGCCGGGAACAGCCAGTGGCACTCGGTCGGCGACATGGCGAACCGCCTTCTGCAGGCGGGGGTCGCGCGCACCCAGGGCTTCTTCCTGAACGTCTCCAACTACCAGCCCACCGACCAGACCGACCACTACGGCACCTGGATCTCCAAGTGCATGTGGTTCGCGACGGCAGGCCCGGACTGGGCCCGCGGCCACGCCGATTGGTGCGCGAGTCAGTACTACTCCTCAGCCGCGCCGAACGACGGGCAGCCCGGCGACGCGGTCGTTTCGACCGACCCGTCCACGTGGCACTGGACTGACGCGTGGTACGACCAGAACGTCGGCACGCCGCCGGCGAGCCAGCTGTCGCACTTCGTTGTGGACACGAGCCGGAACGGGCTGGGTGCTTGGACGCCGCCGGCGGGTAAGTACAGCGGGGACCCGCAGACGTGGTGCAACCCGCCGGGGCGTGGCATGGGCGACCGGCCGACTGCTGCTACCGGCGTGGCGCTGGTTGACGCGTATCTGTACATCAAGACGATCGGCGAGTCGGACGGCGCGTGCACGCGCGGGACCGCGGGGCCGGGGGATCCGGAGTATGGGGGCGCTGTGGATCCGGCGGCGGGGGCTTGGTGGCCGGAGCAGGCGGTTACTTTGGCTGACAATGCGGTGCCGGAGTTGACGTTCAACTCTGGGGTGCATCGCTGAGGTAGGGCGTGTGGCGGCCGGGCGGGGAGGTGGCCGGCCGCCATGCTGACCGTTCGATCGCCTTGAGGTGAGCCGGCCCGCGATGCGGTCGCCCGGACGTCAACGGTGTGACCCCACGGACCCAGCCACCCGACCGTGCGCTGAAGCCGGGGCCAGCGCGCCTATTCACTCGGGCGGAGGACCGTACCGCCGGCGACAGCGAGGATCGCGTCGGCGACCTCCCCGGCAGGACGAGTGCCTTCGAGGATCGTCGCGCCGAGACTGCGGTAGGTGGACTCCATACCCTCGTTGCGTTCGAGCGTTACGGCCAGTTCCTCCGGGTGCTTGCCGTAGGTGTTTGTGGTGCGAGTCAGCAAACGATTCCGCAGGGTCTGGTCGTCGGCCACTAGGCAGACCGCGAGATCGAACAGGTCCCACACCTCCACTTCGTTCTCCACGGAGCCGAAGAGGAACGTGCCGTTCTCGGCTGTCCCTGCCGCGAGGGCCTCGACCTGCGCGCGGCTGATCTTCCACGCGAAGCGGCGGTGCCAGCCCGCCGGCACCGGATACGGGGGGTCGACGACGACATGTCCGCTCGTCCGATCCACCCAGTGGTTGTATCCATCCCAGTCGGCGTCGACCGCCGCCAGTCCTCGGCTTTTCAGCAGGGCGCAGACCGTCGACTTGCCGACACCGGGACTGCCGGTCACCCACACCAACGGCATTGACGAAGTGTCGCACGCCTACGGCACTGCTACTGGCCAGCCACCTGCTCGAAGTCGCATTCGCCTCGTCGTCAGGCCGGTGCCATCATCCACGAAGCCGACGTGCCAGCGGTCGGCAACGACCTCCCACGCGTCGACTCTGTCCGGGGCGGTGACCGGCCGGAACTTCACCCTAGTGCGCCGGCACTCTGATGCGGTGGCAACGTTCAGGCGGTCATTCGAGCATGCAGGGCCGCGATTTCGGCCTCAGACATGCCGTTCTCCAGCAGGAAGTCAGGCATCACCAGCGACATGATCGTCGAGGTGAGCGATGCTTCGACGGTGGTGTGGTGGTCCGCCAGGATCTCCGTCACAGCGACCAACTGATCGCGTACGCCGAGCTCGTCATAGCGCTGCTTCATCCGGTCATAGGTGAGCAGGTAGTCGGCGATGATCTCCTCAGCCGTCGCTCCGGCCAGCGCGAGCAGCACCAGCGCAAGCAGCCCCGTCCGGTCCTTGCCGCCGGCGCAGTGGAACACCACGCACCCCGGCGCGGCGGCGGCGACCGCCCGCACTGCGGCGACCACCAGCTCCGGATGCTCGGCCAGTAGCGCCGGGAAGTACAGCGGCGAAGCCAAGTTGTCGATCTTCGTCCAGCGCTCATGGAACGGGGTGCCGACCGGATCCAGCGGCACCTGCACGGTGGTGATCCCCGGCGGCCTCGGCGCGACGTCCGGACCGCACTCATCGGTATGGCGTAGATCGACGACGGTGCGCACCCCGAACGCCCACGCCGCCGCCCAGCCGGCCTCGCTCAAGCGAGCCGGTGCCTCCATGCGCACCACGGCACCCGGCCTGACCTGCCCCAGCCCGCCCAGATCCCGAACATTGACGCATCCGTCCCACGAAAGCTCTCGTCCACCAGTCATGATGGCAAGACGCACCACCGCCATGGCAGGTTCGTTCGCGATGGCCGTGACAGCTGAAACAGCCCGGCCTCAAGCCGCCGACCAACGGCTGGCGGTTACCCCCAAGCACGCTCACGTTCGAAGGCCCGCCATGACTCGGTCACGGCGATCGCGCAGTGGGGCCGCTCGGCCGGCGGCGAGTCCTGGCGGCGGCGGACCGTGTTCGCGGTGGACGGCAAGTGCCTGCGCGGCTCGAAACGCGCCGACGGCTCGCAGGAACACTCCGGCGCCTGCACTACACGGTGCAGCAGCCCAGCCGATCACGTGACCCGGTCGGCTCTCCGCGGCGTGCTCGCGGCCCTGTCACGGCGTGGCCGGGGCGTGCGATGATTGCCTCGGCAGCGGGGCGGTGACGGGGAGAGACCTGATCAACGATGGCTGAGCAGCAAGTCCGGATGGTGTTGAAGGCGCATCACGTCGAGGCTCGGTTCCTCGGAAACGCCGTCGAGGTCGTCCGGGGAAGTCAGACCACGCTCATTCCGATCCCGTGCATCGACCGCGTGTCGGCCGACGACGACGGCACCATCCACCTGATGCTCGACGTCGCCGCAGCCGACCACGGCGATGCCTCGCGTGCCTTCACGTTCCGGTCGTCCAGTCGGCCCGAAGCCCAGGCGTTCGTCGACCTCGTCGGGACGGCGGTCGCCGAGTCCAGGCGGGAAGCGCACACAACGACCGATGCGGTCAAGGTCCAGGTGCGCGACGAGCCCTCCAGCAGGCGGGCGGTGCTGTCGCGGCGAGCTCGAGTCGTCACGAAGCTCGTCCTCGTGTACACGGCGATGACTTTGACCGACATCGCGGTCATCGACCAACCGTTGGCATTCGCGCTCCTGCCTTTGGCCTCGGTCGGGACCATGGTCGGCGTCGGCGTCTTCTGGGATGCCGCCGACCTGCACGACTACTGGTCATCGCTGTTGTCGCGGCGAGCCCTCCGCCGCGTCGGCATCTCCGTGCCGGCGCACATCAGCCGCCTGCAGAAACCGAACAGCGGGTCCACATTGCTGTTCCCGGTCTACACGTTCCAGACAGTCGACGGCACCGGCGTCACCGCACACGACCGCTCGGGACGGGAGAAGGCACCGGGCCATCGCGAATACACGGTCCGGTACGACCCGAACGACCCGGCGCACGTCGCAGGGCCGGTCGGCAAGCTCGCTGTCGTCTTTTACGGCTTCCTCTGCGCCTTCGCGGCGGCCGGCCTCGCCGTCGTCCCGGTCATGACCGTCGTGGCGTTTGGATACGCACTGTCACACTGAATACTCCGCTGGCCAGGAACACCTCACCGCCCCGGCACCGGCCCACTACTCCCCCGCAGCGAAATCGGCGGCGCAAAAAGCCGGTGCCGAGCAGCGGCC
>JABFXP010000962.1 GCA_013361685.1 Catenulispora sp.
GGCGCCCCTGAGGACCTGGACGCGTTCGAAGCCGCGCTGTCCAAGCGCCGCATCCTGCGCTGGCGCGTCCCGGCCACCGCCGACTTCGTCGCCCACTCGCCGCGCGTCGCACCCCTCGAGGCCACGCTGAACCGCGAGCTGGCGTCGATCACGCCGCAGACCGGCGACGTCGCGTTCTACTCCACGGCGCGCGGCCAGTGGCTGCACGGCGGCGACCTCGACGCCGGGTACTGGTACGCCAACGTCCGCGAGCAGGTCCGCTTCGCCGACGCCGTCGCCGACCTGGCGCAGAACGGCTACCGCGTGTTCGTCGAGGTCTCCGCGCAGCCGACGCTCACCGGCGCCGTCACCGAATGCCTCGAGGAAGCGGGCGTCGGCGCTCCGGTCGTCACCGGCACCGTCGGCCGCGAGGACCCCGGCGCGTCCGGGCTGCTGACCTCCCTGGCCCGGCTGCACGTCGCCGGCGTCGGCGTCGACTGGCGCGCGGTCCTCGGCGGCGGCGACCGTGTCGAACTCCCCACCTACGCCTTCCAGAACCGCCGCTACTGGCTCCAGGCCCCGGAAGCCGCGACCCGGACCGGCTCGGGTCAGAACAGCGCGGCCGAGGAGGAGTTCTGGGCCGCCATCGAGGGCGGCGACACCGAGCACCTCGCCGGAACCCTGTCCGTGGACGACGAGACGCTGGCCGAGATCCTCCCGGCGCTGCGGTCCTGGCGCCGCCGCGAACGCGCCGACTCCGTCGTCGCCGACTGGCGCTACAAGGTCACCTGGGCCCCGGTCTCCGACCCCGGCGCGAGCGTGCTCTCCGGCACCTGGCTGGTCGTGCACCCCGCACAGCAGGACGCGCTCACCGAGCAGTGCGTCGATGCCCTGACCGAACGCGGCGTCGACGTCGTCAAGCTCCAGCTGGGCGCCGCCGACCTGGATCGCGAAGCCATCGCCGCCCGGCTGCGGCAGATTACCGCCGGGGACAACGAACTCACCGGGATCATCAGCCTGCTGCCTTTGGACGAGGCCCCGAACCCCCGCCACCCGGGCATCGCCACCGGGCTGGCCGGTTCGCTGCTGCTGACCCAGGCGCTCGGCGACGCCGGGGTCGGCGCCCGGCTCTGGATCGTGACGCAGGACGCCGTGGCCGCCGGTCCCGGCGACCGTCTCACCCACCCGATCCAAGGCCAGGCCTGGGGATTCGGCCGCGTCGTCGGCCTGGAGCACCCCGAGCGCTGGGGCGGCCTGCTGGACCTGCCGCCGCAGTGGGACGACCGGACCGCCGCCCGCTTCACCGCCGTCCTGGCCGGCGTCTCGGACGAGGACCAGGTCGCGATCCGCGCCGCCGGGATCCTCGGCCGACGGCTGGTGCGTCCGCCGAAGCATCGCGAGCTGAAGACGTGGCGGCCGCGCGGAACCGTCCTCATCACCGGCGGCACCGGCGCCCTGGGCAACCACCTCGGCCCCTGGCTCACCGGCCGCGGCGCCGAGCGGATCGTGCTGACCTCCCGCTCCGGCCCGGCCGCCGCCGGCGTCGCCGAGCTGAGCGCCAAACTCGCCGCCGCCGGGACCCGGGTCGACGTCGTGGCCTGTGACACCGCGCACCGCGACGAAGTGGCCGGGCTGCTCGGCTGGATCACCACCGACGGCCCGAACCTGAGCTCGGTCATGCACGCCGCGCTGGTCTTCGACGACAAGCCGGTCGCCAAACTGGAACTGGAGCGCCTGGACCGGGCCCTGGCCGCGAAGGTCGCCGGCGCGCGCTGGCTGGACGAGCTGACCGCCGGGCTGAACCTGGACGCGTTCGTCATGTACTCCTCGATCGCCGCCACCTGGGGCGCCGGTCACGAACCCGGCTACGCGGCGGGCAACGCGTTCCTGGACGCGCTGGCCGACAACCGGCTGGCACGCGGCCTGAAGGCGACGTCGATCGCCTACGGCCCGTGGGCCTCCGGCGGCCCCACCGAGGGCGACGCCAAGATCCAGCTGGCCCGGCGCGGCCTGCGGCTGCTGGAGCCGCCGCTGGCGATCGAGGCCCTGGCCCGCACGCTGGACGCCGGCGAGAGCCTGGTCACGATCGCCGACGCCACCTGGGAGATCCTCGGCCCGACGTTCTCGCTGCGCCGTCGCAGCCCGCTGATGGAGGGCCTGCCGGAGGTGCGCGCGGCGCTGGCCGCGGCCGCCGAGGCCGAGGCGGCGGTGGACCGCGCCGAGCCGGTCGGCGGCGAGCTGGCCGGACGGCTGGTCGGGCTGACGCCGGTGGACCAGGACCGGCTGCTGACCGAGGTGATCCGGACCGAGGCCGCCTCGGTGCTCGGGCACGACTCGGCCGACGCCGTGGAGGCCGGGCGGGCGTTCAGCGACCTCGGCTTCGACTCGCTGACCTCGGTGGAGCTGCGCAACCGGCTGAACGCCGCGACCGGGCTGCGCCTGCCGGCCACGCTGCTGTTCGACTACCCGACGCCCGCGGTGCTCGCCGAGTACCTGCGCACCCGCGCGCTGGGCATCCAGTCCGGCCCGGTCGGGCCGGTCGGCGGGGCGGTGCTGGAGGAGCCGGTGGCGATCGTCGCCATGGGCTGCCGGTATCCGGGCGGCGTCGCAGGACCGGAAGACCTGTGGGATCTGGTGGCCGCCGGCGGCGACGCCGTCGCCGGGTTCCCGACCGACCGCGGCTGGGCGCAGAACCTCTACAACCCGGACCCCGACCACGTCGGCACCTCCTACGTCCGCGAGGGCGGCTTCATCAACGCCGCCGGCGAGTTCGACGCGCCGTTCTTCGGGATCAGCCCGCGCGAGGCGCTGGCGATGGACCCGCAGCAGCGGATGCTGCTGGAGGTCTCCTGGGAGGCGCTGGAACGCGCCGGCATCAACCCGCAGTCTTTGAAGGGCTCGCGGACCGGCGTGTTCGTCGGCGGGGCCGAGTCCGGCTATCAGGCCCTGGGGATGCAGGTGGCGCTGACCGGCGCCGAAGGCATCGAAGGACACCTGGCCACCGGCACCGCGGGCAGCGTGCTGTCCGGCCGCCTGTCCTACGTCCTCGGGCTGGAGGGCCCGGCGGTCACGCTGGACACCGCGTGCTCCTCCTCGCTGGTCGCGCTGCACATGGCCGCGCAGGCGGTGCAGTCCGGCGAGTGCGATCTCGCACTGGCCGGCGGCGTCACGATGCTCGCCACACCGGTGGTGTTCGTCGGCTTCTCCCGGCAGCGCGGCCTGGCCTTCGACGGCCGCTGCAAGCCGTTCTCCGACGACGCCGACGGCATGGGCATGGGCGAGGGCGCGGGCATGGTCGTCCTGGAACGGCTCTCCGACGCGCGCCGCAACGGCCACACCGTGCTGGCGGTGATCCGGGGCAGCGCGGTGAACCAGGACGGCGCCTCCAACGGCCTCACCGCCCCGAACGGCCCGTCGCAGCAGCGGGTCATCCGCGCCGCGCTGGCCAACGGGCGGCTCACCACCGACGACGTCGACGTGGTCGAGGCGCACGGCACCGGCACGCCGCTCGGCGACCCGATCGAGGCGCAGGCGCTGATGGCCACCTACGGCCAGGACCGGCCCTCCGACCGGCCGCTGTGGCTGGGTTCGGTGAAGTCCAACATCGGGCACTCGCAGTCCGCCGCGGGCGTCGCGGGCGTCATCAAGACGGTCATGGCGCTTCGCAACGGTCTGATGCCGCAGACGCTGCACGCCGCCGAGCCGTCCCACGAGATCGACTGGAGTGCCGGGCACGTCCGGCTGCTCCAGGAGCCCGTGGCATGGCCGGCCGGGGAGCGGATACGGCGCGCGGGGGTGTCGGCCTTCGGGATGAGCGGCACGAACGTGCACGTGATCCTCGAGGAGGCGCCGGAGCCCCCGGCCGAGGAGGCGCAGGACGGCGCGGCGCCCGCCGGTCGCGGTTCCGAAGCCGGAGCCGCGTCCGCCGGCGAGGAGCCGCGGACGCCCGCGATCCTGGCGCCCGGCACCGTCGCGGCCTGGCCCGTCTCCGGCCGCTCGGCGGACGCC
>JABFXP010000026.1 GCA_013361685.1 Catenulispora sp.
GCGGCGCCGGCACCGGGCCGGGCGGCGGCGGGCCCGGTGCCGGAAGCGGTCCGGGACACCCGGCCGCACCGGCCGATCAGGCGCCGCCGGTTTCCGACCGGTGGGCCCAACCATCGCCCCGCCCCGCCCGGAGCCTGCCAGAATGACTGCTGGCCGCGTGCCCGCACTCGGCGCATCGCTCGCCACCACCGCTAGGAGAAGGACAGTGAGTACCGCAGACAACTCCGGCGGCACCGAAGCCGCGCGCGGCCTGCCCGCGCAGGGCCGCTCCACCCGGCAGCGGTCGGCGGTCGCGGCCCTGCTGGACGAGGTCGACGACTTCCGCAGCGCCCAGGATCTGCACGACCTGCTCAAGCAGCGCGGCGAGTCGGTCGGCCTGACCACCGTGTACCGGGCTCTGCAGTCGCTGGCCGACGCCGGCGAGGTGGACGTGCTGCGCACCGGCGACCGGGAGGTCATCTACCGGCGGTGCTCCACGCCGCGGCACCACCATCACCTGGTGTGCCGGGAGTGCGGCAAGACCGTCGAGGTCGAAGGCCCGGCGGTGGTGGAGAGCTGGGCCGAGCGGGTGGCCGCCGAGCACGGGTACTCGAACGTGTCGCACACGCTGGAGATCTTCGGTACCTGCGGCGACCACTGAGCCCGGCGGCGGGTTTCCCGCCGAAAGCCGCGCGGGCGATACCTTTGGGCACGGCGCGGAGGCGCGCCGCGACCGTCGCATGTTCGCGGAGCGCCTTCGCGTCAGCCGTTCAGACGCGGCCGCTCCTGCCCGGATCCTGACAGCCGGGCCCGGTCAGCCGAGGCGAGGGCAGCTGAAGCCGGGCAGCCGGAGATCCCCTGACAGCCGAAGCGGCCTGGTGCTGATCAGGCCTGCTCGTCCGGATCGGCGTATTCGCTCTCGTCGTATTCCCGGCCGGCTTCGGCGGCGAACTGCTCCTCGTTGGTGATGGCGCCGCCGTAGCGGCGGTCCCGGCCGGCGTAGACCTCGCAGGCGCGCCACAGGTTGGTGCGGTCGAAGTCGGGCCAGAGGGCGTCGTCGAAGTAGAGCTCGGCGTAGGCGGACTGCCACATCAGGAAGTTCGATGTGCGGTGCTCGCCGGAGGAGCGGATGAACAGGTCGACGTCGGGCATGTCGGGCTCGTCGAGGTAGCGGCCGACGGTGCGCTCGTTGATCTTCTCCGGGTCCAGGCGGCCGGCCTTGATGTCCCGGCCCATGGCGGCCATGGCGTCGGCGATCTCCCAGCGGCCGCCGTAGTTGACGCACATGGTGAGGGTCAGGAGCTTGTTGTCCTTGGTACGCTCCTCGGCCCATTCCAGCTCGTCGATGACGGACTTCCACAGCCGGGGCCGGCGGCCGGCCCAGCGGATGCGGACGCCGAGCTCGTCCATCTCGCCGATGCGGCGGCGGATGGTGTCGCGGTTGAAGCCCATGAGGAAGCGGACTTCCTCCGGCGAGCGCTTCCAGTTCTCGGTGGAGAACGCGTAGGCGGAGATGTGCGTTATCCCGCCGAGCTGCACGGCGCCCTCGACGACGTCGAACAGCGAGGCCTCGCCGACCTTGTGGCCCTCGATGCGGGACAGGCCGCGCTCCTTGGCCCAGCGGCCGTTGCCGTCCATGACGACGGCGACGTGCCGGGGCACCAGGTCCAGCGGGATGTCCGGCGGCAGCGCGCCGTGCTTGTGCGCGAAGGGCTCGCGCAGGACGCCGGGCTGCCGTTTGGCGAGGCGCTCCTCCAGGATGCGTCGGGTCAGTCTCACCGTTCCACCTATCTCGTACTCGTCATGCCGTCGCCCCGCGGCCGCTCACCGCTCGACCAGTCGCAGGGAGCGCAGGCCGCGCTCCAGATGCCACTGCAAGTAGGCGGCGACCAGGCCGCTGCCCTCGCGCCGGTGCTTGTCGGCGCTGGCGTCGGCCGCTCCCCAGTCCCCCGCGAGCAACGAGCCCAACAGGGCGAGTGTCTCACGGGCCGGGGCCACCGACCCCGACGGCTTGCAGTCCGAGCACACCGCCCCGCCGGCCGGCAGGTTGAAGAACCGGTGCGGTCCCGGGTCGCCGCAGCGGGCGCAGTCCTCGAAGGACGGCGCGTAGCCGGCGACGGCCAGGGAGCGCAGCAGGAACGCGTCCAGGACCAGTCCGGCGGCGTGCTCGCCGGAGGCCAATGTACGCAAGGCCCCGACCAGGAGCAGGTACTGCTGCACGGCGGGCACATCATCTTCACTCAGCCGCTCGGCGGTCTCCAGCATGGCCTGCCCGGCGGTGTAGGCGGGGTAGTCGGCCACCAGGGCGCCGCCGTAGGCCGCCAGGGTCTCGGCCTGGGTGACCAGGTGCAGGTCGCGGCCTTGTTTCTCGAAGATCTGGACGTCGACGAAGGTGAACGGCTCCAGCCGCGAGCCGAACTTGGAGGAGGTGCGGCGCACGCCCTTGGCGACGGCCCGGACCCGGCCCCGGTCACGGGTGAGGAAGGTGATGATGCGGTCCGCCTCGCCGAGGTTGCGGGTGCGCAGGACAACGCCTTCGTCGCGGTGCAGGGGCATTGTCCAAGTGTAGGCGGCGGCCGCCGGCGGCGGGAACGCTCGTGAAGGGCCGGTGAAGCCGCTACCGCTGGGTCGGCGGCCAGGGCTCCCGGTGGGTGTCGGTGACGTGGGTGGGTTCGTCGCCGGAGTCCTGTGGCAGGGCCCGGTTGATCGGCACGACCATGGTCTCCATCGCCGAGGAGTCGGACAGCGGGTCCGGTGCCGGGGCGACGGGGGCCGCGACCGGCGGCGGCGGGGCCGGGACCGGGGCGACCGGGGCGGAGATGGCGACGGTCGGGATGTCCTGGTAGCCGGAGTTCTCCGGAGCCGAGTCGGTCGGGGTGCTCGAGGCGGCCGAGGCGGCCGAGTCGGCCGAGATGTCCGGGGCGGGGGCCGCCGGCTTCGGCGGCAGCATCATCGTCTCCATCCCCGAACTGTCGTGGACCGGCGTCGGGTTCGGCGGCGCGGGCGGCTGGGCCGGGGCCGGACGCGGCGGGATGACCATGGTCTCCATCGACGAGGACGGGTCGACGTGCGTCATGCCCTGGTCGAACCGCGGCGGTACCGCGTCCTGCACGGCGCCGTACTGCCCCGGGACCGGCTGGAACCCGGTCGGCGCCTGCTGAGCGGCCTGCGCCCCGGTCCCCGGCATCGACGCGCTCGGCATCCCGTTGAACGGGTCGTAGGACGCCGTCGCCCCCGGGTGCGCGCTCTGGTGGCCGGCTCCCGGCACCGACGCGACCACCCCGGCCACGTGCGCCTGGGTCATGCCCAGCGCGGCGCCGACGACGTCGATCACCGCGCGTTCGCCCGCGTCGGCCGGCCCGTCGGCGGCGGCCACCCGGACCGCGCCGCGCACCAGCGCCTCGCGGCCGGCTTCGGGCAGCTGCCCGGCGAGCCCGGCCAGCATCTGCGTCAGGTCCTCCGGGACCACCTGCATGTCCTGGGCGAGATCGTTCTCGGAGTAGCCGATCGCGCCGGAGGCCACGATCTCCTCCACGGCGATGGCGCGCGCGGCCGGGTGTCCGGCACCGCCGCGCCTGAGCACATTCACCATGACGCCGCGGACGGTGTTCTGCAGGAGATCGGTGAACTGCGCGGCGGTGGGGCGGCCGAGCACAGACTCGCGGTAGTCCGTCTTGCAGTAGGTGCAGCGGATGAATTCGCCGATGGTCTTCAAGGGAATCAGGGGGATGAAGAACAAAGTGAAGAACCGTTGCGCGCGTCGCCGCTCGTAGTTTCGGTCGGCGCCGCAGCTCGGGCAGGAGAACACCCCGCTGCCGACGACCCGGAAGACGGTCCGCCAGCCCCACACGATCATTGTTCGAATCCCCTCCGTTCCGCTCACTGCGGAACGGAGGAGATCCTGCCATATGCCCAGGGACTGAGAAACAGGCGTCTACGAAGTGCGGTCAGCGGAAGGCGCGGTTCACAGCGGAGATGATGGCTTTCAGGGACGCGGTGACGATGTTGGCGTCGATGCCGACGCCCCACAGCACGCGGCCGCCGATGGCGCATTCCACATAGGAGGCGGCCTTCGCGTCCTCGCCGGAGGTCAGCGCGTGCTCGACGTAGTCCAGCACGCGGACGTCGATGCCGACGCCGTCCAGCAGGTTGGTGAAGGCGTCGATGGGGCCGTTGCCGACGCCGTCCAGCGTGGTGGTGGCGCCGTCCACCGACAGCTCGACGCTGAGCTGGTCCTTCTCCTCCACCGCGGAGGACGAGTGGTGGCCCAGCAGCCGCAGCCGGCCCCAGGGGGCGACGCCGGCGGCGGCGCCGGCGACGTCGGCGGCGGGCAGGTACTCGTCGACGAAGACGTCCCAGATCTCCTCGGGGGTGACCTCGCCGCCCTCGGCGTCGGTCTTGGCCTGGATGACCTGGGAGAACTCGATCTGCGCGCGCCGCGGCAGGTCCAGCTGGTGCTCCGCCTTCAGGATGTAGGCGACGCCGCCCTTGCCGGACTGCGAGTTGACGCGGATGACGGCTTCGTAGGTGCGGCCGACGTCCTTGGGGTCGATGGGCAGGTACGGCACCGCCCAGACGATGTCGTCCACGGTCTTGCCGGCGGCCGCGGCGTCCCGCTCCAGGTGCTCGAAGCCCTTCTTGATGGCGTCCTGGTGGGAGCCGGAGAAGGCGGTGTAGACCAGGTCGCCGCCGTAGGGGTGGCGGGGGTGCACGGGCAGCTGGTTGCAGTATTCGACGGTGCGGCGGACCTCGTCGATGTCGGAGAAGTCGATCTGCGGGTCCACGCCCTGGGAGAACAGGTTCAGGCCCAGCGTGACCAGGCACACGTTGCCGGTGCGCTCGCCGTTGCCGAACAGGCAGCCCTCGATGCGGTCGGCGCCGGCCTGGAAGCCCAGTTCGGCGGCGGCGACGGCGGTGCCGCGGTCGTTGTGCGGGTGCAGCGACAGGATGATGCTGTCGCGGCGGGCCAGGTTGCGGTGCATCCACTCGATGGAGTCGGCGTAGACGTTCGGGGTGGCCATCTCCACGGTGGCGGGCAGGTTGATGATGACCTTGCGGTCGGGAGTGGGCTGCCAGACCTCGGTGACGGCGTCGCAGACCTCGACGGCGTACTCCAGCTCGGTGCCGGTGTAGGACTCGGGCGAGTACTCGAAGTAGATCTCGGTGCGGGTGCCGTCGGCGCGGGGCGGCATGGTGTCGGCGAACTGCTGGCAGACCTTGGCGCCGTTGACGGCGATCTGGGTGATGCCGGCCTTGTCCAGGCCGAACACGACGCGGCGTTGCAGGGTCGAGGTGGAGTTGTACAGGTGCACGATGGCCTGCTTGGCACCGTGGACGGCTTCGAAGGTGCGCTCGATGAGCTCTTCGCGGGCCTGGGTCAGGACCTGGATCACGACGTCGTCGGGGATCCGGTCCTCCTCGATGATCTGCCGGACGAAGTCGAAGTCGGTCTGCGAGGCGGCCGGGAACCCGACCTCGATCTCCTTGTAGCCCATGGCGACCAGCAGCTCGAACATCTTCAGCTTGCGGGCCGGGGACATCGGGTCGATCAGCGCCTGGTTGCCGTCGCGCAGGTCCACGGCGCACCAGCGCGGGGCCTGCGTGATCACCTTGTCCGGCCAGGCGCGGTCCGGCACGTCGACCGGCGCGAACGGGACGTACTTGTGGATCGGCATGCCCGACGGCTGTTGAGGCTGTACTCGCATAGTGCTCAGGGCTCCCTGGGGTCTCCAACGGATGGGGACGGCCGACGGCAACGCGAACTGGCCGCGGCGAGGGAGCCGGCCTGTTGCTTCGTTCTACAGGCCCTCGCCGCGGCTGCTAAGGAGAAGCAGGCCGCAGAGGCAGGAGTTGCACATAGCAGTGCGACTCTATAGCGGCTGTCTCATCTGACGCATTCCACGTCCGGGATCCGAGACGTGCGCCGGGCACCGTCCCGTTTCCCGCACCGGCCCTCACCCGTTCAGAGTAATCACCCGGTGGCGTACGGCCAAAAGGCGTGACGTACATCACAATCGGGGTCATAGTTACGGCTATGACCAGGGGAAACATCCGTGTCAAGAGCGAAGATCAAGCACTTTCGCACCCTCTCTCCAGCATCCGGCGGCCGGCGTTCTGCGGCATCGTCCCCCCGCACATCCTGAGCCGCCTGGCCGCCTCCGACCTGCACGCCGCCGAGGCCGCCCGCCGCACCCTCGTCGCCGACGTGCGGCACCGCCTGGCCCGCGCCTCCGTACCGTGGGTGGGCGAACAGCGCCCGGCACCGCCGGTCCAGGCCACGCCCAGCGAGGACCGAGCCGTCTTCGACGACCACGACACCGAGAACCTGCCCGGGTCCGAGGTCCGGGCCGAGGGCGCGCCGCCGACCGGCGACCCGAGCGCCGACGAGGCCTACGACGGGCTCGGCGCGACCTTCGACTTCTACCTGAAGGTCTACAAGCGGTGGTCGGTCGACGGCCAGGGCCTGCCGCTGAAGGGCACCGTGCACTACGGCACGCAGTACGACAACGCCTTCTGGAACGGCTCGCAGATGGTGTTCGGCGACGGCGACGGCACGGTGTTCGGCCGGTTCACCGGCTCGGTGGACGTCATCGGCCACGAGCTCACCCACGGCGTGACCCAGTACACCGCGAACCTGGTCTACCGGGGCCAGTCCGGGGCGCTGAACGAGTCGGTGTCCGACGTGTTCGGCTCCATGGTGAAGCAGTACAAGCTGGGCCAGGACGCCGCCGACGCGGACTGGCTGATCGGCGCCGGGCTGTTCCTGCCCTCGGTCCACGGCGTCGCGCTGCGCTCGATGAAGGACCCCGGCACCGCCTACGACGACCCGAACCTCGGCAAGGACCCGCAGCCGGCGACCATGGCCGGCTACGTCGACACCAGCGACGACGACGGCGGGGTGCACATCAACTCCGGCATCCCGAACCGCGCGTTCTACCTGGCGGCCACCGGCATCGGCGGCACCTCCTGGGACGGCGCCGGGCTGATCTGGTACGACGTGCTGACCTCCCCGACCCTGCCGGCCGCCGCGACGTTCGCCACGTTCGGCACGGCGACCGTGCACGCCGCCGAGAAGCGGTTCGGGCGCAGGTCGCACCAGGCACAGGCGGTGGCCGCGGCGTGGCGGGAGGTCGGGGTGTCGGTGCACAGCTGATCTACGTGTTCTGATAAACCGTTCGCCGCCGGCGCGTGGCTCTGCCTAGCATCGGCGGCGATGACTATCCAAGCCCACACCCTGGACCCCGGACTCCCTCAGACCATCACCGACCTGCTGCCACTGCTCCAGACCGCGTTGGCGGCGGACGCCCCCGGCTATCCGCGGCCCACCGGGGACTACCTGAGGCTGATCTCCGGCCCGCGACCCACCCAGCACCGCGCCTTCCTCGCGCTGTTCGACGGCGCGACGCCGATCGGATACAGCGGCCTGGCCTTAGACTTCGAGACGAACCGTGACATGTGCTGGGGTGATGTCTCGATCGCCCCGGAACATCGCGCGGACGCCACCGTGCCGCTGCTCGACGCGGCCACGGCGCACGCCCGCCGGCAGGGAGCCGAGCGGCTGGTGCTGGCGATCACCGAGAGCGCCCCCGGCTACGAGCCGATCTTCGCCGGCCGGGGCGGTGTGAAGGTCGACGTGCAACGCCGCGCCCAGCTGGACCTGAAGACCATCGACCGTGACCGGTACGCCGCGTGGGCCGCGCCGTCGGAGAAGAACGCGCACTACCGCGTCGAGACGTGGGTCGCGCCCACCCCCGAGCGGGTGATGCCGGCTCTGGAGCAGGCCGGCGTGGCGATGCGCGACGCCCCCACCGGGGACCTGGCCTTCGAGCCCCGCGCGCCGAACGTCGAGCGGCGCCGCAAGACCGAGCGACGACTGGTCGAACTCGGCGTGCGCCGGCACATCATCGCCGCGTTCACCGACGACGGCACCGTCGCCGGATTCCACGATCTGTACGTCGTCCCGGGCTACCGGATGGCCGAGACCGGGGAGACCGGCGTCCCGGCCGCGTTCCGCGGGCACGGGCTCGGCCTGCGCCTGAAGGCCGACCTGACGCTGCGGCTGCTGGAGACCGAACCGGACATCGACACCATCGGCACGTGGAACAACACCGACAACGGCCCGATGCTGCGCGTCAACGACGCCCTGGGCTACCGCACCGCCGAGCTCTGGAACCTCTGGCAGTTCGAGGTCTGATACGGGCCGAAGACCGCCGTCACCGCCGTCACCGCCGGGCCCGGGCCCGGCCTCGCGGAAAACCGATCGCCGCCGCCGCGGCTCCTGCCTAGCATCGCTAGTCACGGATCACCGATCCGACCTGCCCTGATCCGGCCCGAGAACCTTGAAGATACGGCGTTGACCATGAACCTGGACATCCGCGAACTGGACCCTGCGCTGCCCGAGACCCTGCCGACGCTGCTGCCGGTCCACCAAGCCGCGATCGCCGTCGACTCTCCGCGGCATCCCGTGCCGACCGAGGCGTGGCTGCGCTTCACTTCCGGTCCGCGGGTCACGCGGCACCGGATGGCGGTGGCGGCTTTCGACGGCGGCCTGCCGGTCGGCTACGGCGTGCTGAACCATGACAAGGAAGGGAATCAGGACCTGCTGTACGGCGACCTGTGGGTGATGCCGGAGCGGCGGGGCGACGTGGCCGGGCCGCTGGTGGAGGCGTTTCGCGAGTACGGGCGCGGCCGAGGGTGCGAGCGGCTGGTGCTGGGGTTCAGTGAGTTCGCCGCGGACGACTACGAGCCGGTGTTCGTCGCCGGGGGCGCGCGCCTGGTGGAGAAGGAGCGGCGGTCGCAGCTGGATCTGACGACCGTCGATCGCGAGCAGTACGCGGCGTGGGCCGCTCCGTCGGAGAAGAACGCGCACTACCGGATCGAGGCGTGGACCGTGCCGACGCCGGAGCATCGGTTGGAGTCGCTGATTCTCGCGGACGAGGCCATGCGCGACGCCCCGACCGGGGATCTGCACCTCGAGCACACGAAGGTGAGTGTGGACCTGCGCCGCAGTTGGGAGGCGATGGTGGTGGCGGCCGGGCAGCGGGAGCACCTCATCGTGGCCGTGACCGAGGACGAGGAGGTGGCCGGATTCCACGGGATGTTCGTGATCCCGGGGTTCGCCATGGCCGACGTCGGCAACACCGGGGTGCTGCCGAGGTTCCGGGGGCACGGCCTGGGGCTGCGGCTCAAGGCCGCGATGACGCTGCGGCTGCTGGATTCCGAGCCGCGGCTCGAGGCGGTGAGCACCTGGAACGACTCGGGCAACGAGCCCATGCTGCGAGTGAACGTGGCGATGGGTTACACCGCGGCCGAATCCTGGAGCAACTGGCAGTTCGACCTCTAATATCAGAATTCTGTGACCAGAAGTCTGAGAGGCGGCGACAACGCGTGACCGAACTGCCCGTCGCCCCGCTGGACGCCGCCACCCGCACCCTGTGCGCGCAGGTCTACTGGGACCCGGGCTTCGCGCGGGAGGCCGAGGAGCTGCTGGTGGGCGACGGGTTCTCGGCGATCGGGCCGGCGGTGGGCTTGAGCCTGCCGGCGATCCTGCAGCACGCGCGCCATTCGCTGCGGATCCGGCGGCGCCGGGATTGGGCGCTGCTGGGCTGCTGGCTGCTCGCCGCGTTCTGCATAGCCGGGCCGCTGCTGGTGACCCGGGGCACGAAGGACTTCCCGCCGGCGGTGTTCGGGGTGGCGTGCGGGCTCGGGTCGGTGGGGGCGCTGGCCTGGACGCTCACCACGGTGGCGCGGTGGCTGCGGGTGTACTCGGCGTTCGCGCTGCTGCGCACGTCGGCCTCGCCGGTGGTGTCCGCGCCGCCGCTGCCGCCGGACGTGCACGGGGAGATCGTCGCGGATCAGGGCTCGAACGTGGTCTGCTACGCGGCCGGCTCGGCGACGCCGTTCGACGGGTTCGGCGAGGTCGTCGACGGCCGGGTGAACGTGGGGCTGCCGCTGGCGATGGTGCCGATGCGGACCGACAAGCCGGAGAAGCCGGAGCAGCCTGGGAAGGGCACTCCCCCGCCGCCGCCCCGCATCCGCCGGATCGACGCCACGGACCTGCACATCTTCCTGCGCAACGAGATGATGCGGGACAGCGGCGTCCAGGGGCTGGAAGTCACCAGCAACCTGTTCGTGCGCGGCGACGCGGCCAACGGCGTCAAAGGGCTGTGGCCCGGCGGGCGGCAGACCCGGCCGTCGCGGCAGGCGCACGCGCTGATCTACTCGGCGGGCATCAACGACCCCGGCGACCGGGCCCAGACCTACCTGACGTTCCAGGCCGTGCGGCACGGCGGCATGCTGGCGGTCACGCTGCACGTGCGGATCCGGGAGCAGCACGAACGGATGTCGCTGGAGATCGCCTCCACCGTCGCCGCGCCGCTGGCCGGGAAGTACACGACGGCCGGCGGCGGGCTGCCGCGCTCGACCTCGGGCCTGCGGGCGCACGCGCGGTGGTACGCGCTGATGGAGCTGCCGGCGGCGCTGACCGAGGCGTGGACCGGCCCGCTGCTGCGGTTCGTCGGGCGGCGGCTGGAGCTGCGGGCCACGATGACCACCGCGCGCGGGATCCGGGCCGGGCGGATGCCGGACCGGGGCGCCCGGACGTCGCTGCGGTGCTGGACGATGGACCCGGCGAAGATCCTCTACCAGGAGGAGGCCGACGCCAAGGACATCCTGCAACGGCTGCGCAAAGCGCTGTTCGACCACCTCGTGCGCTACTTCGAGCTGAACGGGCTCGCGGCCGACGAGCTGCTGCGGGTGCGGGACAACGTGCTGGTGGCGGACGTGACCTTCAGCCGCGGAGTGATCCCCGCTACTCCGCCGAGTCGCTAGAAGCCCAGCTTCGCCAGCTGCTTGGGGTCCCGCTGCCAGTCCTTGGCCACCTTGACGTGCAGGTCCAGGAACACCGGCGTGCCGAGCAGCGCCTCGATCTGCCGCCGGGCCCGCGAGCCGACCTCGCGCAGCCGCTCGCCGCCCTGGCCGATCACGATCGCCTTCTGGCTGGGCCGCTCCACGTAGAGGGTGGCGTGCACGTCCAGCAGCGGCCGGTCGGCCGGGCGGTCCTCGCGCAGGTTCATCTCCTCGACGGTGACCGCCAGCGAGTGCGGCAGCTCGTCGCGCACGCCCTCCAGCGCCGCCTCCCGGACCAGCTCGGCGACCATGACCTCTTCCGGCTCGTCGGTGAGCTCCCCGCCGGGGTACAGCGGCGGCGACTCCGGCAGCTGCTTCACCAGCAGGTCTTCCAGCAGCTGGATCTGGGTGTCGCGGACCGCCGAGACCGGGATCACCTCGGCCCACTCCACGCCGACCTCGCGGCCCAGCTCGACCAGCGCCAGCAGCTGTTCGGCGATCTGCTCCTTGGAGGCCTTGTCGGTCTTGGTGAGGATCGCGATCTTCGGGGTGCGCCGCACCTCGGCGAGCTGGGTGGCGATGTAGCGGTCGCCGGGGCCGATCTTCTCGTCGGCCGGCACGCAGAACCCGATCACGTCCACCTCGGCCCAGGTGGCGCGCACCTCCTCGTTCAGCCGCGCGCCGAGCAGCGTGCGCGGCTTGTGCAGCCCGGGGGTGTCGACCAGCACCAGCTGCGCGTCCTGCCGGTGCACGATGCCGCGCACCGTGTGCCGGGTGGTCTGCGGCCGCCCGGAGGTGATCGCCACCTTGGCGCCGACCAGCGAGTTGGTCAGCGTGGACTTCCCGGCGTTGGGGCGCCCGACGAAGCAGGCGAACCCGGCGCGGAAGTCGTCGGGGAACTCGTACCGGGGCGGCGAGTCGTCCCGCACGCCCCGGCCGTAGGCGGTGGGCGCCGGCTCCGACTCGCGCACCCGGTCGGTGGTGACCCGGCGCTCGGCGAGCTGCTGGCTGCGCTTGACGCGCTCGGCCTTCTTCTTCGCCGCGTCGGCGTTCGCCGCCTGGCGGGACCGGGACCGTCCACTCGCGCTGCTCGTCATGGGACCCATTGTCCCTCACTCGGGGCGTGCCGCCGTACGGGTGAGCCGAGCGGGCCCGCGAGGGGTTGTGCGAGGTTCGGGCAGGCGGCTTACAGCTTGGGGTTCGCCAGGAACAGCCGGGGCTGCCCGCCGCCGCCCTTCATGTCCGCCGCGGCCTCCAGGTCCTCGCGCCGGAACTCCGTCTCCTCGGTGACCACGACGGCGGCCTCAAGGGCCTTCGCGCCGCCGGCCACGGCCATCGCGATGGCGGTCTGCAGGGCGGTGAGCTTCAGAGCGGGGAGGTCCACGGTGGTGGCGACGTAGGTGCGGCCGGTCTCGTCGCGGACGGCGGCACCCTCGGCGGCGCCGTTGCGGGCCCGCTGGGCCTTGGCGAGGGTGTGGAGCTTGGCGTTCTCGGGATCCAGCTGCGAGTCGGTCATGGCACAACGCTACCGAGTGCGGCGCGCCAGGAAGCGCCAGGCCCGACACGGGTAAAGGAAGGGCCATGTCCGGGTGGACCGCGGGTGGCGCTTCTAGCGTCGAGCCATGCGCACCAGAACACATCGCATGGCTTTCCGAACGGCCGGGCTCGCTGTGGCGCTGGCCACGATCGCCGGAGGCGCCGCGGCCCTGAGTCTGAGCGCCGACGCCGCCGACTCCTCAGGGTGGCTGCTGAAGTGCTCCTATGTGAAGTCGGCACCGGACGATCCGATCGTCCACCCCGGCATGGCTGGCATGTCGCACATGCACGACTTCTACGGCAACAAGAGCACCTCTGCGGCCTCCAGCTACCGCAGCATGACGGCCGCGCCGTCGACGTGCACCTCCGGAGACACGGCCGGGTATTGGACGCCGGCGCTGTTCCGGAACGGCGTGAAGATCAACCCGGCGGGTTCCTACGGCAAGACGACGGTTCGGGAGCAGGTGTACTACCGCGCGAACAATGTCTCGGGGCAGAAGACGGTCACCTCGTTCCCGGCCGACTTCCGCATGGTCGCGGGCAACGCGCACGCGGCCGGGCCCGCGCAGAACCCCGAGCTCGGGCACGAGATCTACTGGGGGTGCAGCGACAACTCCGAGCACGGGAAGCTGAGCGCGCCCCAGGACTGCAAGACCGGGGTGATCACGCTGCACGTCGGTTTCCCGAACTGCTGGAACGGCGTGCTGAGCCCGGTCGACGACACGCCGAACGTCACCTATCCGAAGGGCGGGTCCTGCCCGGCGAGATTCCCGATCGTGCTGCCGAGGCTGATCGAGCGGTTCGAATATCCGGTGGGGACGAGTTCGGCGGGGATCACGCTGGCGTCCGGGCCGGTCTATACGGTGCATGCCGACTTCTGGAACACGTGGCAGCAGGGGGCGCTGCAAAAGCTGGTCACGGACTGCCTGAACGCGCACAAGGACTGCGGGACGAACCCGAAAGTGTGAATTCCCTCAGGGCGCGGGCCGAATGACGACTTCGCTGCCGATCGGCACGAACCCGGCCGCGAGAAAGGCCCGCAGGGACCGGGCGTTGCCGGGCGCGACGGCGGCGAACACCGGTTCCCCGGCCGGGATCAGAGTCAGCGCGTCGCGCAGGAGGGCACGGCCGGCACCGGCGACGCGGCCGGGGTCGTCGAGTTCGACGCTCAGCTCCCGGCGTCCGGCCAGGCCCGAGGCGACGGTGACGAAGCCGCGCTCGTCGCCGTGGACGAAGACGTCGTCGCGCAGGCCGCGCGCGTAGCCGACGCGGGGATGGTCCTCGACGTCCTCGCGCAGGCCGAGGGCGGCCGGTCCCCCAAGACCGTGCGCGGCGAGTATCACGTCGATGGTGCCCACCCCGCCGCCGGGCCCGGCGAGGAAGCGGAGGAAGTCAGGGGCCAGCGATCCGCCGAACCCGTCGGGCCCGGCGTCCGCGACCGCCGCGGGCGCCAGCGCGGTGGCGACGAACGCGTGCCCGGTGAACGCCACGGAGCAGCCCAGGCCCGGCCGCAGCTCCGGCAGCACGGTGACGCCGCCGTCGACCGGCGGGAAGACACCCTCGGCGGCGGCCAGGAAATGGGCCAGCAACGGATGATCCATGATTCCGCCCGACAAAAACCGAAGGCCCCGGACGATATCCGGGGCCTTCGCACTGAGCGGATGACGAGACTCGAACTCGCGACCCTCACCTTGGCAAGGTGATGCTCTACCAACTGAGCCACATCCGCATTGTGTTGTTCCCGCCCGGTTTCCCTGGCGACGAAGAAAACTATAGCCCATGTCCGGGGTGAGTTCGCCACCCGGTTACCGCGGCGCGCTGATCCGTCAGGCGGTTGCCGGCACGTCGCGATGAACGCGATCGCCGGCCCGCCATGCGCGCCGCCGCTGGCCGCGACCGTCTTCGGGGCGATCGCCGCGGCCAGGAAGCGCTGTGCGGGGGTGGCCGGCCGACTAGCGAGCGCGACGACCGGCGACGCGCTTTGTCAGCGGCGGCTGGCAGCGGCTT
>JABFXP010000536.1 GCA_013361685.1 Catenulispora sp.
TCTGCCGGCGCCGGCGGTGCCGCAGGATGCTCCAGCCGGCGCGGGCGGCGCCGCCGACCTCGCGGCCGACCTCGGTTCCGCCGTGCGTCGCGGCCCGGACGGCGGCGCGGGCCAGGGGCATGCGGGCTTCGCCGCGGGCCGGTTCCAGGACGTCGGGGCGGCCGGCCTCGGCCTCGGGCCAGCGGCCCACCGCCGCGGCGATGGAGGGGAGCATGGCCATCGCGGCGGTGGCGTAGCCCTCGGCGCTGGGGTGGAAGCGGTCCGGGCCGAACATGTCCTCGGGGCGGGCGTCGAACTCCGGGCCCAGCAGGGCGCCCAGGGACACGGTGCGGCCGCCGGCCAGCACGACCTCGACGGTCTGGGCCGCCGCCAGCTGGCGGGACCAGCGGCGGGCCAGGCGGCGCAGGGGCTGCGCCACCGGGCGGATGGTGCCCAGGTCGGGGCAGGTGCCGACGACCACCTCGGTGCCGGCGGCACGCAGCCGGCGGACGGCGTCGCCCAGGAAGCGGACCGACTCGGCGACCTTGACGCGGTGGGTGACGTCGTTGGCGCCGATCATGATCACGGCCAGGTGCGGGGCCTTGCCCTCCGGGCCCGCGGCCAGCACCCGTTCCAGCTGCCAGCCCAGGTCCGAGCTCTGGCCGCCGACTTTCGCCACATTGTGCAGCCGCACCGGGGCGCCGGCCGCCTCGGCCAGGCCGGAGGCCAGCAGGGCGCCGGGGGTGCGGGCCGACTCGGTCACGCCGTAGCCGGCGGCGGAGCTGTCGCCGAGCATCGCGATGCGCAGCACCTCGACGCCGGGCGCGGCGTACCACGCGCCGTAGACGCCGTCGGCGCGCGGCGGATCGCCCTTGGTCGGGCCGATGGCGCGCCGGGCGAGCTTCGCCTCGGCCACGATCAGTCCGATGGCGCCGCCGGTGACGACGCCGATCCCCCCGCCGCTCAACGCGGCGGCGGCGGCGACGCGCTTGGCGACCCTGAGCCTCGTGAGCCCGGTCATCGTCAGCACACCTCCTGCAAGCCCTAACTGAAGTATGACCGCCGTTCCAGCGACCTTACCCCGCGCAGTGTCGGCTACGGCGTGACCATCTCGCACCGTAGGCTTATAGCCACCGTAAATAGCCGCCCTATAGAAGAAGCGGAGACACCGCAGATGAAGTACGCCGAGTCCATGGTCGATCTGGTGGGCGACACCCCACTGGTGAAGCTGAACAACGTGACCAAGGGACTCCAGGCCACGGTCCTTGCCAAGGTCGAGTACTTCAACCCCGGCGGCTCGGTGAAGGATCGCATCGCGCTGCGCATGATCGAGGCGGCCGAGCGCTCCGGCGCTTTGAAGCCCGGCGGAACCATCGTCGAGCCGACGTCCGGCAACACCGGCGTCGGGCTGGCGATAGTGGCGCAGCAGAAGGGCTACAAGTGCGTCTTCGTCTGCCCGGACAAGGTGTCGACCGACAAGATCAACGTGCTGCGCGCGTACGGCGCCGAAGTCGTCGTGTGCCCCTACGCGGTCGCCCCGGAGCACCCGGACTCCTACTACAACGTCTCCGACCGGCTGGTCCGTGAGATCCCCGGCGCCTGGAAGCCCGACCAGTACTCCAACCCCGAGAACCCGGCCTCGCACTACCACTCCACCGGCCCGGAGCTGTGGGAGCAGACCGACGGGAAGATCACGGCCTTCGTGGCCGGCGTCGGCACCGGCGGCACCATCTCCGGCACCGGCCGGTACCTGAAGGAGGTCTCGGGCGGCAAGGTCAAGGTCATCGGCGCCGACCCCGAGGGCTCGGTGTACTCCGGCGGGTCCGGCCGCCCCTACCTGGTCGAGGGCGTCGGCGAGGACTTCTGGCCGACCGCCTACGACCGGGACGTCGCCGACGAGATCATCGCCGTCTCGGACCAGGACTCGTTCCTGATGACCCGCCGCCTGGCCCGCGAGGAGGGCCTGCTCGTCGGCGGCTCCTGCGGCATGGCCGTGGTCGCGGCCCTGCGCTACGCCGAGCGCCTCGGCCCGGACGACGTGGTCGTGGTGCTGCTGCCGGACTCCGGCCGCGGCTACCTGTCCAAGATCTTCAACGACGACTGGATGGCCGACTACGGCTTCCTGAACCCGCACACCGAGGAGCCCACCGTCGCCGAGGTCTTCGCCCGCAAGGGCCAGGGCCTGCCGGAACTGGTCCACATGCACCCGCACGAGACCGTCGGCGCCGCCATCGAGACCCTGCGCGAATACGGCGTGTCCCAGATGCCGGTGGTGAAGGAGGAGCCCCCGGTGATGGCCGCCGAGGTCATCGGCTCCATCGTCGAGCGCGACCTGCTCCGCGCCCTGTTCTACGAGAAGGCCTCCCTGGAGGACCGCCTCGACCAGCACATGTCCCCGCCGCTGCCCCAGGTCGGCTCCGGCGAGCCGGTGTCCGCGCTGGTCACCGCCCTGGAGAAGGCCGACGCCGCGGTGGTGCTGGTGGAGGGCAAGCCGCAGGGCGTGGTGAGCCGGCAGGACCTGCTCGGGTTCCTCGGCACGGAAGCCTCGGCTTCGCTGGGGGCTTGAGCTTCGGCGGCTGGTCTCGGGGGCCTGGCGGGAACCGGATTCCGGGGACCGCCGGGCCTTTGTGGCGCTATCCGACCAGCGGCGCCATCGACACTCCCAAGTGCAGCCGGAGCCGATCGCGGCCGTCACTCAAGTCCAGACCGGTGATCCGCTCGATCTTCTCCAGCCGGTGATAGAGCGTCTGCCGGTGGATGCTCAGCGCCGCCGCGGTGTGCTGCGCGCTGCCCGCGTGATCCAGATACGTCTTCGCGGTATGGAGCAACTCCGGCTCCCGCGTCAGAAGCCTGACGGCCGGGTCCACCACCGCGTCCCGCAACTCCCGCTGCGGCCCACAAGCAAGCAGCCGGTAGATACCGAGATCGGACCACGCCGCCGTGGGCCGGAACGCCGGGACCGCCCGTCCGACGCGTACGGCAAGCCGCGCTTCCCGCCAACTGGCCCGCGCCTCGGCGAGGTCGTCACGCGGCGAACCGATCCCCACTATGACGTCCGCCATGTGACGTTCTCTGTAGAGCTCCAGCGCACGATTCCCGATATCCGCGGCCGAGTGCGGCTCCGGCACCAGCAAGCTGATGTGATCCATCTCCGCCGCCGCCAGCACCGACCGCGGCAGCCGCCACAGGTTCAGCGGCACCGACGGCCAGTCCTCGCCGCGCACCGTCTCCAGCACCATCACGGCCACCCGCCGGTCCCGCTCGACGAGGCCCAGCGCGGCGATCTCCTCGGCCGCCTCCTCGGCCACCGCCCGCTCCGGCGACAGCAGGTTCTGGAGCCGGTCCTCCATCCGCTCCCGTACCCGCGCCTGCTGGGCCAACAGCGCCCCGGCGCGCGACGCCTCGTGCATCGCTCCGTTCAGCAGCTCGTCGTCCAGCGGCGCGCCGGACTCGAGCAGCCAGACGTAGCCGTACGTCACCCCGTTCCAGCGCGCGGGCAGGCACACGCGCGGCAGCACGCCGTGCTCCGGGTCGGCGGGCGTGCGCACCGGCCGGTCGCTGCGGGCGATCCCGAAGCCCTCGAACCAGGCGCGCACCTCCGGCGAGGAGCGCCGTTGCAGGATCGACCGCTGCCGGATCACGTCCAGGCCGCCGGACTGGGAGGCGAACGCCACCAGGTTGAAGTCCCGGTCCTCCAGCGTCGCCGAGGCGTCGGCCAGCCGGGAGATGCCGTCGACGAGGTCCTGGAACTGATCGGTCGTCGGCGTCGCCATCAGACAAGTGTATGACGAATCGGGGTGAAGATCGTGGCAGTCGTCCATGTCCGAAGGCCCGGGAACGGATTTACCGTGACGCCATGCCCAACCGCGCCCTCCTCGCCGCCTCCCGGAGCCGCACGCTGCGCGGCCTGATCACCGGGGTCCCCCTCACCCGCCGGGTCGTCGACCGGTTCGTCGCCGGGGAGGACCTGGACCAGGCCAGCGCGGTGATCGCCGGCCTGGTCGACGAGGGCCTGACGGTCACGGTGGACCGGCTCGGCGAGGACACCCTCGACGCCTCGGACGCCGCCACGACCCGAGACGCGTACCTGGCCATGCTCAAGCGGTTCGCCGAACTCGGCGTCGCCGACCACGTCGAGGTCTCGGTGAAGCTCTCGGCGCTCGGCCAGAAGCTGCCCGAGGACGCCGCGCAGATCTCCCTGGAGAACGCCGTCGCGATCGCCGAGGCGGCCCGCGACGCCGGCACCACCATGACTCTGGACATGGAGGACCACACCACCGTCGACGCCACCCTCGGCACCCTGCGCGAGCTGCGCGGCGAGTTCCCCTGGGTGGGCGTGGCGATCCAGGCCATGCTGCGGCGCACCGAGGGCGACCTCGCCGACCTGGCCACCGCCGGCTCCCGGATCCGGCTGGTGAAGGGCGCCTACATGGAGCCCGCCTCGGTCGCGCACCAGGACAAGCACGAGGTCGACAAGGCCTACGTGCGCGCCATGAAGACCCTGATGCGGTCCCCGGCCTACCCGATGATCGGCAGCCACGACCAGCGCATGATCGACATCGCGCACAAGCTGGTCGCCGAGACCGGCCGCAAGCCGGACGGCTACGAGTTCCAGATGCTGCACGGCATCCGCGCCGCCGAACAGCGCGCGCTGGTCGCCGGCGGCGAGACCGTCCGCGTCTACGTGCCCTTCGGCGACGACTGGTACGGCTACTTCATGCGCCGCCTGGCCGAGCGCCCCGCCAACGTCATGTTCTTCGTGAACTCGCTCGTCAAGCGCTGAGCCGCGGCCCCGAGCACCCGCCGAGCGGCCACACCGAACGCTACAGAGGGGATCCCCCACACCGACATGGACGCCATCACCCACACCCCGGCCCCGGTCAACGAGCCGGTCCGCGCCTACGCCCCCGGCAGCGCCGAGGCCGTAGCGCTCCAGCGCCGCGTCGCCGAGATCGCCGCCGAGCGCCACGAGCTGCCGATGACGATCGCCGGACGCCGCCGTATGGCGTCGGGGGAGCGGATCGAGGTCGTCCAGCCGCACAACCACAAGCACGTCCTGGGCGAGACCGCCAACGCCTCGGCCGCCGAGGTCGCCGACGCCGTCGCCGCGGCCAAGGCGGCGGCCCCGGCCTGGCGCGCGCTGCCGTTCGACGAGCGCGCCGCGGTCCTGCTGCGCGCCGCCGACCTGCTGGCCGGCCCGTGGCGCGACACCCTCAACGCCGCCACCCTGCTCGGCCAGTCCAAGTCGGTGCAGCAGGCCGAGATCGACGCGGCCTGCGAGCTGATCGACTTCTGGCGCTTCAACGTGCACTTCGCCCGCCAGATCCTGGCCGAGCAGCCGCCGGCCAACGCCCCCGGGGTGTGGAACCGCACCGACCACCGGCCGCTGGACGGCTTCGTCACGGCCATCACCCCGTTCAACTTCACCGCCATCGCCGGCAACCTGCCGACCGCGCCGGCGCTGATGGGCAACACCGTGGTCTGGAAGCCGTCGCCGACGCAGCAGCTGGCCGCGCAGTTCACGATGGAGCTGCTGGAGGCCGCCGGGTTGCCGGCCGGCGTCATCAACCTGGTCACCGGCGACGGCCTGGCGGTCAGCGAGGTGGCCCTGGCCGACCGCGACTTCGGCGGCCTGCACTTCACCGGCTCCACCCGGACCTTCAAGGCGCTGTGGCGGCAGACCGCCGAGAACCTGGACCGGTACCGCTCCTACCCGCGCATCGTCGGCGAGACCGGCGGCAAGGACTTCGTCGTCGCGCACCCCAGCGCCGACCCGGCCGCCCTCGTCACCGCGCTGGTCCGCGGCGCGTTCGAGTATCAGGGGCAGAAGTGCTCCGCGGCCTCGCGCGCCTACATCCCGCGCTCCCTGTGGGAAGCCGGCGTGCGCGAGCAGCTGGCCGGCGTCACGGAGACCATCACCTACGGCGACGTCACCGACTTCTCCTTCTTCGGCGGCGCGGTCATCGACCGGCGGGCCTTCGCCAAGCACAGCGACCTGTTCGCGCGGGTCCGGGCCGAGGGCAAGGTCGAGATCCTCACCGGCGCCACCGCCGACGACTCACAGGGCTACTTCGTCCAGCCGACGGTGCTGGTCGGCGACGACCCGCACCACGAGGTGTTCACCGAGGAGTTCTTCGGCCCGATCCTGGCCGTGCACGTCTATGACGACGCGCGCTACAGCGAGGTCCTGGAACTGGTCGACAGCTCCACGCCGTACGCGCTCACCGGCTCGGTGTTCGCCACCGACCGCGCGGCGGTCGAGGAGGCGCACCGCACTCTGCGCTTCGCGGCGGGCAACTTCTACGTCAACGACAAGCCGACCGGCGCGGTGGTCGGGCAGCAGCCGTTCGGCGGCGGCCGGGCCTCCGGGACCAACGACAAGGCCGGGTCGGCTCAGAACCTGCTGCGCTGGCTGAGCCCCCGCACGGTGAAGGAGACCTTCGTGCCGCCGGTCGACCACCGGTATCCGCACATGGGCTGACCAGCCTTATAAGGCCCCCAGCCCGGCTGCCGCTACGAGCAGCAGCCGCCGCCGCAGCATCCGCCAGCGTTGCCGGATGCTGCGGCGGACTTGTTCGTGCCGCCTCCGACGTTGACGGCGACGGTGGAGATCAGCTTCACGGTGTCGTCGTGGCCCGCCGGGCAGGTCGCCGGGGCCGAGGCCTCGGACATCGGACGGGACAGCTCGAAGGTGTCGCCACACGCGCGACAGCGGTATTCGTAACGGGCCATGGGGGCATCTTAAACGGCCTGGCGCTTTCAACCAGAGGCGGCAATGCCTAATATCGGATCATCGCAGAGGTTTGCGTCATCTGATATAGAGACGGGATGCTATTGCGCATGTCGCGCCGTGTGACGTCGTTCTTTGGTGCTTGCGCAGTGGCCTCTCTGGCGGCCCTGCCCTCTTTGGCGTACGCGGACGACCCCGCCCCGGCCAAACCGGCGGCCCAGTGGCCGCTGACCTACCTCAAGGCCGATCAGGTCTGGCAGCTCACCAAGGGCGCCGGCGTCACCGTCGGCCTCGTCGACTCCGGGGTCTCCCCGCTCGGCGACACCCGCGCCAACCTGCTTTCCGGCGCCGACTTCTCCGAGGGCCCGACCAGCACCGGCATCGCGCACATCGACACCGACACCGACAGCCACGGCACCACGATGGCGGTCCTGATCGCCGGCACGGGGACCGGGGAAGGACTGCGCGGGCTGGCCCCCGAGGCGAAGATCCTCCCGGTCCGCATGCAGAAGGAGACCGGCGAGGACCCGGCGAAGATCACCGACGCGATCAAGTACGCGACCGCACAGCACGTGAAGGTGATCAACATGTCGCTGGGCACCGCCCCCACCGCGGACCTCGCGGCCGCGGTGAAAGCGGCCCAGGACGCGGACATCGTCGTGGTGGCCGCCGCGGGGAACGGCGGCGGCAAGGTCATCACTCCGGCGGCGTATCCGGGAGTGGTGGCGGTCGGGGCGGTGGACTCCACGGGGACGCGGTGGGACTCCTCCAGTTACGGTCCGCAGGTCGCACTCATGGGGCCCGGTGTGGGGATCCCTGTAGAGGACGCCGCGGGTGTGCCCAAGACTGCGCGCGGAACAAGTAACGCGACGGCTTATGTGACAGCCTCCGCGGCATTGGTTCGAGCTCTGCACCCTGACTGGTCGGCCGGCCAGACGATCCGTGTGCTTCTGGCGACGGCCGCTAAAGCGGGCGGTAGTACTGCCCTCGCGCGCAACGACAAGTACGGGTTCGGGATCGTCAACCCGCTGGCGGCTCTCGGCGCGGGTGCACCTGTAGAGAAGGACAACCCTCTGATCGCCGGTGCGGCCCCCCTGGCGGCTGCGCTTCCCGCCAACGCGCCCTCGCCGACTCCGACGACCCCGGCTGCGGCGTCCAGTACCAGTGCATCGCCTACGCCGTCCCCGACGTCGTCCGCGTCAACGGATACTTTGCAGAAGTCCGCACAGGCCACAACTACAGAGAAGTCCGGCCTGTTGTCCTCGCGGCGGAACAAGATCCTCGCAGCGTGCGGGGGAGCAGCGCTGCTGGGATTCCTGCTTCTGCTACTGAACGGCGCGCTTAAGCGGAGGCAGCTGCGGCGCAACCGTGCGTGGCATTAAATAGCCTCGGAAATTCGGGCTGAGTGGCCCATGTGGAGGCTAGTGGCCGATCTTGTCCAGTTCGGCGACGTCCTCGTCGGAGAGCATGAGCGCGGCGCCGGTGACGTTCTGGCGCAGGTGAGCGACCGACGAGGTGCCGGGGATCAGCAGGATGTTCGGAGAGCGCTGCAGCAGCCAGGCCAGGGCGACCGACATCGGGGCCGCCTCCAGGCGGGTGGCCACGGCGGTGAGCGCCGAGGACTGCAGGGGGGTGAAGCCGCCGAGCGGGAAGAAGGGCACGTAGGCGATGCCCGCTTCGGCGAGTTCGTCGATCAGCTCGTCGTCGTGGCGGTGGGCGAGGTTGTACAGGTTCTGTACGGACACGATCGGTGCGATCGCCCGGGCCTGGGCGACCTGCTCCGGTGTTGCGTTGCTGACTCCGAGGTGCCGGATCATGCCGTGCCGCTGGAGGTCGGCGAGTGTCTCGAACGCCTCGGCGAGCGAGCCTGGGACAGGGCCCTGGGCGTCGCCGAGCCGGAGGTTGACGAGGTCCAGGGTGTCGAGGCCGAGGTTCTCCAGGTTCTCTTGGACGGCGCGGCGCAGCTCGTCGGGCTTGCGGGCGGGGGGCCAGCCGCCCTGCTCGTCGCGGGTCGCGCCGACCTTGGTGACGATGTGCAGCGAGTCGGCGTACGGGTGCAGGGCTTCGCGGATGAGCTGGTTGGTGATGTGCGGGCCGTAGGCGTCGGCGGTATCGATGTGCGTGATGCCGAGCTCGACGGCCTCGCGAAGGACGGCGAGGGCGCCGTCGCGGTCGGCGGGCGGGCCCATGACCCAGGGCCCGGCCAGCTGCATGGCGCCGTAGCCGAAGCGGGTGACGGTCATATCGCCCAGGGTCCAGGTGCCGCCGGGAAGTGAGACGGGGAGTGTGCTCATGGTGCTGCTGTGCCTTTCGAATCGCCCCAGGCGCTGGTGCCTGATGGGTTCTTGCACCATCATTGGCGTGTAGCTCTCTATCGGGAAGTAGGCACTTCGGAGTGCGTAGGGCACCCGGAGGGTTGTGAGGACGTGGTTTCCATGGCGACGATGACGGCGGCTGAGCAGAGGGAGCAGGCGAAGGTGCGCTATGACGCGTTCGTGGCGGCCTGCCCGAGCCGACAGTTGCTTGACCGGGTTTCCAACAAGTGGGTCACGCTGATCCTGGCCGCGCTCGGCAACGGCAGCCCGCAGCAGCTGGGCGCCGACTGCGTCGGCGAACCTCGGGCGATGCGCTACTCCGAGCTGGCCCGCCTGCTGGCCGGGGTCAGCCAGAAGATGCTCACCCAGACGCTGCGTTCCCTGGAGCGCGACGGCTTGGTGACGCGAACGGTGACTCCGACGGTGCCGGTCACGGTCGCCTACGAGTTGACCGGTCTGGGTCTGTCGCTGTACGAGATGATGCGCGGTCTCAAGAGCTGGGCCGAGACGCACATGGACGATGTGTTCGCCAACCGCGAGAGCTACGACAACCGCTGACCGTCACGAACATCAAGGATCTGGGACGCTCGGTGCCCGGCTCGCCAGCCACGTCGGCCGAAGGATCGAGGCTAGCGCGGCTGAATAGCCATCGCTAGTAAATACTTGTTCGTATAGCGATTCTGAACTATGCGCGTAATCGGGCCGCCGAGTCGCGAGTACCAAGTGGCCGGCTTCGAGAACGCAGTAACGGTGAACTCCACAAGTCCGTCGGTCCGCGTCACATAAAAAGCCTCGCGCCCAGTCTCGGGATGTCCCGGCAGGGCTTCATAGGCGAACCCGGCCCAGTCGGCTTCGTCGAAGTCTGCGGCGATGATGCGGACCGGCGCCGGCACCGGGACGATCCCGGCGAGCCGCGCCGTCACCCGAACCTCGAGTCCGGCTTCCGGCGCGGGGAGCAGGGCGTCCGGCGACCCTGACGCTGACGCGGACGCCACCTCGACCCGCATCCCGGCCCCGATCTGCGGTCCCCAGGCCCGCAGCATCGCCCGCGCGCGCTCGAAGGCGCGGTCCGCCGCGGGGTCGCCGGGGGTGAAGGCGTGCGCCAGCGGAAGCGATCGCCGGAAGTACCGGTGCCCGTCCGGCACCGGACCGATCGCGAGGTCGCCGGGGTGCGGATCCATGTCGTCGGATACCGGGGGTCGGGGTGGGAGTCCGAGCGCCGCTGCCGGACGTCCTAGGACGTCTTCAGCGAGTCGCCCCGGCCCATCGCGATCAGCGCGAGGTTCCGCAGCGCCAGGCTGCCCGGCCGCAGGTAGTCGCTGTGGCCGCCCTTGCCGGCGTCGAAGCGGCGGGCGCCGAAGGCCGGGTCGACCGGGTCGTCGCCGAAGCCGACGTCGAGGCCGAGCAGGTCGACCTGGACGTGCGGGACGTCGGCGATGCCGTCGCTGGCGCCGCGGCCGGCCCAGATCCGGGCGCCGGTGTTCAGGTCGGCGACCGAGCCCACGCCCATGCCGGGGGAGCCGAACACCGCGATGTCGGTGGCCTTGACCGAGTGCGCGGCCTGCCCGCAGACCACCGAGCCGTAGCTGTGGCACAGCAGCGTCACCGGGGCGTTGTTGACCGCCTTGAGCTGGTTCAGGAAGCCCCTCAGCGCCTTGGCGCCGGTCTCGGCGTGGCCCAGGGTGGTGATGTGGATGCTGTCCACCGACGGCGGGTCGTAGCCGAGCCAGCCGATCACCGCCACCGATCCGCCCGCACCCAGGTCCTGGGCCTGCGACCAGAGCGCCTCGGCGCCGCCGCCGGGGCCCTTGACGCTGTCGAAGTTGGACAGCGTGTTGCCGGCCCCCGGCACCACCACCGCGATCCGCTTGGCGTGGACCAGGTCGCCGACCACCTCGATCGCGCGGCCGTCGCCGGAGGGATCGAAGGACAGGAAGTCACGGCTCGGAATCGACAGATTACGCAGAGTGTGTGCGAGCAGTGCGTCGCCGCCGTGCTCGGCCTCCGTGGCGGCCTTCGCCATCGCCGCGCGGTTCAGGTCATAGCGCTCAGTGAGCAAACTCACGCTGAGCGCGGGCAGCTTCGGCAGGGGGCTGTAGGCGATGCTCGCGTGCGCGGGGCCGCTGGTGATCAGCGTCGCGCCGACCGCGATCGACACCGCCAGCGCCTTGCGCCGGAAGCCGTTGGGCATGATCTTGCCTGGTCGCAGGCGGTTCAGGTGATGCCGAACCCCCGACGGCAACAGTGAGCCCAGCCCGATGCGGGCGGAGTGGAGCGGACGCATCGCATCGGTTCCTAACAGCTTGGGGGGATTCAGGCGATCCTACGCGATCGGACGGGAATCCCGGCACCGGCTCGCTTGATCGTTCGGGGAGACCGCCGAAATGATCGGGGCGCACTGGTGAAGGTCTGTACGTGATGATGAGGTCTGTGCGTTGACGGCGAAGAACCGCGTCCTTGAGATCTTCTGCGGTTGATCGCCTTTTGTCGAGAGTCCGGCGGCGTATATCGCGCTGCTACATCTGATGGACGCGCGAATCAGTCGAACAGGGACCGGGGCCATGCCCGATGGGCCCGGACCACGTCGGTCGCGACGGCGATCAGTGTCAACCGTGTCAACAGATAGATCCAGGCCACCAGCCCGAGGACCAGACCGAAGACTCCGTACAGCGCGCTGGAGTGGCGGAGTTGGTGCGCGGCGATCGCGCCGCCGAGGTATTGCAGCCCCTGCCAGAACACCGTGGCGATCAGCGCTCCGAGGAACAGGTCCCGGGTGCGGACGCTGGCCGCGGTGGCCATCCGCAGCCCCAGCCAGAACAGCAGCCCGGTCAGCACGAAGGAGGCGGCAAGCAGCCCGATCCGGCTGGCCATGTCGAAAGCGCGGTTGCTGGCCCACTGGCCGACCGCGGTGAGCATCGTGGTGGACAGCACTCCGAGCCCCATCGAGGCGATGATCCCGAAGCTGCGCAGCCACGACATCGGGAACCCCGGCCGCCGGTCCTCAGGCACGCCCCACAGCATGTTCATCACGTACTGCGCGGCGTTGGCGAGCCCGAGCGAGCCGATCGCGGTGGTGATGATGCTGAGGGCGAGCCCGACACCGTTGCGGGCGAAGCCGTGGATGTTGTTCTTGAGCTGGTCGCCGATCACCGGGAAGTCGACCAGCGCCGAGTTCAGCACCCGCTGCTGGATCCCCGGGTAGTGGCGCAGCACCACGCCGAGCACCGTGGTCAGGATCAGCAGCAGCGGGAACAGGGAGATGAAGGCGAAGAAGGTGAGGATCGCGCCCAGGTAGCCGGCCTTCACCTTCTGCAGCTCCCGCCACACCGCCACGGGGAACGCGAGGACGGCGTGCCGCTGCTGGAACCGGTCGAGCCTGCGGGCCACAGCGCGCGGCCACGCCAAAGGATCCATAGAACTCATATAAGCACCAACGAGTTCGGGATCCCCGCCCACCACGCCGTTTCGGCACCAATGGGGGATCGCGGAGCGTCACGAGCCGGTCGCACAGGTCGCCGCGCGGCCTCGCCACCAGGCGGCATGAGGCGTTAGGATGCGAGCCGTCGGGGGTATCTCAGGGGGCGGATTCACTGTGGCCAGTCACGAACAGCTTGCGATCGACCTGGAGGGGATCCAGGACTGGGGCACGGCGTTGAACGGCGTGCGCATCGGCATGCAGCCGGTGGCGCCCGCCTCCGGCGACCATCTCGGCACCGACCCGGCGTCGACGGCGGTGGAGACCGGCCTGGCCTACTTCGACCAGGCGTGGAGCGTCGGGCGCACCATCATCGACTCGTACATGGCCGCGCTGTCCAAGATGTGCGACGACTCGGTCGCCAAGATCCGGCAGCTGGACGCATCGCTGGCGCCGCAGCCCCACGGGCTGCACAACCGCGCCTACGAGGACTGAAGCGACGAGCCGGCCGACGGGCGCCGGCGACGGGGCCCGACAACGGGGACGGAGTGCAGGGCGTGGGAGAACGTGGCGAACAGTGGTCGCTGCTCGGGCTGAGTTCCGATCCGGTGCCGATGGATCCGGCGGCGCTGGACAGCCGCATCAGGCAGCTGACCATGCTGGCCGAGGACGCCGACCGGGCCCGGCGTGGCGTGTCGTCACTGCTGGTGGACAAGTCGCTGAACAGTTGGATAGGGGCGTCGGGCGACGCGTTGCGGCAGGCGTGCGAACCGTTGCCGGACTACCTGCTGAAGCTGCGGCAGTCCTACGAGAAGGCGGCCGAGTCGCTGCAGACGTATCAGAAGGCTTTGACTGACGCCCGTGCCAAGTCGAAGACCGCTGTCACCACCGCCGTCTCCGCCTACGAGAGCTACGGCTATTGGCTCGATGTCGCCCGGCCCGACAAGGACATGGGCGACGGTGAGTACCGAAAGTTCATTGATGACCTTGAGAACTACAGGTTGGTGAAGCAAAACCTAAGCGGACCATCTTTGACAAACAAGCCGGGCGAGCTCACGGCGGCGGGGCAGAGCATGCTGACCGCGCGCAGCACGGCGCAGCAGGCGGTGAGCGACAACCTCAGGGCGGCCAACGTCTGCCACCAGGAGCTTGACGACGCCGCGCTCCTCGCGGCGAAGCTGCGGAAGGTCACGTTCGACGGCGGCGACAATCAGCTTCCGACCTTCGACAACGTGTTCAAGAGCTTCGGTGGCGACCCGGCGAAGCTGATACTGGACCCCTCCGCGGGCGAGGTCGTCGACGTATCGGAGTTCCCGCCTGACGGCGCCTCGGCAGAGGACGTCGAGAAGTGGTGGGACAGCCTGGACCAGGCCACTCGTGACCGGTACATCCAAGAACACGCCGCCGAGATCGCCGCGTTGGCCGGCATCCCGCAGGCCGACCACGACCGGGCTGAGAAGGTGCTGCACCCGGATCCGCCGCATCATGACAACGACGGCGATCCTCACCACGACGGCGATCCCCACCACGACGGCGATCCTCACCACGACGGCGATCCCCACAACCAGCATCAGCACCGGAATCATGATCCGCACCAGCCTCCGCCGCACCAGCCGAGCCACGATCCGAAGATCATCGTGAAGCCGTTTCCGTTGGGCGGCGACCACGAGCGGCCTCCGACCGCACCGCCCGGCGGCAGCCACAGACTCGATCCGATAGACCCGCCCGTGCGGGGCACGCCGGTATGGAGGAGGGAGCCTTGGCCGCCGGGCCATCCCACGGGGCCGTCCGACCCAGCCGGCCCCACTGGCCCTTCCGACCCGGCGCACCAGCCCATCGACACCCACGATCCCAGCAATCCGTACCACGACCCCGATCCGCGAGACCACGACGAGCAGGGAAGGCCGGGGACTGATCCGCCGCCGCC
>JABFXP010000723.1 GCA_013361685.1 Catenulispora sp.
GTGGAGTGGACCGCGACGCGATGGACGGCTGCGGTGGCGGGAGTGGCGGGGTGGACTGCGCCGGTGGCGGGGTGGAGCGCGCGGGATGCGGCTCCACCCGCCCAGGCGGCGGAGCCGGCGACGGCTTCGCCGCCGACCGCGAGGCGGTCCGCTCGGGCCTGCGCTGGCACGCCAAGGGCGTGGCGGTGATCACCGCCGGCCTCGCCGAACCGGTCGGCTTCGCCGCCACCTCCCTGGCCACCGTCTCGTTCGAACCGCCGGTGCTGTCCTTCGCGGTGCGCAAACGCTCGTCGTCCTGGCCGACCCTGGCCGCCGAAGACCGGGTGATGGTGCACCTGCTGGCCGAGGACCAGGCCGACCTGGCCCGCCGGTTCGGCGTCTCCGGCGGCGCCAAGTTCGACGAGGGGGTCCACTGGTCCCGCGGCGCCGAAGGACTGCCGGTCCTGGACGGCGCACTGGCCTGGATCATGCTCACCGTGGTCCGCCGCCTCCACTTCGACGGACACGCGATCGTGCTGGGCCGGATCTCGGCGGTGCGCGCCGCGGCCGGCCGCCGTCCCCTGATCCACCACGACGGCGCCTACGGCGCCCTGGCGTAGGTGTTACTCCCATTCATCCGTACACAGGGTTATGCACCCCCGACAGACGGTAGAAGATCTCTCAAAGCTTCGCAGAACATTGGTTCAAAACCGCCCAGGAGGCCCGCTCCGCACCGCCGGCGCACACCGCACACCGCTCGCGGCCCCCACCGGGCCCGCAGCCGCCAGTCACGGGGGTAGAAGACACCTTGCCAGCCCACGAATGCTTCATCGAACTGCTGGGACCGCCGAGGATCCAGGTGGACGGGGCACCGGTGGACGTAGGCGGGCCGCGGCAGGAGAAGCTTCTGACGGTGCTGGTGCTCGAATCCGGCCGGCTGCTGCCGGTGGAGTCCCTCGTCGACGCCCTGTGGGACGAGGACCCGCCGGCGACAGCCCGGCGCCAGGTCCACAACGCGGTGTCGGAGCTGCGACGGCGACTGGGCGAGGCGCGCGACGTGATCGTCAGCCACCGGCGCGGCTACCGGGCGTGCGTCTCCGCGGAGAACGTCGACGTGCACCGGTTCCGGGAACTGGTCACGTCCGCAGGCCGGGCTGCGGCCGAGAAGCACGCGGAGGAAGCGGTCGCAGAGTTCGAGGACGCCTTGGCGCTGTGGCGGGGACCGGCCCTGGCCGGGATGGAGAGCCCTGCGATGCGCCTGGCGGCGGCCCGGCTGGAGGAGGAGCGGCTGTCCGCCGTCGAGCAGCTGGTCGGGCTGCGGCTGGACCTCGGCGGCGGCGCCGAGTACGTGCCGATGCTGCGCGAGCTGGTCGCCGAGCACCCGTTTCGGGACCCGTTTCGCAGCCAGCTGATGCTGGCGCTGTACCGGTCGGGGCGGCAGGCGGAGGCGTTGGAGGTCTATGAGCTGGGGCGGGCTCAGCTGGCCGGTGATCTGGGGCTGGACATGCGGGCCGGGTTGCGGCGCCTGCATGAGTTGATCCTTCGGAACGATCCGGCTTTGGACGCCGTCGGTCACACAAACTCGCCAGCGAATAAGCGTTCTAACTCGGCGCCGGCCTCGACTACCAGAGTCCTGACGCCCCAACAGCCTGACACCGCCACCGACCTGGGTGAACACGCTCCGCCGGAGCCCGCCGGGACCGAGCCCCGACCGGTCGCGTCGCCGTCCGGCAGCAACTTCCTCCCTTCTGCGGTCCGCGACTTCGTGGGGCGTGACGAGGAGCTGGAATGGCTGACGAAGGTCCTGGTCGCCGACCCGGACGGGCCGGGCGTCGTCTGCATCGACGGGATGGCCGGCGCCGGGAAGACCGCGCTGGCGCTGCGTGCCGCCCACCTGGTCGCCGACCGGTTTCCGGACGGGCAGTTCTACGTGGACCTGCTCGCCCACTCGCCGAGCCAGGGGCCGCTGCTGCCGGACACGGCGCTGGATTCGCTGCTGCGCGTGGCCGGACACGGACCGCAGATCCCCACCGGACCGGTGCAGCAGGCTGCCGCCTGGCGGGCGCTGCTGGCCGGCCGGCGTGCGCTCGTAGTGCTGGACGACGCGCGCGATGCCCAGCAGATCAGACCCCTGATTCCCGGCGCCGGACGGTCGATGGTGCTGGTCACCAGCCGCAAACGGCTGCTCGGGCTGGACTCCGCGGACGTCTGCTCGCTGGACGTGCTGTCCGAGGCCGACGCCACGGCGCTGTTCACGCGGATCGTCGGCGACAGGCGGGCGCGGGCCGAGCCGGGAGCCGTGGCCGACATCGTCGGGCTGTGCAGCCGGCTGCCGCTGGCGATCCGGATCGCGGCGGCTCGGCTGCGGCACCGTACCGGGTGGACCGTGGCGGACCTGGCCGATCGGTTGCGTGGCGGGCGCGGACTGACAGAGCTGGTCGCCGGGGATCGCAGCGTCGCGGGCGCGTTCGAGGTGTCGTACCGGCGGCTCCGCCAGTCCGATCAGGAGGTCTTCCGGGCGCTGAGCCTGCATCCGGGACGGGACTTCGACGCGGCCGCAGCAGCTGCGCTGGCCGGACTTCCAGTGGACCAAACGGCGGCGTGCTTGGAACGGCTGGTCGATCTGAATCTTCTGGGCCAGGACCGCTTCGGGCGCTACCGGTTGCACGACCTGATTCGGCAATACGCGGTCGGCAAGGCGATGCAGTGCGATCCGGCGGAGCGGCGCGAGGAGGCGCTTGAGCGGCTGCGGTCGCACTATCGGCGGCTGGCGGTGGCGGCGATGGCGTTGGCTGATCCGGGGTCGGGGTTGTGGGCGGATGTTTCTGGCGGGGACGGTTCGTCCGCACGGGACAGCTCGTCCGCTCCGAACGGCTCATCCACGCCAGACAGTTCATCCACGCCAGACAGTTCATCCGACGGTCTGCCGCGCACCTTCGACGACGTCGTGACACTGCTCCGAGACGAGCGGGCCAACCTGGCCGCCGTCATCGACCAGACCGCCTCGGGCCCGCACCGGGAGCAGACCTGCGCGCTGGCCGTGGCGACCGCCTCGCTGCTGGTCCACGGCGGCTACGCGCAGGAGGCGCTGCCCGGCCTGGAGTTGGCGGTGCGCGACGCCACCGCCGCCGGCGACCTCCGTGGGCGGGCGTCCGCACGCCTGCAAACCGGCCTCGCCCTGCGCACCCTGGGCCGTTATCAGGAGTCGATCACAGCACTTCAGCAGGCGCTGACCGAATTCGGCGCACTGGGCGACCGCCAGGGCATGTCACAGACGCTCCGCAACCTGGGCTGCGTCTTCCACGTACGCGGCGACTTCGACGAGGCCCTGCGCCACTACCGCCGCGCCCTGGACCTGGCCCGCGAAATCGGCGCAGGCCGCGACGAAGCAGCCGCCCTGGGCAACATCGGCGCCCTCCTCGGCTGCATGCGCAGACACAAAGAAGCGCTACACCACCACGAACAAGCACTGACCCGCAGCGAAGAACTCGCCAACCCCTACCTCCAAGTCATAGCCCTGACAAACATCGGCTGGGCCCGCTCCCGCCTCAACGACCACCTCCGCGCCCACACCACCCTGCAACGCGCCCTGGAACTAGCCGCCCGCATAGGAGCCCGCCACGCCGAAGGCGGCATCTGCTGCTCCATAGCCGACCTCCTCCACCGCAACAACGACCACGCAGCAGCCCTCCCCTGGGCCCGCCGAGCCCTGGCGGTAGCCGAACAAAGCGCCAACCCCGATCTGGAAAGCACCACCTGGAACCTCATCGGCAAACTCCAACTCGCCCTAGGCCACCCCACATCAGCCCGCACCAGCTACCTCAGAGCCCTGTCCCTATGCCGCGACCGCGAAATCCGCTTCGAAGAAGCCGTAGCCTGGGAAGGCCTGGCCACCATAGCCCGCACCACCGGCAACCCCGACACAGCCACCCACTACGCCGACCAAGCCGCAGCCATGTTCCACGACACCGACACCAACCGCGCCACCACCGTCCT
>JABFXP010000582.1 GCA_013361685.1 Catenulispora sp.
GCCGTGCTCGGCCAGCAGCATCGGGTGCCCGGGCCGCACCGCCGCCCCGTCGACCAGCAGCCGCGCGCCGAGCTCGCCGAGCACCCCGTGCACGTGGTCCACCGGCCCGCGCGCCGTCCCGCCGGTGGTGATCACCAGGTCGGCGGGGGAGGAGGCGACGGCGGCCAGCAGCTCCCCGGCGTCGTCGGCGATCCGGGCCACGGTGGTCCGCACGCCGAGCTCGTCCAGCCACGCGGTGAACATCGGGCCGAGGGCGTCGCGGACCCGCGCGCCGTCCGGCAGGCCGGAGTCGGCCAGCTCGTCGCCGATGACCAGCAGCGTGACCCGGGGCCGCTCATGCACCGGCAGGTCGTCGTAGCCGGCAGCGGCGGCCAGGCCGAGCACGGCCGGCGTGATCCGGGTTCCGGCCGACAGCAGCGTCTCACCGCGCCGCGACTCCTGGCCCTGCGGCCGGATGTCGGTGCCTATCGGCAGGCCGAGTTCGGAGCCGCGCGGCGTGCGGGTGGCCACGGGCCCAGGCGGCGGCGACCCGTACATCCGCTGTCGCGCCGGGACGGCGGAGGGCTCCGGCCGGTTCTCGGCTTCGCCGACGTGGAGCCGGTCGTGGGCGTCGACGAACCCGTGTTCCCGGCGCAGCACCGCCTCCGCTCCGGAGGGCACCCGGGCGCCGGTGGCGATCTCCACCGCCTCCCCGTCGCCGATCCGGGCCGACTGCTGCCCCGCCAGCACCTGCCCGGTGACCTTCCAGGGGCCGGGCCCGGCGACGGCCCAGCCGTCCATGGCGGACGTCGCGAACGGCGGCAGGTCCACCAGCGCGGACAGGGACTCGCCGAGGACGGCGCCGCGGGCCTTCGCCAACGGCACCCGGGTCACCGGCAGCGGGATCGCCGCCTTGCCGGCGATCCCGCGGGCCTGGGACCAGGAAGTGGTCACCGGCCGGCGGATTCCGGAGCGTCGCCGGCGGAACCGGTTGCCGGTTCGGAGGAGTTCGGGGACGACGCCGGCGATCCGGGCCCGCCGGTGCCCGCCTGCTCATGGCTTGGCGAACTCGCGCGCACCGGTCCGGAGCCGGCGGCGTGCGGCGCCACCGAGCCGCGAGCAGACGTCGAGCCGTTTGTCGCCGAGCCGGGCTTGTGCCCGCCCCCGCCCTGATCCCAGTTCTGAGCCAGGGCGCTGAGCTTCGCGATCGGGCCGTCCAGGGCGCCGCGGCCGCCGTCGGCGGAGCTGCGCAGCCCGACCGCGTAGCCGGCCAGGAACGTGGTCAGCGGGGCGGCCGGACGCACGAGGCTGTGGGCCGCGACGCCGGCCAGACCGAGGATCGCGTCCACGTCGGCCGGGGTGAGTTCGTGGCCGGCCAGGCCGAGTTCGGCCGCGGCGGCGGCGCACCAGTCGGCGAGCAGCTTGTCATCGTCCATGCCGTCCATCTTCGCCGGTGCGGCGGGCCGTGTCGCGAGCAGCGCGCGAGCGGCGTGTAACGCGTCCCAGGTGTCGCAGTCCGCGGTGACGCCGCGCGGGTCCGGCACCCGGGCCACCGTGAGCGGGCGAAGCAGCGCGGACAACCGGGCGCCCGACAGCTCAGGCAGACCCGCCAATGCCCGCGCCAAAGCGGGGCGCCGATAAAGCGCGGCCAGCGGTTGGTCTTTGCCGTGCGCGTCGGTGAAGACAACCGCGTCGGCGGCCGGGTCCGCGGCCAATGCGCGCCGCAACAACTCGACCGCGGCGGCGTCCAGAAAAGGCAGATCGGCGGCGAAAACGGCCACCACTTCCGAGGAACCGATTTCCATTCCGGCGGCCACCGCCGGCACTGGTCCGCCGCCGGGCGGCTCCTCGCGGGTGAACACGACCGGGCGGCCCACGGCGCGCGGCGGACCCACCACGGCGATCGACGCCGCGCCCCGGCACGCCGCCAGCACCCGGTCCAGCAGGCTGATCCCCCCGACGTCGAGCGCCGGCTTGTCCACCCCGCCGAGCCGCCGCGCGCCGCCGCCGGCGAGCACGACCGCGTCGAAGGGTCCGCCGACGCCGTCGAGACTGTCCATGAAGCCACCCTAACCGGCGGTTCCCAAGAGATAGAACGTGTTCTAATCTGACGAGTGCTCAGATCGTCCCGATCAACGCCGACCGCGGGAGACGCCGCCGCATGCGCCCACCGGAACACCTCGCCTACACCCCGGCCCAGCGTGCTCTGCGGGCCGAGCTGCGGGCTTACTTCGCCGCGCTCGTCACCGAGGACGTCCGCCGGGACCTGCGCTTGCCGGACACCTCCACCGCCACCGGGCGCACCCTGCACCTGAAGCTCGGTGCGGACGGCTGGCTCGGCGTGGGCTGGCCCAAGGAGTACGGCGGCCGCGGCCTCACGCCGGTCGAGCAGTTCATCTTCTTCGACGAGGCGGCGCGCGCGGGCTGCCCCATGCCGTTGGTCGCGTTGAACACCGTGGGGCCCACGCTCATGCGCTTCGGCACCCAGGAGCAGAAGGATCTGATCCTGCCGGGCATCCTGTCCGGGGAGATCGACGTCGCCGCCGGCTACTCCGAACCGGGTGCGGGCACCGACCTCGCGAGTCTGGCCACTCGCGCTGTGCGCACCGAGGACGGCACCGCCTACGTCGTCAACGGACAGAAGATCTTCACCACGCACGGCGACTCCGCCGAGTACGTCTGGCTCGCCTGTCGCACAGACCCCGACGCGCCCAAGCACAAGGGCATCACGATCCTGCTCGTCGACACCCGCTCCCCCGGCTTCGAGGCCACCAAGATCCACACGATCGCCTCGCACTACACGACCGCCACGTATTACCGCGATGTGCATGTCCCGGTGGCGATGCGTATCGGTGCCGAGAACGAGGGCTGGAAGCTGATCACGACGCAGCTGAACCACGAGCGCGTGGCCCTGGCCGCCGTCGCCCAAGGCGTGATCCGGTCGTTCGCGAAGGTCCAGGGCTGGGCCGCCGCGACGCCCGCCGCTGATGGGAAGCGCGTCATAGACCTGCCGTGGGTGAAGGCCACCATGGCGCGCGCCTATATACGGATCAGCGGGTTGCGTCTCCTCAACGGTCAGATGGTCGCCGCGCTCCAGAAGGACCAGACCGGAGCCCACCTGTCCCCCGCCGATGCTTCGGCAGCGAAGGTGCACGGGACGGAGACGCATATAGAAGCGCTCGCAGAGCTGCTCCAGGTACTCGGCGCCGGAGGAATCCTCAAGGCCGGCTCCCCCGGCGCGCTCCTGGCGGGCGATCTCGAATTCCTCTACCGCTACGCCGTGACCAACACCTTCGGGGGCGGGGCGAACGAGATCCAGCGGGAGATCATCGCGATGACCGGCCTGGCTATGCCCCGAGTGCGCAGATAGGGAGAGCTGTGGAGACCGATCCGCTGTACGAGAAAGTGTCCGCGCACCTCGCAGACCCGCCGTCCGACCCGGTCCCCGCCTGGGACCCGGTGAACCAGCCGATGATCCGGCACTGGTGCGACGCGATGGGCGACGAGCTGCCGATCTACACCGACGCCGAGGCGGCGCGCGCCGCCGGCCACCCGGACGTCGTCGCGCCGCCCGCCTCCTTGCAGGCCTGGACCATGCCAGGGCTGCGGATGCGCGGGTTCCGGGACGGGACCACCCGCGCTCAGGCCGAGCTCGTCGCCGCCGGCTACCTGGCGGTGGTCGCCACCAACTGCGAGCAGACCTATCACCGCTACCTGACCCTCGGGGACCACCTTTACGCGGTCTCGCGGCTGGAGTCCGTGTCCTCGCGTAAGACCACCGCACTCGGCGAGGGCTATTTCCTCACCTCCGTCACCGAGTACCGGGACCAGCACGGCGAACTCGTCGGAGAGATGTCGTTCCGCACCCTGTGGTTCAAACCCAAGGAGAAGGCATGACCCGGCCGCAACCGCTGACCGGCCGCGACAACGCCTACTACTGGGAAGGCGTCGCCAAGGGCAGCGTGCTCATCCAGAAGTGCACAGCCTGTGGATCGCTGCGGCACCCGCCATCCCCGATGTGTCCGCAGTGCCAGTCCCTCGACTGGACCACGGTGGCCGCCACCGGGCGTGCGGTCCTCCACAGCTACACCGTCTGCCATCACCCGCTTCCGCCCTGGGAAGACGCCCCTTATGCGGTCGTGCTCATAGACGTGGAGGTCGAGGACAGCGATGAGGGAGCACGCATCGTATGCGGCACCCGTGGCATCGCCAATGACGATCTCCGTATAGAGATGCCGTTGCGTCTTGTCTTCGAGGACGGGCTCGTGTTCGCGGGACCGGAGGAGACGTCGTGACCGTGCTGGAACAGTCAGCGGACGAGGCCCTGGAAGCCGTTGGCGACCTCTCTGCAGAGGTCTTCAAAGACCTCGACATAGAAGCCACACGGAGCCCGGCTTATAGCAACGAAGCAGTCTCCGACGAGCACGACCGCCGTCTGTGGCGCACCCTGGCCGACACCGGTCTGCTCGCGGCCGTTCTCCCAGAGAGCGTCGGGGGCGGGGGAACCGGTCTGCCCGGCATGGTGCGCATGCTGAGCGAGGCCGGTGCGGCTCTCGCACGCGTGCCCCTGGCAGAGACCTTCATGGCGGTCTCCGTTATAGGCGAGCGGCACCTGTCGGCCGTCATGTCGGGTGAACTCGTGATCACCGCCGCTCTCGCCGAGCATCCGTCCACCATCGCCAATCCCCTGCGACTGACCGGCCGTCGCCTCAACGGCATCACGCAGCTTGTGCCGTACCCGCTGAGCGCCGACGCCGTCCTGGTCCCGGCACTCCGCGAGGACGGCTACGAAGTCCTCGCCCTGGTCTCCCTCTCCACCGCGCGGATCGGCGACCAGGTCACCACGACCGGCGAGCCGCTCGGCGTCCTGGAATTCATCGACGCCGACGTCATGGAGGTCTGCGACGCCGCCGACCGGGCGCGGACCCTCGGGGCGCTGTTCTCGTCGGCGATGCTGTGCGGGATCGCGGCACGTGCTCTCACGATGACCTCGGAGTACGTCAGCGGCCGCGTGCAGTTCGGACACCCGCTCGCCACCTTCCAGGGCGTGGCCCTGCGCGCGGCCGACCGCTACATCGACTCCCGCGCCATGCACGCCGCGCTTTGGGACGCCGTCCACGCCCTCGCAGAGCACGACCTCAGCTCACCCCGCGTCCGTTACGCCGTCGCGACCGCCAAGATCTGGGCCGCCGACGGCGCGCGCCGCGTCGTCAGCTCCGCCCAGCACCTGCACGGCGGCTTCGGCGTGGACGTCACCTATCCGCTGCACAGGTACCACGCGTGGGCGCGCTATTGGGAGCTCTACGGAGGCTCAGCGGAGGCCTGGTCCGGCGATCTCGGCGACCTGATCGCGACGCACCCGATCGAGGAGGACGCATGACCGCGCTGCCCAAGGTCGGGGAGACGTTGCCGGAGCTCGTCGTCCCGATCACCCCGACCCGGATCGTCGCCGGGGCCATCGCCTCGCGGGACTACCAGGACGTGCACCACGACGTCCCGGCGGCCCGGCAGAAGGGCTCCCCCGACATCTTCATGAACATCCTGACCACGAACGGCTATGTCGGCCGCTATGTCACCGACTGGGCCGGCCCGCAGGCCCGGATACTCAAGATCGCGATCCGGCTCGGCGTCCCGAACTACCCCGGCGACACGATGACGCTGACCGGGTCGGTGATCCGCACCGAGGAGGACGGAACGGTGGAGATCGCGGTCCGCGGCGCGAACAGGCTCGGCGACCATGTCACCGGCACCGTGACGGTGGCTGTTCGTGCTCTGCCGGACTCGAGTGAAGGGCGTCTTTGAGTGAGCACCTCTCTGTCCGGCAAGGCGGCGATCGTCGGCATCGGTGCCACGGAGTTCTCCAAGGAGTCGGGCCGCAGCGAGCTTCAGCTGTGCCTGGAAGCGTGTAAGGGCGCGCTGGCCGACGCCGGCATCTCACCGCATGAGGTCGACGGCCTGGTCACGTTCTCGATGGACAGCAGTCCGTCGATCATGGTCGGCCGCGGGCTCGGCGTGAAAGAACTGCGGTACTTCTCGCTCGTCGACTACGGCGGCGGCGCCGCCTGTGCCACGGTCGCGCACGCCGCGGCGGCGGTCACGGCGGGCCTGGCCGACGTCGTGGTCTGCTACCGCGCCTTCAACGAGCGCTCCGGCCGCCGGTTCGGCTCCGGCGACGCCGCGGTGCAGATGCGCGGCGAGTCCCCGATGGCCCAGCACTTCGGTTACTACGCGCCGTACGGGCTCATCACGCCCGCAGCGTGGGTCGCCATGGCCGCCCGACGCTATATGCACAAGTACGGAGCGACCTCCGAGGACTTCGGCCACGTCGCGGTGGCGGCACGCGCACACGCGGCCACCAACCCGAAAGCCTGGTTCTACCAGCGTCCGATCTCCTTGGAGGACCACCAGAGCTCGAAGATGATCGCGGACCCGGTGCGGCTCCTGGACTGTTGCCAGGAGTCGGACGGCGGAGTGGCGTTGGTGATCGTCTCGGCGGAGCGCGCGCGGGACCTCCCAGGGAAGGAAGCGCTTATCACCGGCGCCGCACAAGGTTCGGCCCACGATCAGCACATGATGACCAGTTACTACCGCGACGACATCACCGGGCTTCCGGAGATGGGCACCGTCGCACGGCAGGTGTGGAGGCAGTCCGGGCTCGGGCCGCAGGACGTCCAGACCGCGGTCATCTACGACCACTTCACCCCGTTCGTACTCACCCAACTGGAGGAGTTCGGCTTCTGTGGGCGCGGCGAGGCCCGGGACTTCATCCGGGACGGCGCCATCCACCTCGGGGGCCGGCTGCCGCTCAACACCCACGGCGGGCAACTCGGCGAGGCCTACATCCACGGCATGAACGGCATCGCCGAGGCGGTGCGCCAGGTCCGGGGCACGGCGGTCAACCAGGTGGCTGACGTGCGCAACGTGCTCGTCACGGCCGGTACCGGCGTCCCGACGTCGGGGCTGCTGCTCAGCGCCGGATGACGCCGCCGCCGGACGGCTCGTCCCACGGGTCTGAGCAGCCTCTCCGCCACCAGCCGTAACCCTGCGTTCCGTTGGCTGTCGGAACGATCAGTTAATCTCGAAGCCATGCCCCGTCTCGCGCTGTTCGACCTGGACGACACTCTGATCTCCTCGAAGGGCGCGTTCATCGCGTGGATCGAGCAGGTCGTGGCGGAGCACGGCGTCGGGGGCGACGCGCTCGGCTTCCTGGAGAAGGAGCACGTCTACTGGACCGGCTCCCCGGACGACGCCTTCCGGGGGGTGGCCGACTACTTCGGGCTGTCCGCCGACCCGGCCGAGCTGATGCGCGACTACCGCCTGCGGATGGTCGACCTGCTGGTCACCTATCCGGGCGTGGCGGAGGGCCTGGAGGCGTTGCGCGACGCCGGCTGGCGGATCGGCATCGTCACCAACGGCTACGGCGACTTCCAGAACACCAAGATCGACGCCGTGGGCCTGCGCGCCTACGTGGACGTGGTCTGCGTCTCCGACGTCGAGGGCACGTGGAAGCCCGAGTCCAAGATCTTCGAGCTGGCCTCGGACCGGGCCGGAGCGCCGCTGGAGGGCGGCTGGATGGTCGGTGACTCGCTGGGTGCGGACATCGCCGGCGGCAACGGAGTGGGCATGCACACCGCCTGGCTGCACCACGGCCGTCCGCTGCCCTCCGCCCTCGCCGGGGACCCGCAGCCGGAACACGTCATCGAGCACACCGCCGAGGCCTTCGACCTGATCCTCGGCCGTCCCTGACCCCCGGGGGAAGCTAAATCCCGCCGCGAGCCCCCGATGCGGCCGAATCCGGCTTGACCTTGCCGTTACGGAAGCTTTTACCGTCGAGGGAGCGGTCGGAGAAGCCGGCCGCACACAGATGGATCCGTGACGCGAAGCGCCGCTGTCCTGGACAGGTGGCGGTCGGCGACGGGTGAGCGGAGAGGGTCATGACCTGGTCGATCGCGGAAGTCGCCCGGATGTCCGGGGTGACCGCCCGCACGCTGCGCCACTACGACGACATCGGGCTGCTCAAGCCCGACCACGTCGGCGCCAACGGCTACCGCTACTACGAGGAGCCGCAACTGCTGCGCCTGCAGCAGATCCTCGTACTGCGCGAGCTCGGCATGGCGCTGGCCGACATCGCGAGCGCGATCGACTCCGAGCCGGACCTGCTCGCGGCCCTGCGGCGCCAGCACGCGCGCCTGCTCGGCGAGCGCGACCGGCTGGCGCGGGTGGCCCGGACCGTGGCGCGGACCATCAACGAACTGGAGGGGAGGCCCGAGGTGGCCGTCCGTATCAACCGACCGGAGAACCTGTTCGAGGGGTTCGACAGCACGCAGTACGACGACGAGGCGCGCGAGCGCTGGCCCGAGGAGTTCGAGAGGGCGCAGCGCAAGCGCGAGGGGATGACCGAGGAGGACATCGAGCGCTGGCAGCGGGAGGCGACCGCGGCGATGATCCGCATGGCCGAGTTCATGGCGGCCGGCACGCCGGTCGACGACCCGGCGGTGCTGGACGAGGTGCACCAGAACTGGCTGAGCATCTGCCGCTGGTGGACGCCCAACCGCACGGCCTACAAGTGCCTGGGTCGTATGTACGTCGACGACGAGCGGTTCAAGGCGAACTACGACAAGATCGCCGAAGGGCTCGCCGAGTACCAGGCCGCTGCCATGGCTGCCTATGCGGACGCGCGCCTGTCGGACTGAAGCAGGGCGCTCTGAGCAGAGCGTATGTCGGAAACATATAAGCGTCCCCTCCGCGGCCAGTGCGGAGGGGACGCCGCTCTATTCTTCCTCAAAGTCCTCCGAGTCCTCTTCATTGCAGAGCCGATCGTAGAAACGGTCGCGTCTGCGCAGCAGGACTACGGCGACCAGCGCGGAGGCCAGAGAGCCCTCCAGGACGCCGCCCTTTGCCAGGTTCAACAGGTCGGGCGCGTCGTCGAAGGCCAGCTCGGCGATGAGCAGCGAGACCGTGAACCCGACGCCGGTGAGGGTCGACACCGCCGCGATGTCACTCCAACGCAGGTCGTCTGAGAGCTCCGCACGAGTGAACCGCGCGGTCAGGTACGCGCCGCCGAACACGCCGACGGACTTGCCGATGAACAAGCCGGCGGCGATCGCCAGCGGGATCCGGTCGGTGAACAGCGTGCCGAACGTGTCGCCGCCGATGTCCACGCCCGCGGACATGACCGCGAAGACCGGGACGCAGAAGCCGGCGGAGAAGGGCTGGAGCCGCCACTGCACCCGCTCCGCCGGCGACCACTCCTCGCGCGGGTCCCGCTTGCCGCGCAGCATCAGGCCGACGGCCACTCCGGCCACCGTGGCGTGGACGCCGGCGGCGTGCACCGCGATCCAGATCGCCAGAGCCAGCGGGACGTTCAGCCACAGGCTGGTGATCCGCTGCCGCTGTACCAGGTAGAAGGCGGCGATCAGCAGCGCGGCGACCACCAGCGCGACCACGTCGATCTGCTCCGTGTACGCGATCGCGATGATGATGATCGCGCCGAGGTCGTCGACCACGGCCAGGGTGAGCAAGAAGGCGCGCAGCGCCGACGGCAGGTTCTGCCCGACGACGGCGAGCACGGCCAGGGCGAACGCGATGTCGGTCGCCGTCGGCACCGCCCAGCCGCTCGCGGCGTGCTCGTGCCCGGCGCTGACGACCAGATAGACAGCGATCGGCACGGCCATGCCGCACAGCGCCGAGACCACCGGCAACACCGCGGCCCGCACCTCGGACAGTTCGCCGACTTGCAGCTCGTGTTTGAGCTCGATCCCGGCGACCAGGAAGAAGAAGGCCAGCAGGAAGTCCGCGGCCCAACTCGCCAGCGACAGGTTCAGGTGCCACAGGTGCGGTCCCACGACCGTGTCCTTGACGGTCTCGTAGGAGCCGCTCCACGGGGAGTTCGCCCACACCAGCCCGACCACGGCGAAGGCGATGAGCAGCGCGCCGCCGACGGTCTCGGTCCGGAGCACCGCCGCGACGTGCCGGCGCTCGATCCGCTTCAGGCGCGCGAAGACGCGCAGCGGAGCTGCGGGCCGGTCCGGGCGCGGCATAGGTGCGGACCTCGAAGGGCTCAGGGGCTCGAAAGCCGCGAAGGGGCGGTGCGGTCGACAGCGGTCGGGCGGTGATCAACGGACCACTACCCATGCCGCCCGCACTACTCGGCGCGCCTGGGCTGTTCGAGCTAACGGCAAGCGCCGGGCACCCGGACCCTGAGTCCGAGTGCCCGGCGCCGGGCCGCGGGGGCGATCAGTCCTCGTTGGCGTGCGGCAGCTTCGCCTTGATCAGGTCCATGACCGTGGAGTCGGCCAGGGTGGTGGTGTCGCCGACCGCGCGGTCCTCGGCGACGTCCTTCAGCAGGCGGCGCATGATCTTGCCGGAGCGGGTCTTGGGCAGCTCGGCCACGATCTGGATCTGCTTGGGCTTGGCGATCGGGCCGATCTCCTTGGACACGTGCGCCTTCAGCGCCGCGTCCAGTTCCTCGGTCTCCTCCTCGCCGGCGCGCAGGATGACGAAGGCCACGATGCGCTGGCCGGTGGTCTCGTCCTTGGCGCCGACGACCGCGGCCTCCGCGACCGAGGGGTAGGAGACCAGGGCCGATTCCACCTCGGTGGTGGAGATGTTGTGGCCGGAGACGAGCATGATGTCGTCGACGCGGCCGAGCAGCCACAGGTCGCCGTCGGCGTCCTTCTTGGCGCCGTCGCCGGCGAAGTAGTAGCCCTGCTCGGCGAAGCGCGCCCAGTAGGTGTCGATGAACCGCTGCTGGTCGCCCCAGATGCCGCGGGCCATGGACGGCCAGGGCTTGTCCAGGACCAGCAGGCCGCCGCGGCCGTTCTCGACGATGGCGCCGTCCTTGTCGACGACGTTCGCCGAGATGCCCGGCAGCGGCCGCATCGCCGAGCCCGGCTTGGCCTCGGTCACACCGGGCAGCGGGGAGATCATCATGGCGCCGGTCTCGGTCTGCCACCAGGTGTCGACCACCGGCGTCCGGTCACCGCCGATGTTCTTGCGGTACCAGATCCAGGCCTCGGGGTTGATCGGCTCGCCGACCGAGCCCAGCAGGCGCAGCGAGGAGAGGTCGAACTTGGCCGGGATGCCGTCGCCCCACTTGGCGAACATGCGGATCGCGGTGGGGGCGGTGTAGAGCAGGGTGACCTTGTACTTCTGGACGATCTCCCAGAAGCGGCCCTGGTGCGGGGTGTCCGGGGTGCCCTCGTACATGACTTCGGTGGCGCCGTTGGCCAGCGGTCCGTAGACGATGTAGGAGTGGCCGGTGACCCAGCCGACGTCGGCGGTGCACCAGTAGACGTCGGTCTCCGGCTTCAGGTCGAACACCGCGTGGTGGGTGTATGCGGCCTGCGTCAGGTAACCGCCGGTGGTGTGGACGATGCCCTTGGGCTTACCGGTGGTGCCGGAGGTGTAGAGGATGTACAGCGGAGTCTCGCTGTCGAAGGCCTCCGGCGTGTGCTCGGTGCTCGCGGCGCCGACGGTGTCGTGCCACCACACGTCCTTCTCGCTCCACGCGACGTCCGCGCCGGTGCGCTTCACGACGAGCACGTTCTCGACGGTCTCGGCGCCGGCCACCGCCTCGTCGGCGTTCGCCTTCAGGTTCACCGTGCCGCCGCGGCGGTGGTAGCCGTCGGCGGTGATCAGGAGCTTGGCGCCGGCGTCTTCGATGCGCGAACGCAGCGCGTCGGGGGAGAACGCCGCGAACACCACGGAGTGCACCGCGCCGATGCGGGCGCAGGCCAGCATCGCGACCGCGGTCTCCGGGATCATCGGCATGTAGATCGCGACCCGGTCGCCCTTGCCGACCCCGAGCGCGGTCAGGGCGTTGGCGGCCTTGGAGACCTCGTCCTTGAGCTCGGCGTAGGTGATGGCGCGGGAGTCGCCCGGCTCGCCCTCGAAGTGGATCGCCACGCGGTCGCCGTTGCCGGCCTCGACATGGCGGTCCACACAGTTGTAGGCGACGTTGAGCTTGCCGCCGACGAACCACTTGGCGACCGGCTTGTCCGACCAGTCCAGTACCTCACTCCACTTGGTGTCCCACGACAGGCGCTCGGCCTGCTTCTCCCAATACGCCAGTCGGTCCGCCTCGGCTTCCGCGTAGGCGTCGGCCGTGACGTTCGCGGCTTCCGCGAACGCTGCGGGCGGCGCGAACCGGCGCTCCTCGTGTAGCAAGTTGGAAAGGGCCTCGTTCGACACCGTCTCTCCTCGTTCGATGCTTTATGACTGCGGTCACACTGTATCCAGGGGGTAGCTCACCAAGGGAGGGGCCCGAGCACAAGGTTTTCCTCACTATTGGTATAGACCTTTTACCTTCGTGCAGTGGCGAGAACGCGATACGCCGCCCACCGGGACCCTTTTCGGTGGGCGGCGTGCTTATGGGGTGCGGCCAGGTCGGATTCGGTGCCGCTGCCGGCGTCCGTTCTCTGACCACTGTAGGAATTAGCTGTCAAAGCATGACAGAGGGGATAAGAGTTCTATCTCTGGACGGTTGGCGTGGTGCGCTCAACGGGTGACCAGCGGTTGGGTCGGCGCGATCAGCGGTGGTTCAGACGTTCGCGCACTTCACGCGTCTGGCGGCGGGCTACAGGGATCGGTGTGCCGCCGACGATCACGGTGAGGTGGCCGCTCTCCCAGCGGGCCTCGGAGACGGCGTCTACCCGGACCAGGAAACGGCGATGGGTGCGGGCGAACCCGGCGGCGGACCAGTGTTCTTCCAAGACCGCCAGCGGTATGCGGACCAAATGGCTGCTCGTGGCCGTGTACAGGCGGACGTAGTCGCCCTGGGCTTCGGCGTAGGCCACGTCCCGGCGTGGGATGAACCGGGTGACGCCTGCGAGTTCTACCGGGATGACGTCGTACGGACCTGCTTCGTGCGCCGCTTTGGGAACCGCGGTCGTCGCCATCCGCCGGATCGCCTCGCTGAGCCGTTCGGAGCGGACCGGCTTGAGCAGGTAGTCGGAGGCGTGCAGGTCGAAGGCCTCCAAGGCGAACTCCTCGTGCGCGGTCACGAAGATGATCTGCGGCGGGGTGGCGAACTGGTTGAGCACCGCCGCGATCTCCAAGCCGTCCAGCCCCGGCATGCGGATGTCCAGGAACAGGGCGTCCACCGGGGAGTTCTTCAGAACCCGCAGCGCTTCTTCGCCGTCGTTGGCGGTGAGCACCGAGGAGATGCGGGGATCACGGGACAGGAGGTAGGCGAGTTCGGCGACGGCCGGCGGCTCGTCGTCGACCACGAGGACCCGAAGGCCCGCCGGTGGCGCGGTGGTCATGCAGTCTGCCGTCCCTGCTTCTTGGGAATCCGGATCAGCACCGTGGTACCCGCTCCAGGGCGGGAGTCGATCCGCAGGCCGTAGGCCGTGCCGTAGACGGCGCGCAGGCGCTCGTGGACGTTGGACAGGCCGACGGAGGTACGGGTGCCGGGCTCAGCGGGTGCGAGGGCTTCTTGGAGGACGTCAGCGGTTATCCCCACGCCGTCGTCGGCCACGGTGATGCGGTACTCGTGCCGGGTCTCCTCGGCGGTGATGGTGACGTGGCCGGGTCCTGGCTTGCCTTCCAGTCCGTGCCGTACAGCGTTCTCCACTATGGGTTGAACGCATAGGAAGGGAACTTCTACAGGAAGCACCTCGGGGATGATGCGCACCGTCACCTGGAGGCGTTCGCCGAAGCGCGCGCGTTCCAGGAGCAAGTAGCGGTCTACGCAGCGGAACTCTTCGGCCAGCGTGGTGAACTCACCGTGGGCGCGGAACGAGTAGCGCGTGAAGTCAGCGAACTCTAGGAGGAGTTCGCGTGCGCGCTCCGGGTCGGTCCGCGTAAAGGAGGCGATCGCAGTAAGGGAGTTGTAGACGAAGTGCGGGGAAATCTGTGCACGGAGGGCTCTGAGTTCGGTCTCCATCAGACGGGTCCGGGAGCGATCGAGTTCGGCGAGTTCGATCTGCGTGGCGACCCAGTACGCGACTTCTCCCACGGCTCGCACCAGCGCTACAGAGGTGCTGGGGCTGTAGACGGCCAGCGTGCCGATCGCGGTACTGCCACCGTCATCACGGATCCCGCCGATGCTGCTCGGCGGGATGATCGGGGCGACGACGGCGTGCCGGAGCGCGCAGGAATCGCTGCCGCAGTGGACGTCCTCCGGTCCCAGCACCTGGAGGTCGCCGGAGTTCAGCGCGCCGAGGGAGAGTTCGAAGGAACTCTGCGTGTGCCGGTGTTGTCCCGCGCCGTCCCAGCCCAGGATCCGGTCGGTGTCGTGGAAGGCCAGAGCCGCCGTGCCCAGCAGCGGGCGCAGGTGGCGGGCCGCGCGGCGGGTGGAGTCCGGGGTCAGGCCGGCGCGCAGCGGCGGTCCGGCGAGGGCGACGGCGTGCATGGCGAGATCGGAAGAGCAC